>JAUYBY010000086.1 GCA_030692925.1 Candidatus Zixiibacteriota bacterium | reverse complement strand
CTATCAACTATGCTCTAGGTAAACACCATTCAATTAATCTGGGAACCGAGTTGATCAAAACATCTGCTTCTATGAGCTCCGTGTTAATTCTGACGAACTATAAGGGAGATACAACGGGGTTCATCCCGTTTACGGTAAGATGGAAATTTCAAGGAATTCCTCTTACCCTGGGTTATGAATACAAGTTCAGTGCACTAAGCCAGCGGTTCTCTCCAACTGTGGGAATTGGCGTGTCATATTTCATCAGTGAAGTGGATGCGAACGTGATCTACTATGCCGGGTCACCATTGACTGATTCCCAGCCTGGTCCAAAGCGAACAGGAAATGGATACGGTCTCCACGCCTCATTAGGTCTGATCTCTCAGGTTACCGGGAGGCTCTATCTGATTTCACAAGCCCGTTACAGGTATTCAAACGGTCTGGCTTTTTCAGACAAGCAAGAGGATATCAAAGTGGAGTTCACCGGTTTGGATTTCAGCATGGGTATTGGATGGACTTTCTGATGGAAGGTGCTCGTAAGGCTCTACATCTGGCGGAGAGAAAAAGATAAGCAAACCTGAAAGTCAAGAATGGATCTTGGGATTTGCCTTGCTAAAGATTTAAAGGGATTTAAATTTACTTTGTATTTTTTACTAAAAAAACCGAATTTCAGCCGATAAACCTAAAGGTAAGTTCAGCTTTTCCAAGAAATCAGGACTAATAAGGTATGGAAAACTCCGTTCGGCTCCAGAAAAATGAAAAAACTATCTGGATTGAGGATGGGGTTTTTTTGTTCTTGTTGGGAGAGCAGAAGTTTTTTAGCAGGGTAGGGGCGTATTGCTCTTCGGCTTGGCTCAGAGCAGTGAGTTTGTCGAACTGCAATACGCCCCTACAAAACAGGTTCGATAAATCGAACCACTACATTCAATATTTGTAGGACTTTGATTTATCAAAAGAATTGATTCTTCATCTGCAGGATTTAAAAACTGTTGATTTTATATTTGAAATCGTTTTATTGTCTACGAAGATAAGCTGAGAATAAGGATTTGAAATGAAAACAGTTATAATGGCAGGCGGTTTTGGGACCAGGCTCAGGCCTTTGACCTGCAATTTACCTAAGCCCATGGTTTCGATTGCCAACAAGCCGATGATGGAGCATATCATAAACCTTCTGAAAAAACATAATCTCAAAGATATTGTAGCGCTGCTTTTTTTCCAGGGAGGGGAGATAAAAAATTATTTCGGGGATGGCTCGAAATTCGGAGTGAAGATTGAATACGTAACCTCGACTGAAGATTACGGCACGGCCGGTAGCGTGAAGAATGCTGAAGGACAATTGCATAGCGGTTCCGGTTCGGGTGAAAAGGAACGAGTCTTAGTCATCTCCGGAGACGTGCTTACCGATATCGATTTATCTAAAGCCATAGATTTTCACGTTCAGAATAAAGCTTCAGCCACCTTGGTCTTATCCCGGCTGGAAAACCCTCTATCTTATGGAGTGGTCATCACCCGGGAAGATGGCAGAATCTCCCGTTTTCTTGAAAAGCCCACCTGGGGGGAGGTATTCAGCGATACGGTCAACACCGGAATTTATATCCTGGAGCCGGAAGTTCTGGAGAAGATACCCCTTAAAAAAGAATTCGATTTCAGCAAGGATTTATTCCCCCTGATGCTTAAAGAAGATGAAAAACTCTACGGATTCATTTCTCCTGACTACTGGAGAGACGTGGGGAATCTGGATGAATATTCCAAAGCTCATCAGGATATCTTAGAAGGTAAAGTCAAGATAGAAATAGAAGGGAATCTCCTGAAAAGAAAAGAAGCTATGATCTGGGTAGGCAAGAACGTGCAGGTGGGCCAGGAGGTCGAATTCGAAGGCGTGGCAATCTTGGGGAGTAATTCTGATATCGGTTCAAGATCGAAAATCTCAAATTCAGTGATCGGAGAAGGGGTTCATTGTGGAGAAGGGGTGAACATGAACCGCTCGGTCGTCTGGAAGGACAGTTTCATCGGAAATGGCGCAACCTTGATGGAGACAGTGGTAAGCTCGAAGACCATCGTGGGTGAGGAGACGGCCCTTTTAGAGAACTCGATCGTGAGCGATAATTGCATCATAGGTTCAAGAGCCAAGATCAGCGCCAATGTGAAGATCTGGCCTGGAAAAGAGGTCGAATCCGGGGCGATACTTTCCACCAGCCTGGTCTGGGGTGAGAAGTGGAACCGGGAACTATTTACTGATGCCAAGGTCAGCGGCCTGGGAAACTTAGAGTTAACCCCGGAATTTGCAGTAAAATTGGGTGCGGCTTTTGGAGCTATTCTGGGCAAAGGCACAACTGTGGTTACAAGCAGAGATGCCGGGAAAACCTCCAGGATGACCAACCGGGCTGTTATCTGTGGACTTTTGTCTTCTGGCGTGAACGTTCAAGACCTCAGAACACTGCCGATACCGGTGGTTAGATACGAGTTGAAATCTGGAAGAGAACAGGGCGGCATTCATGTCAGGTCTTCATCTTTGGATGACAAAATTATAGATATCATCTTCTTTGATGGAAACGGACAGGACCTTCCGACCTCCAAAGCTAAAGCCGTGGAAAGATTTTTCTTCAGGGAGGATTTTAGGAGAGCCTCGATGGAGGATGTAGGACAACTCGATTTCCCGCAGAGGGTTATCGAATATTATAGAAATGACTTCCTGAAGGGTATAGATACTGAAGCCATAAAAAAGTCGGAGTTTAAGGTGGTTATAGACTATTCATATGGAGGAGCCTCAGAAATATTCCCTTCGATATTAGGTGCTTTAGAATGCGATATTATTTCTTTGAACGCTTATTTAGACCCCAAGAGGTTAGTCCGGAAGGAGGAGGAGGAGATCCAGGCTCTGCACCGGCTCTCTACTATCGTCAAATCTCTAAAAGCAGATGTCGGATTTCTCTTAAACCCCGGAGCGGAGAAAATATCTACCGTAGATGAGAAAGGTGAATTTATCTCTGCTGATCTTCTGCTTTTAATAGTCACTTCCTTATTCTTGAGCTCTAATAAAGCTCAGAAGATTGCAGTGCCAGTAGTGGCTTCTATAGGAGTGGAAAGGATTGCCTCAGAGTATGGAGTTAAGGTAATTAGAGTAAGGAATGATCATTTGGCTATGATGGATGCCTTGAGTTCGTTAAAAGTTGACTTTGTTGGTGGAACAAAAGGTGGATTCATCTTCCCCGGATTCCAGTTAGGCGCAGATGCGATGTTTAACGTGGTCAAGCTTTTAGAGCTTATGGCTAAGGCTAACCGGAAATTTGGCAACCTCAGAGAGGAGTTGGATCGGTTCTACAGGATTACAGAGGAAATCCCTTGTGACTGGAGTAAAAAGGGTCAGGTGATGAGGGAGCTAATCCTGTATACTGAAAAATTTAAAAGAGAACTCATAGATGGGGTAAGGGTTTTGTATGATGATTCCTGGATTCTGGTAGTTCCGGATAATAGAAAGGCGAATCTACATATTTACGTGGAGGCTATGGATAAGGCGATCGCTGAAAAGCTGTTCAAGGAGTATGTTAAAAAAATTGAGGAATGGCAGAAATAATTAAAAAATGACGAATATCGTATGACGAATGACGGACGAAAAAAGATAAAGCTGAATTTCTGGTGGACATCCCTCCTTCGATTTCGCTCACAGACTGTGAGTAAAGTCGAACAGTCAGGGGATGTGAGCCTGCCTTCCGACGCGGTTCAGGACTATATCTTCGACCCTGCACTTCGTCGTGAGACTCAGTATCGAACAAAGGCTCAGACCCGAAGAGAGCTTGTCGAATAGTCGAACCCTCGAACTACCTTTCTTCTCTCTTTTTGCTCTCATATTTTCCTTGACATTCAAGCAAGATTATTTTATTATTTTTTGCAGAATAGCTTACTCTTTTCAGGAGGCAAGGCTTAGAGTATATTTGTTAAAGAGTTATTGTTTTTAGAGATTTTAAAATAAGAAACGCTTTAATCGGAATTTACAGACCCAAGATTATTAGGGCATAACTCTTTAACTTGAGGGGAATGATAATATTATTTTTTCACCGGGTTGCAAATAGGAAAACCTATCCTGACAGACTCGGTTTTTTTATAAAAAGGCTTTTTTGAATTAAAATTAAGACCTTAAGGACGAAAAATGAGAGCAAAATTGATTTTGAGCCTTTTACTTCTAACGAGCATCTATTCGCTTACCTTTGCTCAATATCGGATGGAAACCCTTTACCGGGACACGCTTATTTCCAGACAGACAGAGCTTCCTTCAGGTGAGCAAACCTTAGAGCAGGCCATTAACCCAAAAGAGTATATAATTGGGCCAGGAGATCTTCTTTCCATTGTGCTCTGGGATGAATTTCAGACTACCTACAATTTGAAAGTTACGCCAGAGGGCGAGATTCTGATTCCCCGGGTCGGAAGTCTTCTGGTTTCCGGGAAAACTCTGGAGGAGGTTAAATCTGGAGTTAAGGAAGAGGTGTTAAAAAAATATAGGAATATCGAGGTAACTGTCAGTTTGCTCAATTTAAGAAAGTTTAAAGTCTCGGTAACCGGTGCAGTCGTGAATCCCGGAGTTTATTCGGCTTACGCTAATGAGCGGGTTTCAGAGATAATCCAGAGGGCAGGAAGGGGATTGCCTAACTCCACTTCAAGGAACATAATCCTTAAGAGAAACAACGGGTCGCAGAAAAAGATAGACATCTTGAGATTCTTAAAAACCGGGAATAATGAACGGAACCTTTATGTCCTGGATGGTGACATCATCTATGTTCCTTTAAAGGATACTGCTATGTATTATGGTATTTATGGAGCAGTTAAGGATCCTGGAGAATATGAATATTCTGAAGATGATAGCTTATTGGATTTGATAAACTTAGCCGGGGGCTTGGAGCCGAATGCTGATTTATCCTCAACCGAGATAGTCAGGTTTGCTTCCGACAATAAGAATACCCGGACCTTGAATGAAGATTTGACTCCACTTTTCACTGCTGGGAACCGGGAAGCAAACCTACCCCTTATCCCGGGTGACAGGGTTTTTATCCGTTCTGCCCCCGATTTCAAGGAGAAAAAACAGGTCGGCATCAATGGAGAGGTTCTTTATCCCGGGGTTTATGCAATCGAGGAAGGGAAGACAAAACTTACAGAATTAATAAACTTTGCGGGTGGATTTACGAATGATGCTTCCCTGGCAGAGGCAGAGATGATCAGATCGAGCAGTTCTCAAATGATAGATCTGGAATATGAAAGGCTGAAGAAAATGTCGGTTGCAGATATGAAAGATTACGAATATGAATATTTTAAGACCAAATCCAGAGAAATGCCTGGCAGGGTCTCAGTCGATTTTGTCAAGCTCTTTAAGGGTAAAGACCAGAAAGAGGATATCCTGTTAAAAGATGCAGATCAGGTCTTTGTCCCCCAAAAAAGTTTAGTTATAAAGGTTTCCGGCAACGTGGTCAATCCAGGTCTATTGACTTATGAACCCGGGAAAGATTATAGTTATTATATCAAAAAGGCAGGTGGTTTTGCCTGGAGAGCAAGTACGGGGAAAGTTAAATTGATCAAGGGGACAACCGGAGAGTGGAGAAAGCCTGATGGAAGCATTGAGCCAGGTGATGTTATCTGGGTACCAGAAAAGCCAGAGAAAAGCTTCTTGAATACTTTCAAAGATGTCCTGGCAGTTGTCAGCAGCGCGGCTACCATTTATTTAGTCGTTTATAACGCAAGCAAATAAGTCCTGAGAAAACAAATGACTGAGGAAAAATCAGATAATTCTGAATCTACCTCCACAGAACTGGAGAATATAAATCTCTACAGTTATCTTGCCGTTTTAGTCAAATACAGGCGGTTCATCTTTTTCAATTTTATCCTGATCTGTTTTGTAGTTGCCCTGTTTTCACTTTTTTTACCCAACTGGTACCGGGCTAAAACAACCCTTTTACCTCCGGAAAGAGGTGGTGGTCTGGGAATTGGCCTTGCCAGCTCACTTTTAGGGGAATTCTCCAGTTTCAGTAGCTTAAGCCTTCCTATGACTGCAACTCCCTCAGACGTTTTTGCGGCAATACTTAAAAGCCGTGCAGTAGTCGAACCGGTAATGAAGGAAGAGAACCTTCTTAACGTCTATGGGGTAAGGAAAAAGGAGGATGGTTTAAAAGAGTTCTTTTCCCATCTTCAGGTGAAAGTGGAAAATGAAGGGATTATTTCCATTGAGTTTGAGGACAAAAATAGAGAAAGAGCCGCTCGTGTGGCTAATCTACTGGTAGAAGAATTAGATCGGGTAAACCAGTTGACCAATACATCAAAAGCTAAGAATGCCAGAATTTTCATAGAGGAAAGACTGAGTCAGACCCAGATAAAGCTGAAGGCGGCGGAGGATAGCTTAAAGGGCTTCCAGGAAAGAAACAAAGCCATAGTCCTGGATGAGCAGATGAAAGCAACGGTTCAAGCGGCAGCAGAATTAAAAGCCGAGATGACCTCTGCTGAGATCCAGATGAACGTGCTGGGCAGAAATATGTCGCCGGACCATCCGCAGATCCAGCAGTTGAGATCCAGGATAAACGAGATCAGAAAGCAACTGGGATTATTGGAGTCTGGTTCCGCCAATGCCAAAGATAATAAAGTCCTGGGTGTCCCTTTTTCCCAGGCTCCCTCCTTAAGCTTAGAGTTGGTTCGTCTTACGCGTGAGGTCAAAATCCAGGAGAAGCTGTTTGAGCTTTTGACCCAGCAGTATGAACAATACAAAATCGAGGAGACCAAGGACACCCCTACAGTTCAGGTTCTGGACAAAGCTTCGCCGCCGGAGACAAAATACAAGCCCAAACGGGCAACCATGGTTTTAATAGCTGGAATAGTTAGCTTGTTTTTAAGTGTAATTTTTTCCTTCAGCCTGGAATATATTGAAAGGACTAAAAGAAAACAGCCGGAGGATTATAGAAAGGTGGAAGAGATGATCTCGGTGGTAAGAAAAGACTTAGCTGGCTTGAAGAATATGATAAGTTTTAAAAAGAATAAAGGTTAGTAGTGAAAAAAAACGTGAGACGTAAGACGTAAAACAGTAGGGCAAGCGAAAAGAGAAGCAACTCCAAGGGATTGCTCTATGAATTAGAGATTGTGAAATATCGGGAGCAGGAATGCAGAACTACATCGACCCCAAAGCAAAATTAGGCGAGAAGACAAAAGTCGGCTGGTTCACGGTTATCGGAGAAGACGTCCAGATTGGCACGGAGTGCAACATAGGGAACAATGTCACTATTTACGCGGGAACTATAATTGGAGATTTTGTGAGAATTGATGACAATACTGTAATTGGCAAAAATCCTATGAAAGCAGCAAGAAGTGCTATTACTAAAGAGCAGGAACTTCCCCCGTCAGAAATTGGGGACAACTGCATCATCGGAACCTCAGTGGTTATTTATAGAGGAGCGATTTTGGGAAATAAGATTTTAGTAGCAGACCTTTCTACAGTCAGGGAGAGTGTAACCATCGGAGATTTCACCATAGTTGGAAGAGGGGCAGCCATTGAGAATTTCTGCAAGATCGGCTCTTACTGCAAATTGGAAACCAATGTCTACATAACCGCTTATTCCGAGCTGGAAGATTACTGTTTCATCGCTCCGTGTGTGGCTACCAGCAATGATAACTATATGGGGAGAAGCAAGGAAAGGTTCAAGCATTACAAGGGAGTGACTGTCAAGAAGGGCGGCAGAATCGGGCTGAACGCCACTATTCTACCAGGTAAGGTGATTGGAGAAGATTCGCAGGTGGCAGCAGGTGCTCTGGTTACCAAAGACACCCCTCCCAAAAAGATAGTCATGGGAGCTCCGGCGAAAGTTATGAAAGACGTGCCCAAAGATCAGCTTTTGGAAAATCAGTAAGAAAATCTGGAGGAATAAATGAAAGTCCCGTTTCTGGACCTGAAAAGGGAATATGATTCCATCAGAAAAGAAATCGATCAAGCGATCTCTGGAGTGTTTAATCATACCCAGTTCATCCTTGGACCAGAGGTAAAAGCCTTAGAGGAGGAAATCTCCAGATACTGCGAGACCAAATATGCCATAGGAGTTGCCTCAGGCACAGATGCCCTGCTTTTGTCTCTAAGAGCTTGTGGGGTTGAGCCCGGGGATGAGGTTATAACTTCAACTTTTTCCTTTTTTGCCTCAGCCGGGGTGATCGCCAATCTGAAAGCCAAGCCGGTTTTCATAGATATTGACCCTTTCACATATAATATAGATCCAAATCAAATCGAGAAAAGGATTACAAAAAAGACCAAAGCGATTATGCCGGTTCACCTTTTCGGACAGTGTGCGGATATGGATCCGATCTTAGAAGTGGCAAAAAAGCATAAGGTAAGAGTGGTAGAAGATGCGGCCCAATCGATAGGGGCAAAATATAAAGGGAGAAAAGCTGGCTCTATGGGGGATGCTGGCTGTTTTAGCTTTTACCCTTCAAAAAATTTAGGTGGAGCAGGTGATGGTGGAATGGTGATAACCAATGATCCTGATTTAGCTGAGAGATTAAAACTTTTGAGAGTGCACGGTTCCAAAACTAAATATTTTCATTCCCTGGTTGGATATAACAGCAGGCTGGACACTCTGCAGGCGGCTGTGCTAAAGGTCAAGCTAAAATATCTGGATTCCTGGCATGAGAAAAGAAGGGAAAATGCGGACTATTACGACCGTGCCTTCAAGGGAATAGACCTGATTACGCCCAAGGTGGAAAGTTTCAATTACCATATTTATAACCAGTATACCATTGCAGTTAAAGACCGGGGAAAGCTAAAAGAGCATTTAGCTCAAAACCAAATCGGCTTTGATACTTATTACCCCTTACCTTTACATCTGCAAAAATGTTTCGAAGATCTGGGATACAAAAAAGGTGACCTGCCGAATGCAGAAAAGAAAGCCCAGGAGGTGCTCTCTCTTCCGATTTATCCGGGGTTAAAAAGAGAAGAACAAGATTTTGTAATAGAGAAGATAAAAAGGTCTATAAGCGCATAAACCGATTTTCAATAAATAGATTTAGAAGACCTGAACCTTTCCCATTGACTACTTCTAATAAAATTCTAAGAAATTTTTCTTTTTTACTAGGTGCGGATCTTATTACTAAAGCTTTAGGCTTTATAAGTGTCATATATTTAGCGCGGGTACTGACTGTAGAAGGTTTTGGAAAGATAGAATTTGCTCAAGCCATAATCGTATATTTTGTTTTACTAGTAAATCAAGGTCTGGATCTATGGGGTGTTCGGGAAATTGCAAAAGGGCAAGAGAAAATTAAGGAAATAGCCAACAATGTGCTTAGCATAAGATTTTTTTTATCTCTTCTGGCTTATGGATTACTAGTTATCTTCGTTTTACTTATAAATAAACCCTGGGACATTAAACAGCTCATCCTGTTATATGGGTTGAGTATTTTCACCTTTTCATTCACCCTTAATTGGTTTTTTCAAGGTATTGAGCGAATGGAATTTATAGCCTTGGGACAGCTGATGAATCAACTGCTTTATGTTGGAGGCATTTTTATAGTTGTGAAAAATAGCTCTTATGTCTTCCAAGTTCCACTGATAAAATTTATCGCAGCTTTTTTCTCTTTATGCCTTCTGGTTTTTTTATTTTTCAAGCTCAATGGATCATTTAAACTGAGTTTAAATCCTTCAGCCTGGAAAGAAATCTTCAAACAATCACTGCCTATGGGTTTTTCTTTAGTTGTGACCCAGATTTATTATAATTTGGATACCATCATGCTGGGTTTTATAAAAGGAGATAAAGAAGTTGGCTGGTATAATGCTGCTTACAAGATCGTCTTGATATTCATCGGGTTTGCAGGCATATTCGGGAATGCCGTCTTCCCGGTTCTATCTCGCTACTATAAAGAATCCAGGGAAAAACTCCAAAATATAATTCGCCAGTCCTCAAGAGTCACACTTTTTTTCGGGATACCGATTGCAACGGGTATATGTTTTTTCTCAAGGGAGATAATACAGATTGTGTATGGATCATCCTACTTAAAAGGAAGTGTAGCTTTACAGATATTGATCTGGAGTGTTTTCACTATTTATGCAAATGTCCCTTTTGCCTTTCTGCTCCTGGCATCGGAAAAACAAAAAGAGTATATGTACGCGGTTGGCTTGGGGGCATTGGTCAATTTAGCATTAAACTTTATTTTGATCCCCAGATACAGTTTGTTAGGCGCAAGTATAGCCACCATTACCTGTGAAATCTTGGTTTTAAGTTTGATCCTTTTCTATTCCAGAGGATTGGTTAAAGTTCCATTATCAGAATATCTGGCTAAGGGCCTCGTATCGTCTTTTCTTATGGGGTTAACTCTTTATTTATTACCTTTCAATTTGTTCCTAAAGGTCTCTATTGGTGCTTTGTCTTATTTTATCTGGATGTTTATTTTTAGGGGAGTTACGAGAAAGGAAGCACAATTGGCTTTTCAATTTCTAAAAGGTTCGAGTTAGGAGAAAAAATTGGATAATAATAGAGATCCAAAATATTATTCTTATTTAAGACAGGATTTAGTAGACATGGTAGAGGGGATTGGAAATAAGATTTTAGAAGTCGGATGCGGAGAAGGTTTTACCGGTTCCGAGTTGAAGAGGACTGGTAAGGCCAAAGAGGTCATAGGAGTAGAGATATTTGAACCTGCAGCCTTAAAGGCTAAAGAAAGATTAGATAAGATCATAGTTGGAGACATTCAGGTGATATCTCTTCCCTATCCCGATAGGTATTTTGATTATATAATATTTGGCGATGTGCTTGAGCATCTTTCTGACCCATGGGGTACCTTGAGAAAACTGAAGAGATACCTATCCTCTTCTGGTTTTGTGATTGCCAGTATACCTAATATAACTTACTGGGAGATATTAAAAGATATGATCTTTTTAGATAAGTGGGAGTACGTGGATGCAGGGATTCTGGACAGAACTCATCTAAGGTTTTTCACCAGAAAAAGTTTGATTGATTTATTTCAAGGGTCCGGTTTGGAGATTAAAGAGTTGATACATCATATCCCTTCTAGATTCATAAACAAGATAGGAAATCTTGTGACCCTGGGTGGTCTTAAAAGGTTTTTCACTGCCGGCTATTTTATTAAAGCGAGAATAAAATGAGAACCTGGATTGAGAGATTTGATTTTAATTTATCAAGAAAACAGTTACTGACGATTTTCATAATAGATCTTGCCATAATCTTGCTTGTATTTCTTTCTGCTTTGAGAGGGTCCATCTATTTGTTTTTACCGTTGGTCATAGGGATTTCCTTTGTACTGCTTTTAAATTATAAGTTGAGTGTATATTTATTATTAATCAGCTTATTTATAAGATATGATATTTATTTTATGGGTAAGTTCTTTGTGCCGATTGACTTGATTAGTCTTATTTTAGTGTTTTCTTTTTTAGGGTATTTCTTGACTTCCAGGTCACTGACTTTCAGGGGAACCCCATTGGATAAACCTATTTATCTCTTTCTTGTTATCCTTGGACTTTCTCTGGTAAATACGGTTGATTTCAGTAGCGGAATTAGAGTTTATATCTGGCATCTGCAGGTTTTTGTAATCTTCTACTTGGTGAGCTGGGGTATAGATTCAGGGGAGGTTCATAGGTTTTTAAACTTCTTTTTGGGTCTGGCTTCCCTGCACACCATCTATAGTATATTTCAATTCTGGCATGCGTCAGGCAAGGTAAGAGCTTTCGGACTTGGTGGGCCAAACGTTGCAGATCTTATTATAGGAGGACTCATAATCTCTTATTCGTTTTATCTTTTTGAGCCTTTGCCCAAAAAAAGGCTGACCTATGGCTTAATTTTTCTTCTTCTCCTGGGAGGGCTTTTTGTTACTCAGACCAGAGGTGCCATGATAAGTTTTGGTCTGGTTTATCTACTTCTAAGTTTCATTGCTCTTAAGAAAGCTGGAAGTGTGGGTTTTTTATTCTCCAAGCAAAGGGTTTTGGTTTCGTTGTCTTTGGTTTTGCTGGTGATAGCGGTCTTATTTTTGAGTTACCCTGAGCTTTTAAAGAGAGTGCATCATGGACTCTATTACTTGCCAGGTAGATATGTGGAAACTACTGAGATACGTTTGTACCTTTGGAGTTTGGCTGTGAAGTCTTTTCTGCACAATCCAGTTCTGGGAATTGGCTTAGGCCAGTTCTACAATCTATCCCAGGTTTTTCCGGAACTTAGATTTTCCCCCTTAGTTTTTTATATATATGGATTAGACCCTCATAATATAGTACTTTATTACCTCTCGTCTGCTGGCATTTTGGGAATTTTGGCTTTATTCTATTTTTTCTTTTCCGCCTTAAAAATTGGCTGGGCAAAGTTTAAATTATCTTTAACCCCTCAGGATACGAGCATAACTTTTGCACTTCTGGGGATTGTCCTCTTCGTTTTCATCTCCTCTTTTTATGCCGGGGAGTGGTTTTACCGAGTAAGCGGAATTGAATTTCTCTTTTTTTTAGGTCTGCTCAACGTTTTTAAACCAAAAGCCGAGTAACCGCATATGGATTCATACAGTTCAGATTTACATCACATCCAGAATACTTGTAGACTTTCGATAATTATAGTCAATTACAAAGCTTCATTTTTCTTGCTCCGGTGTCTTTCTTCTATTTATCAGAAGGTAAAGGAGATTGATTTTGAGGTTATAGTGGTGGATAATGCTTCAAATGATAATAGTCCGCAGAAAATTAAGGAGAACTTCCCTAAGGTAAGGCTAATAGCCAATTCAGTGAATTTAGGTTTCTCCAAGGCTTGTAATCGGGCTTTAAGGGAGATAAGCAGTGAATATATCCTACTTTTGAATCCTGACACTGAGATTCTAGATTCAAGTCTAAAGGAGATGATAAGATTTCTGGAAGAAAACCCAGAGGTGGGCATCTTGGGCTGTAAGATCCTCGATGAGAAGCAAAAGGAACAAAGAACTGCCTTCCCTCGGCGAACAGTTTTGAGAGAAATATTAGATATTGTTCCTTATATGAAATTGGAAAAGATTTTGCCAGAGTATTGGACTGATCGTCTTTATGATAAGTTGATCAAAGAAAGCGAAGACCCATTTGAAGTATTCTGGGTAACGGGAGCCTGCCTTTTGGTCAGGAAAAGGGTTCTGGATGAAATAGGTCTCTTTGATGAGAACCTTTTTCTTTTCTCTGAAGATGTGGACTTTTGCTGGAGAGCCCAAAGAAAAGGATGGAAGGTGATCTATTTTCCCCAGGCAAAGATCGTCCATATAGTGGGCGGAAGCTCTTTAGAGGGTGCGGAATCTTTTTACGTTCGGCTTTTTCATTCATATGCGAGAAGAGTCTACTTCGGACATAAATACTATAGTCGGTTAGGAAACTTCCTGATAAGAATAGTTATGTTTATTGACCTATTAACTCGACTGGCTTATATTAAGCTTAGATTCGATAAGGATAGCTCTTTAGAAAGAAAAAAGGCAAAGGTGAAAGCTTATCGAGAGGCTCTGAGAGCAATAATTTCTTAGAATAAGATTGAAGATTGAGCAAACTATGAGAATCACATTTGTATTGCCTGGCTGGGCAAGGTTTCCGGTAGGTGGTTTTAAAGTCGTTTATGAATATGCCAATCGTCTATCGGAAAAAAGACATGATGTTTCTATAGTTCATTCTTTGATTACCTGTCCCAGGCAAGTCAGTATAGTAAAAAAAATCGCAGCACCAATAATATCAGGAATCAGCCATCTATTTGAACTTCCAAAAGTGAGCTGGTTTGATATCTCACCAAAAGTGAAAATTGTAATAAGCCCTAACTTGAATGAGAAGTTTATCCCGGAAGGTGATGTTATAGTAGCTACAGCATGGCGGACAGCAGAGTGGGTAGCTAGACAGCCATCTACCAAAGGAAGAAAATTCTATCTGATGCAGGATTTCTATCCTTGGCTTGCTTCTAAGGAGGAGCTGGAAGCTACATGGCATCTCCCTCTTAAAAAATTAGTGGTTTCACATTGGTTACATGATAAGGTTACTCACGCAGGAAGGACAGATGTCACTGTAATTCCAAATGGCATTGACCATCAGATTTTTCGCTTGTTGAATGATTTTGCCGGACGCCCCCCGCGGGTGACTATGCTATTTTCTCCTGTTAATTATAAAGCTTCTGATGATGGTCTACAAGCTCTGGAAATTTGCAGGAAACAACATCCTGAACTAATAGTTAGCTTATTTGGGCCCACCCTTTTCAAAAAAATACCTGATTGGGCAACTTATCAGAGAAATATACCAGTAGCCAGATTAGTTGAGCTCTTCAATCTCTCGAGAATCTATCTTTGTAGCAGCATCGCTGAAGGTTTTGCACTCCCTCCTGCAGAAGCCATGGCTTGTGGATGTGCAGTAGTTTCGACAGACTGTGGTGGAATACGTGAGTATGCAGAACATGAGATTAATGCTCTTTTGTCCCCTCCTAAAGATCCGCAAGCGCTGGCACAGAATATCCTTCGTCTGCTTGAAGATGACAATTTACGACTGAGGCTCGCCAGGACGGGTTACAAAAAGATTCAAGAATTCACATGGGAAAAAGCTGTCAAAAAGTTAGAAGCGACATTTACTGAAGAATAAATAATAAGAAGCTATTCTTTCTAATCTTGATGACTATTAATTTTTGAACAGAGTACTTTCATTCAAAAACCTTATGAAGAAATTTTTTGCCCTTACCAAGAATTACTTGAGAATTATCTTATTCTAAAGATGAGGTGAATAATACGGTTAATAGAATAAAATTGTCTATAATCATAGTTAACTGGAATGTTCAAGAACTTTTAAAGGAATGTCTGAATTCAATATTCTTGAATTTTTCAGAAGAAAATTACGAGGTTATAGTAATTGATAACGCCTCTGAAGATGATAGCGTGGAAAGGATAAAAGAGAAGTTCCCTCAGGTGAAATTAATTGTCAATAAGGAAAATTATGGATTTGCCAAAGCCTGCAATCAGGGTCTGAAGATTGCCCGGGGGGAGTATCTTTTCTTGCTGAATCCCGATGCCAGAGTCGATCCTTTGACCTTAAACCGGATCATTGAATTCATGCAGGAAAATCCAGAAGTGGGCGTTGGCGGTTGCTACGTTTGTAATCCGGATGGAGGTCCTCAGGAGTCCTTTTACAGATTTCCCAGCCTTCTGAATACCTTTGGACGTATGTTTTCGCTTTTCAGGATCCTGCCACTTAACAGGCTGACCCAGCCTTTTTTCTGGAATTATCCTCTGGAGAATGTGCCTCAAAATATAGATCGGGTTTTAGGTGGAGCGATGGTAATAAGAAGAGAGGCTTTAGAACAAGCAGGATATATGGATGAAAGCTACTTTCTTTACGGGGAGGATATGGATTTATGTTACAGGCTGAAAAAAAGTGGGTGGAAGATTTCACCTATTCTCGGTGCCAAAGTTTCCCATTATCAAGGACAGAGCAGTAAACAAGACTTAGAAAAAGTTATTTTTTTCAGGTTTCAAAACGAATTTATTTTTATTAAAAAGTTTTACCCTATAAGCCAGATAGCGCTTTTTCGGTTGCTACAGATTATGGGGGCAAGTTTGAGACTTGGCTTTTGGGCTCTGCTGTTTTTACTTAATCCGGAAAATCCTGAAACAAAGCAGAATCTCAAAGGTTATCTTAAGGTGTTGCTTGCACCTTGGAATTATAAAGAAGTCAGAGTTTAATAGTTATGCGTATAGGAATTGATGGCCGAATGCTGGGGAAAAAGATGACAGGCATCGGCAGGTATACTCAAAATCTAATACGACATCTACTTGAAACCGATGATAAGAATCAATATGTTCTTATATTAAATGAAAACCATCCGGCGGTGCCTTCAAAGGAGAAAGATAGGTTTAAAGTGGTCAGAGTGGGCTTTCCTCCATTATCTATATACACTTTATTCTGGTTAAATAGGATAATAAGGAGAGAGAAAATAGATCTTTTTCATTCACCCTTTTTCTTAGCCCCATTGTGGGCACCCTGTCCGGTGGTGATAACTGTGCACGACTTAATGGGTTTAAAATATCCCAGTTTTTTTGAAGGTAGAAATCCGGTGGTTAGGCTATTCGCCAGATTTTTTGTCAAGCTTTTTGTCCCTATAGCATTAAGAAGGGCCAGCAAAATAATTGCTGTATCTGAGACCACGAAAAAAGAGTTAGTTGAATATTTGGATTTACCCGAAGATAAGATCAAAGTGATATATGAAGGGATTGAATCCTGTTTTAAAAAAGATTTAGATTTTCAATTAGCGAATAAGATGAAGAGTGATTTTCAAATAACTAAGAAAATAATTCTTTATATCGGTAACACCAGACCTTATAAAAATCTTCCCAGGCTGATTAAGGCTTTTAATATATTTCAAAAAGAGTTTGAAGGTTATCAGTTAGTCATCGGTACCGGAGATACAAGAAAACTTAATACCTTAAAAAAAATAGTCACTCAATTAGCTCTTGAACAAAAAGTGATTTTCACCGGATCTCTTCAGGATGACGATATAGTTGCCCTTATGAATTCAGCCCAGGTCTTCGTTTTCCCCTCGCTCTGGGAAGGTTTTGGATTTCCTCCTCTGGAGGCGATGGCCTGCGGGTTGTCGGTGATATCCTCCAAGGCAGGTTCTTTGCCCGAGATTTTAGGGGAGGCCGCTTTTCTAGTAAACCCAGAAAATGAAGGAGAAATTGCAGAAGGAATAAAACAGGTATTGATTAATGAAAGTTTAAGAGAACAATTGATAAAAAGGGGATTAGAAAGGGTAAGACTTTTCTCTTGGGAGAAAACTGCCAATGATACTCTTAAACTTTACAAAGAGTTAATAAAGGAAAACTGATAAAAAACATTTTCAGCAATGAGTAAACTGAAAGTATTACATGTTTATAAAGATTATTTCCCAGTGGTGGGTGGGATTGAGAATCATATCAGGCTTCTATGTGCGGAGTTAGCTAAGGATGAGAATTTCCAGATAGAGGTTCTGGTTACTAACCAGAGTTTCAAAACTGTTATAGTGAAAGAGGGAAATGTCAGGATCGTAAAGACTGCCTGTTTAGGGAAGTTCGCTTCTACTCCTTTGAGCCTTAGTCTATTTAACTGGGCACTTAAATTAAAACCCGATCTGGTCCATGTTCATTTTCCTTATCCTTTGGGGGAGCTGGCGGTGCTGCTTAGAGGAAATGTTAGTAAGATTATCTTGACTTATCATAGTGACATAGTGAAACAGAAAAGACTCCTTTGGCTTTATCGCCCCTTTCTCAAGAAGATTCTCAAAAGGAGTGAAGTAATTTTGGTGAGCAGTTCAAATTATATCCAGACTTCTGATTTTCTTTTTGGATATAAGGATAAAATTCAGATCATTCCTTTCGGAATCGACCTAAGCCGTTTTGCTTTTAGGAATGAGAAGAAAATAGAGGAAATCAAAACAAAATATCCGGGCCCCTTGATTCTTTTCGTTGGGAAGCTGCGTTACTATAAAGGGTTGAATTATTTGATTGAATCCGTTAAGGATTTAGACGGAAAGATCTTAATTATAGGTGACGGCGCGTTAAAAAATGATTTAGAGGAAAAGATAAAGATAAATAATTTGTATGATAAAATCTTTTTGACTGGTGAAGTCCCTGAAGATGAATTAAGCTCCTACTACCAGGCAGCTGATATTTTTGTTCTTCCTTCCTCTCATAAGAGTGAAGCCTTTGGGATTTCCATTTTAGAAGCAATGGCTTGTGGCCTACCAGTCATCTCCACAGAGTTAGGTACCGGCACCTCATTTGTTAATCTCCATAACAAAACCGGTTTGGTTATCCCTCCTAGAGATTCAGTTGCGTTGTCTAAATCAATAAATTATCTTTTACAAAATAAATCGCTTAGGGATGAATTTGGGAAAGAAGGCAGAGAAAGAGTTCAAAAGTATTTCCACAAAGAAGTTATGGTATCTCGTATAAAAAAGCTTTATATTGAGACCCTGAAGAGTTAAATGAGCAAAACGGAGAATTAAAGAAAATGAAAGTTTTAATCACCGGGGGGGCGGGGTTTATCGGGTCGCATCTGGTTGAGGAGCTTCTGCGCAGGGGGGAGGAGGTTTATGTCATCGACAACCTCTCCACTGGCCGGCTGGAGAATATAAAACATTTAGCGGCTAATCCGCGGTTTCACATCACCATCGAGACTATCCTGGAGGAAAAGCTGATGGAAGATCTTGCCTCCAAGTGTGAGGTGATCTTTCACTTGGCAGCTGCAGTAGGCGTGAGACTGATCATCGAGAAGCCGGTCGATACCATAGAAACCAACATCCTGGGAACCGAAATAGTCCTTCGGGTGGCAAATAGATTCAAGAGAAAGGTGATCCTTACCTCCACCTCTGAGGTCTATGGGAAAAATAGCAAAGTTCCTTTTAGGGAAGATGACGACAGCGTGTATGGTCCAACTACCAAGAGCCGTTGGAGCTATGCCTGCTCCAAGGCGATAGATGAGTTCTTATCTTTAGCCTATTTTCATGAAAAAAAGCTTCCGATTGTAGTAGCCAGATTATTTAATACTATTGGTCCACGTCAAACCGGACGATATGGCATGGTGGTGCCCTCATTCGTTCAACAGGCACTACTGGGTCATCCAATTACCGTGTATGGGGATGGAAAACAAAGCCGGAGTTTCACCTATGTCTCTGACGTGGTATCGGCTTTAATCGGGCTATCCGAACACCCTAAGGCGGTGGGCGAGGTCTTCAACGTAGGAAATGGAAGAGAAATAACCATCGGGCAGTTAGCTATGCTGATCAGAAAGATGAGCAATAGCAAATCCAAGATCGTGTATATCCCTTATGAGAAAGCCTTTGAAAAAGGGTTTGAGGATATGAAACAGAGAGTTCCGGATATCGCCAAGTTGAACCATCTGATAGGGTATAAACCCAGGGTAGGCTTAGAGACAAGCATAGAAAGGATAATAGCCAATTACCGGGAGTAGATTTTGAAATGTTATATATATTCGTCTTTGGTGTATCTTTACTTTTAGTCTTAGCCCTTACCCCTTTTTTCATAAAGTTTGCTTTTAAAAAGAATTTCCTGGACTACCCTGATCCCAGAAAGATTCACTCCCATCCTACTCCTCTTTTGGGGGGCGCCTCGGTTTTCTTAGGGTTCTTAGGCGGAGTCCTTTTGAGTTTTTTTTATGGTATGCATTGGAGCTATGAGTTTTCCGGAGTCTTGCTCGGTGGAGTCATCGTTTTAGGGTTGGGGTTGTGGGATGATAAGTTTGGGATGCGGCCGGGAATTAAATTTTTCGGGCAGATAGTTGCCGCATTCATCTTTCTCCTGGTAAGCCAGAGTTTTGGCAAGTTAAATTTTGGATTGTTAGGGGATCTGCTTTTCTTCCTCTGGATGGTCGGGCTGATGAATGCTTTCAATTTTCTGGATAATATGGATGGACTGTGCAGCGGCATTTCAGTTTTAGCGGCGGCAGCCTTTGCGGTGATTTTTATTTTAACCGGTCAGGTTTCCCTGGGAATAATTTGTCTGGCTCTTATAGGAGCGCTATCAGGGTTTTTGCTCTACAATTTCCCGCCGGCAAAAATTTTTTTAGGGGATGCGGGGAGTATGTTCAACGGATTTATCCTTTCTGCTCTGGGAGTTCTATTTGCCAAAAGAAATAGCTCCTTCAATCAGCTTCTGGTGCCGATGCTGGTCTTGAGTTATCCGATTTTCGATATCTCCCTGGTCACCTTTACCCGTGCCAGGGAAGGGAGAAAAATCTATAAGGGAGGTAAGGACCATTCATCTCTTCGGCTGATGAATTTAGGTTTTCACGCGAAGAAGACCCTGGGCTCCATCTATCTGATCAGCCTGGGACTGGGGATAACCGGACTTCTGATATTTTTCTTTTTTGAATCGTCCTGGAAACTCATCATCGTGGTCTGTGCCGGGCTTCTTTTAGCTATCCTGGGAGCTCATCTGCACCGGAATCTTGTCCGGGCAGGAGAGAAACTTTTCTTGATCCTTCTGGATAGCATTGCAGTCAATCTGGCTTTCCTTTTCTTCTACTGGCTTAGATTTGAATCAGGTCTTTTCAGCACCCTGATAGTAATCCCGCTTTCCGAATATCTGGTGCCCGCCATCTGGGTCACACTCTACTGGCTGGTGCTTTTTGCCTTTTTAGGATTATATGAACTCAGATCACAGCTTCCCATGAAAGAGGAATGGAAAAAGATAATCAAGGGAGTCGTGCTGGGAATAATTATTTTTTCGGTCCTCTCCATCAAATTCATCTCCTTGAGGTTTGTGCTCCTTTATTCTTTGAGCTTGATTTTGCTGCTCTTATTTTTCAGAACGGTTTTCATTTTATGGGAACGAGCTCTTTTTACTAGAGGGATAGGATTAAGGAAGACCTTGATTTTAGGGACCGGAGAAGATGCACTGAAGTTGAAAAATTCATTAAATACCGAGTCGAATCCAGGATTTAAGGTCACGGGATTTGTTTCTGAAAATAGAGAATATCCAGCAGATTTAAAAGTCTTAGGATTTTTAGAAGATATGGATGAGACTCTGAAGAAGACCAAGGCTGAGGTGGTGATTTTAGCTTTAGGACAAGATTATGGGGACTCAGTTGCTCAGGTCCTCTCGAATTTTGAACAGACCGAAGTCGATTTAGTGGTAAGTGAAGAACAAAGCCGGGTTTTCAATGGTCTGAAAAAGGTTAAATTCTATAAAGGTCCCTACTCGAAAATCTATCCCACTCAGTTAAGGACCTGGGAATCGGACATGAAACGGATTCTCGATTTTTTGTTCTCCTTATTTTTGATTATGCTTACCAGTCCGATCTGGCTTTTAGTTTCATTTCTAATCTCCCTGAATTACCCAGGTGGAATTTTGCTGAAGAAAAATTTTTTAGGGAAAGGGGGAAAGCTTTTTCAGTTTTACACTTTTAACTCCGGCCCTACGGATTCTCAAAATGAACTGGGTAAATTCCTAAAAAGCTCCAAGATCGAAAAGCTTCCGGTTTTGCTTAATGTCTTAAAAGGGGAGATGAGTTTAGTCGGACCTCAGCCGGAGGAGGAAAGGTCCAATAGTTATTCCTCAGAGCTTCCGGACTACTATAAAAGGGTGGACTTAAAGCCGGGAATTTTCAGCCTGTGCCAGGGGAGAAAAGAAACTTTAGCTTTTTCCGAAAATATGACAAGAAGAAAAGTGGAGGAGGGTCTTCTCTATGCGGAGAAGGTCTCCCTGTGGTTTGATTTTAAAATCATCTTAAACCAGATTTTCGGTCTTTTCAGCAGGAGGCAGGATGTTTGACCTGAAATTTATTAGAGAAAATAAAGAGTTAGTCAAAAAAGCGATTCAGAATAAAAATGAATCCCTAAATTTAGACGAGCTTTTGGGATTAGATGAGAAGAGAAGGGAAATTATCTCTTCGGTGGAGGAATTAAAGCGCCAGAGAAATCTCTCCAACCAGACTATAGCCTTGCTCAAAAAGGAGAAAAAAGATGCTAAGGCGGAGATTGAAAAAATGAGGGGGGTTTCTGAGAAAATCTCCTCATTAGATAATTCCCTGAAAGAGATAGAAGATAAAATCGACAGTCTGCTTTTGAGGGTTCCGAATATACCGCACTCCACGGTCCCGGTGGGGTTTGATGAGAACTCCAATGTAGTAATAAAAGAGTGGGGGGAGTTACCAGAATTTAGCTTTGAGCCGAGGGCTCACTGGGAAATAGGGGAGCTTTTGGGAATTTTGGACCTGGCAAGAGGCGCGAAGCTTTCAGGCTCAGGATTCTATGCCCTTATTGGTAAAGGAGCTCTTCTGGAAAGAGGGTTGATAAATTTCATGCTGGACCTGCATACTAAAGAGCATGGATATAAAGAGGTCTGGCCTCCGTTTATGGTAAACAGAGCCAGTATGACTGGTACCGGACAGTTGCCAAAATTAGAAGAGGATATGTACCTGTGCGAAAAAGATGACCTCTTCTTAGTGCCTACGGCTGAGGTGCCGGTTACGAATCTTCACCGGGATGAAATCCTCAAATCAGAGGAGCTTCCCATCTATTATGTTGCCTATACTCCCTGTTTCAGAAGAGAAGCAGGCTCCTATGGCAAAGATACCCGTGGCATATTGCGGGTACACCAGTTCGACAAGGTGGAGATGGTGAAATTTGTAAAGCCGGAAGATTCCTATGACGAGCTTGAGAAGTTAGTGGCTAATGCAGAAGAGGTATTACAGCTTTTAAATATTCCATACCGAGTCAGGCTTCTGTGCACTGGTGATTTAAGTTTTGCCGCAGCCAAATGTTATGATATCGAAGCTTGGGCACCTGGAGTTAAGAAGTATTTAGAGGTTTCCTCCTGTAGCAATTACGAGGCTTTTCAATCCAGGAGGATAGGAATAAAATTCAAGCCTGACCCCAAATCCAAAGCGGAATATGTTCATACCTTGAACGGCTCAGGAGTAGCATTAGCCAGGACAGTTGCTGCCTTTTTAGAGAATTTTCAGACGGAAAAAGGAACAGTTGTCGTGCCAGAGGTTTTGAGACCTTATCTGGGAGGGCTGGAAGAGATAAGCTAGATAGAGAATGACGGATAACTAATCACGAATAACGGATAAAGAATTAAGTAGGGGAGGGGCTTGTTGAGCTTGACGAAATTCCGTTTTCGGGGTCCCCTCCCGCTCACAGTCTTGAGTTCATCAGGCAGATAAGTAGGTCAACCATGTCCAAAGGACTGGGTGACAACCTATTTTATACCTCAACTCGGTATTTAATTGTCAAGCAGGCTTCGCCATGCTTGACCTACTGAAAATTCTCACCGGTCATCTAAGAAGATAATTTTTAGGGCAGACGCAAAATCTGCCCCTACCTGAGAATAGATTTTTCCAGAGAAATTCCGACAAAAAAGATTGAATATTGACCCAGCTTGGGTTATATTCCTATGGCTTGCCTTGATTCTCATCCCGGATTATGCGTAATATATCTAAGACATAAAATGGCAAACAGAAGCAATTATTTATCAGGAAAAGAGTCGTATAGGACAGGCGGAGCGTTTTCTTCTGTTTTTTTTAAACTGGCTCTTCTCCTGGGAATAATCATCCTGGCTTTTGTGTATGTTTTTTATACTCAGTATGTTATCAACCGGCTGAAGGAAGACTCAAAAAGAGTGGTAACTGCTTATGCCAGGCTTTGGAGTCTGGTAGCCTCAGAGGCGACCACCGGTGCGGGAATCGACCTGATCTTCGACGAGGTGATAAGGAAGAGCAATTTTCCCATAATCGTCACCTCGGCTGATGGTCAGCCGCAAGCCTGGAGAGGAATTAGCATAGCCTGGGATGATACCTCGACTGAAGCCAAATTCAAATTAAGAGAACTGATCAAGAAAATGGATAAGGATAAGGTGCCCATACCTATCTATTATGGAGAAGAGAAGAAAGTTATCAACTACCTCCATTATGGGGATTCAGAACTCATCTCCCAGCTCAGGGTTATGCCTTATCTGGAAATAGGGCTGCTGATAGTGGTTATCGGGATCGGATTTGTGAGTTTCAGGAATATGCAGAGAAGCGAGAAAAGGTATATCTGGGTGGGGATGGCAAGGGAGACCGCCCATCAATTGGGAACCCCGCTTTCTTCCCTTTTAGGCTGGATAGAGCTCCTCAAATCTAGCTCTGGTCAAAAGGAGGATTACCTGGAAAAAATGCAAATGGATGTCAACCGGCTCGAAAAAATAGCCTCCAGGTTCAGCCAGATAGGCTCACTTCCAGAGTTGAGGGAAACTGAGTTAAATGAAGTAGTCGCAGAGGCTGTGGGATATTTTAAAGAAAGGGTTCCCGAGGGCGTGATAATCGAGGAGCATCTTGGAGAGCCACTTAAGCTGGAGATGAACCGGGAGCTTTTAACCTGGGTAATCGAGAATCTTCTCAAAAATTCAGTAGAAGCGGTTGAGTGTCAGAACGGGAAGATAGAAGTCTCCACTGGCATAGATAAGAGCGGAAATAATGCTTTCATTCTGGTGACTGATAACGGCAGGGGAGTATCTTCCAGGGAACAGAAAAAGATTTTTGCGCCGTGATAAACGACCAAGAAAAGTGGTTGGGGTCTCGGACTTTAATTAGCCAGTAGAATCGTAGAAGAGTACCATAAAGGCAAACTGAGCCTGGTGGAAAGCATTCCTAATCAAAGGACAACTTTCCAGGTTTGCCTTCACCTGGGGTCAAAAAAGGGTTGTGAAAAGAGCGTAGATTAGATGTAAAATTACCATAATAAAGTTTTGGAGTGTAAACCTTTAGGTTTACTATATGTGCTTTCCAGGTCCCCTGACCTGGCAAGCAAAGCTATGTCTCCGCCGGGTCAATGGACCCGACAGTACATGTAAATGATAAAGCTGAAGCTTTATACTCCAGCATTTTTTCAATGGCTAAAAATCTTTAACGATTTTGTGAGGTGCAGATGAAAGAAGATGTAAAAAGCATACTCTGGGTGGATGACGAGATAGATAATCTTAAATCTCACATAATTTTCTTAGAGGAAAGGGGATATAAGGTAACGCCTGCTACGAACGGAGATGACGCCATTGCATTGATCGGGAAGAAAAATTTCGATTTAGTTCTTTTAGACGAGATGATGCCGGGTAAGGATGGCTTGACCACTCTGGAGGAGATAAAAGATAAAAATCCACATCTGCCGGTGATTATGGTCACGAAAAATGAAGAGGAGAATCTGATGGATCAGGCTATCGGGGAAAAGATAGACGATTACCTGACCAAACCGGTCAATCCCAGCCAGGTCCTTTCTGCTGTCAAAAAGATTTTAGGCAAAAAAAGGATCAGGGAAGAGCACCTCTCGAAAAAATATGCTGAGGATTTTAACCGGGTCCGCTCAACTTTAGCTGGTCCCGTGAGCTGGAGGGAATGGATTGAAATTCACCGCCTGCTTTCAGAATGGGACTTAGAGATGGAGGATTTTAAAGAGATAGGTTTGTCCGAGACACATTTCACTCAGAGAAGAGAATGTGACCTGGAGTTCGGCAGATTCGTGGAAAGGAATTATGTGGACTGGGTCGAGAAGAAAGACTCCCCTTCGCTGTCCGTAGACGTCGTTCCCAAATACCTCTATCCTTTGCTTTTGGAGAAAAAACCGGTTTTCTTCATCGTGGTCGATTGCATGAGGCTGGATCAGTACCTTTACATCGAACCGATTTTGAACCAGTATTTCAACCTCCAGAGAGAATACTACTATTCCATCCTCCCGACAGCAACCCCTTATTCCAGGAATGCTCTTTTCTCCGGGCTTTTTCCATCAGAGGTCGCAAGGCTCTATCCGGAGCTCTGGAAAGCCGGGACTGAAGATGAGTCCAGCCGGAATAGATATGAAAGACAGCTTCTGGACGCCCAGCTGCAAAGGTTGAAGCTTACTTTTAAGACCGAGCCCAAATATGTCAAGGTGCTGGATATCGCTGAGGGGGATAATTTAGCCCGGAAGATATACTCTTACAGAAACGGTTCACTTCTTTCAGTAGTTTACAATTTCCTGGATATCTTAGCTCACGGAAGGTCTGAGTCTGAGATCCTCAAAGAAATCGCACCGGATGAGGGGGCTTTTCGTTCCCTGATGAGGTCCTGGTTTTTGCACTCCTCTCTTTTCGAGATATTGAAGTATCTATCCAGGCAGGATTGCACAGTCCTCTTAACTACTGACCATGGCAGCGTTCTGGGCACCAGGGGAACAGTAGCTCATGGCAAGAAGGATACCTCCACCAACTTGAGATATAAATATGGGGATAACCTCAATTGTGACCAGAAGGATGCTCTCCTGATCAAAGATCCCAAGGGATACAAACTTCCTACTTATACTATGAGCACTACCTACATCATCGCTAAGGAGGATTACTATTTCGTCTATCCGACCAAACAGAGTGAATATGAAAGGCAGTACAAGAACAGCTTTCAGCACGGAGGTATCTCCTTGGAGGAGATGATTCTCCCGGTAACAATCCTTCGTCCCAAAATATAATAGAAGCCCGGATACGGGTAAATTAGATTTGTTTAAAAAGAAAATCATAACCTCATCTCCAGAGAAAACTAAGAAACTCGGAGAAAAGATAGCTCAAGGTTTTTATCCAGGGCTGGTTGTTGCTCTGTTCGGTCCTCTGGGAAGCGGTAAGACCTGTCTTACCCAGGGAATCTGTTCCGGCCTTAGCGTAAAGGACTTTGTGGTAAGCCCGAGTTTCGTCCTTATTAACGAATACCAGGGGAAATACAAGGTTTATCACATAGACCTTTTTCGCTTGGAAAAATTATCTGAGATTATTAATTTGGGATATGAGGAATATTTTTACGGAGACGGGGTATGCATAGTCGAATGGGCGGAAAAAGCATCTGCGCTCCTGCCGGAAAAGAGGATAGACATTCATCTGAAGATTCTCTCGGAGAATGAAAGGGAGATAAGGATAGAGGAATTTTGACTGGTAGAACAGACATTCCTGTCTGTTCCTTACACTGTCAGAGAGCAAAGCCTGGCGCCCTACGGGCGGGCTCGTAGCCACAAGAATGTCTGACCTACCGGTGAGAACGACGCAAGGCTAAAGTCTTGCCCCTACATATTCTGATGTTAGTGTAGGGGCGAACCTGTCCTTCGACCTTGTTCAGGACGGTGAGCTCGTCGAACCGTGTGTTCGCCCGAAATCAATAGGACAAATATTCTTGTTTGTTCACTGTCGTCAGACCGGAATATCTAACTTACTGGAACTTGTAGGGGCGTATTGCAATACGCCCCTACCACAAAATGGAAGGCTAAAGTCTCAAGACCTTGAGGCCTTCCGCTACCTTTTTCAAAAAACGTAAATCTTATGAAAATCTTAGGTATCGATACTGCAACTCCTTTTTTAGCTCTGGGGGTTGTGGAAGAGGACAAGGTCGTGTCTGAGCTGAGATTTAATGCCGGGCAGACTCATGCCCAGCTTCTTTTACCCAGCATAGACAAGGTCTTAAATGAAGCTTCCTTGAAGTTAGAAGAGCTGGACGGGATTGCCATCTCCATCGGACCTGGTTCTTTTACTGGCTTGAGAATCGGTCTTGCCACTGCCAAAGGACTTTGTTTTGCTTCAGGAAAACCGTTAATTTCTGTGCCTACTTTAGATGGTTTAGTATATTTTCAGAGAACTCCCTTATATCCTTTAGTGCCGATTTTAGATGCGAAGAAAAATGAGGTCTACTCAGCGGTTTATGATTCCAGAGATGGCGGAATAAAGAGAGTCTCAGACTACTGGGTCACAAGCATAGAAAAACTTGTTGCCAAAATTCCAGAGGAGGTTATATTCTTAGGTCTGGGTTTAGAGGTTTTCAAGGAGAATCTGAGCAAGCTTTTGGGAGAAAAAGCTCATTTCTTAGAAGGAGAGAGGAACCTGCCCAGCGGAACAGCTATAGCTTCCTTGGGACTGGAAAAGCTTAAACTATCTGAATTTGAGGATTTAGACAAGGTAGAACCATTATATCTGAGAAGCTCCGAGCAGGAATTGAAGTTCAAAAATGTCTGAGCAGAACAAGGATTTGACCTTCGAAAGGATGAAGGAAGGAGATTTAGAGGAAGTCCTCAGGATAGAAAAGGAAAGCTTCTCTGACCCCTGGACAAAGGAGTCTTTTCTGGAGGACATTAATAAAGATTTTACTTATCCAGCAGTGGCAAGGAAAGACGGGAAATTAGTCGGATATACCTGTTTATGGAAGATCGGGGATGAGCTGCAGATAGCCAACATTGCTGTAGATAAAGAGCACCGTTGTCAGGGAATAGCCAAAAAACTGATGGAATGGATAATCGAGCAGGGATTAAAGCGGGTCTGCAAAAGCGTGACCCTGGATGTGAGAGTATCCAATTCAGTCGCTTTGACGCTTTACAGGAAATTCGGTTTTGAGCAGGTCGGCAGAAGGAAAAATTATTACCGCTTTCCGGTAGAAGATGCCGTCATAATGGAGAAAAAGCTATAACGGATAGATCTATGGAATGGTTCAAAAAACCTAAAAATGGCCTGGTCTCGCAGCAGAAAAAGGAGATCCCGGATGGGTTATGGACTAAATGCGAGAGCTGTGGCGAGATCATCTACGTGAAAGAGTTAGAAAAAAACCTCTGGGTGTGTCACCGGTGCAATTTTCACTTCAGGATAAAATCCAAAGATTATATCGAGCTTCTGCTGGATGAAGGAAAATTAGAAGAGTACGATAATAATCTGATCTCCACTGACCCGCTTAAGTTTAAAGATTCCAAAAGGTATCCGGACCGGATAAGAGATTCGCGTAAGAAAACCGGGCTGAACGATGCGGTGATCGTAGGGATTGGTAAAATCGAAAACAAAGAGGTCAGCTTCGGGGTGATGGATTTTGGATTCATCGGCGGGAGCATGGGCTCGGTAGTTGGTGAGAAGGTGGCAAGAGCCATCGAGAGATCGCTGGAAAGAAAAATACCTCTGGTGATTGTATCCTGCTCAGGTGGAGCCAGGATGCAGGAGGGGATCCTATCTTTAATGCAGATGGCGAAAACCAGTGGACTTCTGGCTAAACTCTATGATGCTAACATCCCGTTTATCTCTGTTCTCACCAACCCCACCACGGCCGGGGTTATGGCAAGCTACGCCTCCCTGGGTGATGTTATAATTGCCGAGCCAAAAGCTCTTTTAGGATTTGCCGGACCCAGGGTGATCCAGCAGACCATTGGACAGGAGCTGCCGACTGGTTTCCAGAGCTCCGAATTTTTCTTAGAACATGGGTTCTTGGATAAGATCGTGGAAAGAAAAGATTTAAAAAAAACCGTTTCTCTTTTATTGGAATATCTCTTGCCCCCGGCTAAAACAAGCTGAATCTTTATAAACCTTTTATCCTTTAAATTCAAGATGAACTATCAGCAGGTAGTTGATTTCCTTTTCAGTCTGGAAAAGTTCGGGATAAAGTTAGGCTTAAAGAATACTTTTTCCCTGATGAGAAGACTGGGTAATCCCCATCTCAGATTTGCCTCGATTCATGTTGCCGGGACCAATGGGAAAGGTTCCTGCTGTGCGATGATTTATTCGATTCTGAAAAAAGCAGGATATTCCTGCGGGCTTTATACTTCACCTCATCTTATAGATTTCAGAGAAAGGATCAGGGTAGGGGAATCTCTCATAGAAAAAGATTACCTGACAGATTTCGTCTCAGATTTGAAAGAAGAGATTCTAAAGAAAAAGTATACCTTTTTTGAGGTAAC
>JAUYBY010000074.1 GCA_030692925.1 Candidatus Zixiibacteriota bacterium | reverse complement strand
AGTTTTTTTCAGCGGAAAAGAAATAGTGCATTATGAAAAGACCACCATTGGAATCGTAGGCAAAGGCACTCCTGCGGAAAAAGCCGGGCTCAAAAGCGGTGACCAGGTGATTTCCGTGAATGGAATCGAGGTAAAGAATTTCAATGATATGGCTCAGATTATCTATAAAGAAGTGGAAAAACCCATAACCTTGAAATGGAAAAGAGGAAATGAATTTTACGAAGCTCAAGTTACGACTATAAAAGAGAAGGTACAGGATGAGAATGGAAAAACAAAAGAGGTGGGGAAAATAGGGATTGGTCCGGAGTTTGTCATTATTCGCTTGAATATTTTTCAGGCATTTATAGAGGGGATAGGTACGACCGTTTCTATAACCAGAGAGTTAGTCAAATTTATCATAGGACTTTTCACTGGTGAGGCTTCTTTAAAGGATGTCGGAGGACCGATCCAAATAGCTCTCATAGTCGGGGAGACTGCTAAATTAGGTTTGGCAAGCTTTTTCAACTTATTAGCTTTTCTTTCCCTCAACCTTTCGATCATAAATCTCCTTCCTATTCCGGTCCTGGATGGAGGTCATATCCTCTTCTTAGGTCTGGAAAAATTAAGAGGGAAGCCTCTTTCACTAAAGCAAAGAGCTATAATTCAATATATTGGGTTTGTTTTCCTTTTAACCCTGATCATTATTGTGAGCTATAATGATATTTTGAAGTGGAAAAAAGGATAACATGAATAAAAGTGCCACTTTAGTGGCGTAAGTGATTTGGCAAACGGAGAGGAAAGCTTTATGCTCAGGTCCTCTAATAACGGAACTTGCTTAAGTTATAAAATTCTTGACAAAAAATCTTGACAAATAAGGTAAGAATAAATATCTTCGGAAATAGAGATAGTGAAATTATTCACATAGGTAAACTTTGTGAAGGAGAGTTGTTTGAAAAAATATAGAATAACACTTTTCCTGGGATTAATTTCGCTATTTTTGACCTTCAGCTCTCAGGCTAAGGAGATAAGGTGCCCTTCCTGTCACGGGGCTAAAGATTTACAGATGACAGATGAATACGGCAGAAAAATCTCCTTATATATTGATCCCTCCATAATAAAAAGCTCAATTCATAAAGATTTGACCTGCATCGACTGCCATACAGAGGTAAAAGATGAAGTCCATATGGTCAAGCCGGGCATGGTTCAGTGTGGCAGATGTCACAAAGCTACTCTTCTGGAATATCGCGAAAGTTTTCATGGGAAAAAATATATTGAGGGGATAAAGGATGCGCCCTGGTGTCAGGATTGTCATGGCTCCCATGATATCAGAGGGGAGGATGACCCCAAGTCTCTTACTTACCGTCTAAATATTCCCAAGATGTGCGATGATTGTCATAAAAGTGCTGGAATGGCTAAAAAATATCATATACCGGTTAAAGACCCATATAAACTTTATCATGAGAGTATTCACGGAAAGGCAATTGAGGAAAAAGGTTTGATCGGTGCCGCTGTTTGTAATGACTGCCATGGGAGCCATTCTCTTAGAGAAGCCACAGATACCACCTCTTTAATCTATCACTATAATGTCCCTTCAACCTGCGGGAAATGCCATTATGGGCGTTATCAGATCTTTAAAGAATCGGTTCATGGTCAGGCAGTTCTGGCAAGAAATCCTAAAGCCCCGGTGTGCACTGATTGCCACAGCGAACATTCCATACAACCTACTTGGGTAAAGACCTCTACAGTCTACCCAGCTAATATCTCTAAAACAACCTGCCCCTGGTGCCATTCAGCAGAGGAGATAACAGATAAATATGGCTTGGTTACCCAAAAGGTGACCAAATATCTGGATTCCTACCATGGTGTGGATAGCCGGGCAGGGAAAAGGGAGGTGGCTAACTGTGCCAGTTGTCACGGGTATCATGATATAAGGCCTTCAACTGACCCTAAATCTTCTATCAATCCAGCTAACCTTCCCCAGACCTGTGGAAGTTGCCACCCCAATGCTGGAGAAAATTTCGCTAAAGGGAAAATCCATATAGCCATTTCTCCTAAAAGGGACATCGGAGTCTATATCGTAAGAAGAATTTATATCGTTTTGATAGTTCTGATTATCGGAGGGATGGTTTTACACAACTCCCTGATAATCTTAAAAAGGGTCAGGGAAAAATATAAAGAGGCAAAAGATGCAACTGTTGTACGTTTCAATCAAAGCGAGATAATTCAACATCTCTTACTCTTCATAACCTTTACCGTTTTAGCTATAAGCGGATTCGCCCTGAGGTTCCCGGATGCCTGGTGGGCTAATTGGATGGTAAAATCTGAAGCTGGAGCAGTTTTCAGGAGCGATATCCACAGGGTAGCGGCAGTTGTCTTCATACTGGTATGTCTCTACAACCTCTACTATATGCTTTTTAATGAAAGAGGAAGAGCCCAGCTCAGGGCAATTTTCCCCGTGCCTAAAGATATATTCCTTTTAATTCAGAATATCAATTATCAGTTAGGTCTGGTCAAAGAAAGGCCCAAGTTCGACCGATATGCTTATATGGAGAAGGCTGAATACTGGGCTTTGATCTGGGGAACTATAGTTATGATTGTCACTGGCTTCCCGATGTGGTTTGAGAACTTCTTCTTGCAATATATGCCCAGGTGGCTTTTAAATATTTTTAAAGCGATTCATTTTTATGAGGCGCTCCTGGCTACCACTGCTGTTTTAGTCTGGCATATGTTCTTTATGCTCTTTGAGCCGGAATCCTATCCGGTGAACCTTGGTATGTTAACTGGCAGGATCACTGAGAAAGAGTTAGAGGAAAAGCATGCGGCTGAATATGAGAAATTGAAGAGTAAGGATAAATTTCGCTTTGGAAAAGAAGGATGAGGTTAAATGTTAAAAGTTAAAATAATTTTTAAGACATTTTTATTTGGACTAAGTTTATCTTTACTGCTCCCGGTAAAAGGGTGGGGACAATTTTCCAATGCGGACTGTCTGAACTGCCACGGAGATAAAACCTTGAGTAGAATGGTAAAAGGGAGGACCATTTCACTTTATTTAGATGAGCCTTTATTCAAGAAGTCAATTCACGGTGAACTGGAGTGCACCAATTGCCATCAAAGTATAAAGGAGCTACCGCATGCGGAGAAACTGGCTTCGCCGGATTGCGGAACCTGTCATTCGGATGTAAGAGGGATGGTTTCAAAAGGTTTGCATAATCTCATCAAGGATGGGTGCTGGGCCTGTCACGGCACGCATGACATAAAATCTTCTCAGGTGTCAACTTCCATTACTCATAAAGATAATAGAACAGAGCTATGCCTTAAATGTCATAAAGACAGGGAAAACGTTTTCTTTACCACCTATCAGCACAGCTCTGTAGAGTTCCCCGGCGGAGCCAAGGGAAAGGTTCACTGCTATCAATGCCATGATTCACACAGAGCCAGCCTGCCTGAGCCGGTAAAAGTGTGTGGGACCTGTCATAATAAAATCTTTGCAGAATTAAATAAAAGCGTTCACGCTAAGGCTAAATTGAGAGAATTGCCCAACTGCCGTAACTGTCACTCTGAGCATAAGGTAAAAGCAGGAGAACTGGTGGATAAATTTACCCGCCTTACCCAGGAGATCTCAGGTTGTCGAGAATGTCATTCCAAAGAGACCGAGGATTATTTCCAGGGGATGCATGGGAAAGAATTCCAGAAGAAAAACCCAGACGTTCCCTCCTGTGTGAGCTGTCATGGTGCTCATGGGATCTTATCAGAAAAGGATCCAGAATCTCCGATCTTTCATAATAATATAATTAAGCTCTGTGTAAAATGCCACGAAGATGAGAAGCTTATGGCTAAATATGAGCAACTACCACAGCCAGTTGTCTTTAAAGCATTTGAGAAAAGCGTTCACGGAATGGCAGTAGAAGAACATGGGCTCTTGGTAGCACCAAGCTGTATCGAATGTCACGGAGCTCATGAGATGAGGCCGGCAGATGACCCTAAATCACCGGTGAACAAAGTCAATATAGCTCATACCTGCGCAAAATGCCATCCAGGGATAGATGAGGTTTATCAGAGGAGCATACATGGCGTTACTCTCTCTAAGGGGATTCTGGATTCACCAACCTGCACCGATTGTCACGGCGAACATGATATAACCGCGGTTAGAGACCCATCCGGCAGGGTTAGTCCTAAAAATATACCCAAGACCTGTAGCGCCTGTCATGCTGAGGAGAAGATAGTAAAAAAATATGGGCTTCTGCCAGTAGCTTATGATACCTATAAAGATAGCTTTCATGGGATTGCTCATAAATTTGGTGAGATTGTGGTGGCAGATTGTGCCAGTTGTCATGGTTATCACGATATTTTACCCTCCTCTGACCCCAGGTCCTCTATAAATCCTAAGAACATACCTCAAACCTGCGGAAAATGCCATAAGGGCGCTTCAGAGAATTTCGCCAAAGGCAAAGTTCATATTGAGGCTACTAAAGAATCATCCTTAGGGGTCTATATTGTAAGAAAATTTTATACCTGGTTTATAGGAATTTTAGCAATTCTTTTCGTGGCTTATATCCTTTTAGATGTTTTGGGAAGGAGAAGAAGAAGGATAAAAGGAATTTAATAGTATTGTGCCCTACGTTGTAGGATCGTATTGTTTGGGCGACCCTGAAAGGGTCGCACTACGAAGCTCGCATTACGAAGAATAAAAAGAGAGAGTAAACTATGGAAGAAAAAATAATGATAGAAAGGTTTACTCGCAGTCAGAGGGTTCAACATTTTCTACTGCTGGTCAGTTTCATAATCCTTATAGTCACAGGCCTGGCATTGAAGTTTCACGATTCCTGGTTCGGAAAGCTCGTAATCACTTTAGAAGGAGGGGTGATCGCCAGAGGAATTTTTCATCGTTTTGCCGCAGTCCTTTTAATCTTTGTAGCCTTTTATCACTTTTTCTATATCATCTTTACTCGCTATGGACATGATGAATTTCTTTTGGTGTTACCAAAGTTCAAGGATTTTAAAGCTGCTTTTCAGAGTGTCAAGTTCACCCTGGGCCTTTCAGCTGAACACGCTGAGATCGATAAATATGCTCCTCCGGATAAATTTCAATACTGGGCAGTTGTAGCTGGTTCCTTCCTTATGATAATAACCGGGCTGGTGCTCTGGTATCAGACCCAGGCAATGCTGGTGCTTCCCAAATGGGCGATAGATATTACCAGAGTAGTACATAGCTATCAGGGGGTGATCATCGCCGTAGTCATATTACTCTGGCACCTGTATATCGTTCATTTGAATCCCAAGAGATTTCCAATGTCCCGTATATGGATTGATGGCAAAGTTTCTTTAGAGGAGCTTAAAGTCGAGCACCCCTTGGAATATGAGCGTAAATATCAAGGCGTAGCTGATGAAAATAAATAGAATAATCATCCTCTTTTGTTTTTTTTTAATCTGTTTATTGGTTCAGGGACGGACTCAAGAACTTCCCTCTAACCAGGAATGCAAGCACTGCCACTCCAATCCCAATTTAAAGAAAGTTCTACCAGATGGAAGGGTTATCTCAGAGTATGTTGATTTTGACATTTTTTATAAATCTATACATAAGAAGCAAGCCTGTGTCTATTGCCATATAGATGCTACCAATTTCCCCTGTAAAAATCTGCAGAAAGTTAATTGCCAGAGATGTCATTATAAAGGGAACTTAGCCGGGGCCCCTGATTTAATTAAATATAAAGAATATGGTGAAAGCGTGCACGGAAGAGCCACCGCCTTAGGGGATGTCAAAGCTCCTATGTGCCAGGACTGTCACGGCTCTCATTATATCTTCGACAAAGCTGATACCTTGTCTCGAACCAATAAGGAGCATATTCCTCAGACCTGTGGGACCTGCCACCTTAATATTTATGATATATATAGGATAAGTGTGCATGGAGAAGCTCTCAGGAGTAAACATATTCTGGCAGCCCCATCCTGCGCTGATTGTCACGGTGAACATAACATAAAAGAACACACTGATCCTAAATCCAAGGTTTTTTTAACTCAAGTTTCAGTCACCTGCGCCAAATGTCATGCTAATATGGAATTGATCAAAAAATATGACATCCCGGTTGAGCCAGTTGAAACCTATAAGGAAAGCTTTCACGGAGTGGCGATAAAATTCGGGGCAAAGACGGTTGCCAATTGCACCAGCTGTCATGAGTCGCATGCTATCTTCAAATCGGATGACCCTCGCTCCTCCATCTATATCGATAATATCCCCAGGACCTGCGGCAAATGCCATCCGGGAGCAAGTGAAAATTTCGCCAAAGGGAAGATTCATATAAATCCCGCTAAAAAAGAGGCTGGGATAATCTATTATGTAAGCCAGTTCTTTAAATACCTGACCCTATCAGTGATGTTGGCTTTAATAATTTACATTATTCTGGATTTAAGGAAGAAGTTAATAGTTAAAAGAAAAGGTGAAGAGTAATAAAAGAGGTTAGACTAAGTTGGAAATGTTTTTCAGCAAGAAGAAAAAAGAACTTGAACCAAAAGTAAGCCTGGATAAACTTCAGGGAGAGATAGAGCAGGAGATCTGGGACGATCTGACCAAAGACCTTTCTCTTACTCCACATCTTAAGGAGGAGATAAAAAAGTTAGTTAAGGAAAGAGCCAGAGAAGAACTTCAAAAGGAGCTTAAGGATAGATATGCGGAGCTGAAGGAGGAAAAAGTCGAGATTCCTCCGCCTGAGGTGAAAAAGAAAGAAGAAGTGATGTATCCGCGGCTGAGCCTGGATGTTAGAATTCAGCATATCATCCTGATGGTTTCTACCATAATCCTGATCATCACCGGTTTACCGATTAAGTTCCACGAATTAGCCTGGGCTAAGTTTTTCTTTTCCACTGTTGGCGGTCTGCAGGTGAGCAGGATTTTACATCGGGTCGGAGCAGCTGGTCTTATCGGGATTGCCTTATACCATCTTCTGTTCTTAGCCTTCAGTAAGGAAGGAAGAGAAATCTTTAAGGAGCTTTTACCCAGAAAAAAAGATTTAAAAGACCTCTGGATTATGCTGAACTATTTCATAGGGAGGAAAAGAGAAAGAGCTAAATTTGGTAAGTTCACTTATGTGGAGAAGTTTGATTACTGGGCAGTTTATTGGGGAATGGTGGTGATGGTGTTGTCCGGGTTAATCCTCTGGTTCTTAGGTACCGCCCTAAGGATTTTTCCAAAATTCGTAGCGGACATCGCCAAAGAAGCTCATTCTGACGAAGCCACGTTAGCCACGTTAGCCATAATCATCTGGCATTTTTACAATGCCCATCTGAACCCGGAAAAATTTCCTATGAATCGCAGCTGGCTTACTGGCAAAATCTCTGAAAAAGAGATGGAAAAAGAGCATTTCTTAGAATGGGTGAAAATCCAGGAAGAGGAAGAAAAAGAGATAGAGACAAAAAAAGCAGAAGAGGGAAAATTTAAAGAACAAAGAGGGGAAAATATACTGTAAAACTTATCCTTTGAAAATGCGTATAATTTAACAAAGATGTCAATTTGAGGAGGAAAAATGAAACTGTTCTCTAAAAAAGACAAGCCTAAAAAAAAGAAATCGGTCCTCAGGGAATATGTTGAGTCGTTTGCCATAGCTTTGATTTTAGCCCTGATGATTAAGACCTCCGTGGTAGAGGCTTACAAGATACCCTCTGGCTCAATGGAAGATACCCTATTAATAGGGGATTTTTTATTGGCTAATAAATTTATTTACGGTTCAAAGCTTCCCATACCTTTTACCAATATTCATCTTCCAGCTCTGCGCGAGCCAAAAGCCGGGGACATAGTGATTTTCAAATATCCTTTAGACCAGAAGGTGAATTATATTAAAAGATGTGTGGCTGTGGCAGGTGACACTATCTTGATCAAGGACAAAGTCCTGTATGTTAACAGCAGGGTATCTCCCAATCTCCCAGAGTCTAAATTCACTGATAAAACCGTTGCACCTCGCGGGATGGGTAACCGGGATAATTTTGGCCCTTATGTTGTCCCCCAGGGGAATATCTTTATGATGGGAGATAACCGGGATAATAGTTACGACAGCAGATTCTGGGGTCCTCTGGATCGCAGACTGGTCTTAGGGCAGGCGATGATAATCCACTATTCCTGGGAGCCGGATCTGAACGCTCCTGAAGTAAGAAGGGATGATTTACTCTCCATTCCCAAGAATATCGCCTATAATATCATCCATTTTCCCCAAAGGGTAAGGTGGAACCGGATCGGGCATATAATCAAGTGAATTTGGTAGAAAATTCTTTTTTAAGGAGTTTGTTTTAAAAGGTTATAACACTCTAAGAGTAAAACCTAATAGTTCAGGCAAATTTCTTAGAATTGGGTTGCGTAAAACAGTTAATATGAAGCCAGTCATCCTGCTTATTCTCGGCGTTTGGTTAGTTAATTTTCTATTCTTCTGTTGTGGTGAAAATTGCAATTTAAAACAGCAGATCCAAAACTCTTCTTTTTCTTTTGTAGATGAGCATTCGGGAAAAGAAACAGACTCCTGTTCAAAGGGAACTGACTTTTGCTCTTATTTTTGCTGTGGGGGTCAGCTATTTACATCGGTTACCAATAAACATTTATCCATAAACGAATTTCCAACCTTATACAATATCGACTTAGAAGCGGTTTTTCATAAACGGCTTGACTTAGCTCCCATTTACCACCCACCAGAGTTAGCTTGATTTTTTTCTCACTTTTAATTAGCTCAACTCTTTACAACTAAAAAATTATACTGGACAGACGGAGGTTCTAATGTCCAAAAATCTGTTTTTGTGGGCATTGATTTTAGTTTTGTTAAATGGAATAAGTTTAGGACAGGAGAAAGTCACTTACTCTTTAGAGGAAGCAATTAGACTGGCTTTAGTCAATAATCCTCAGATAAAGATAGCGGAAAAAGAAATTGATTCAGCTAAAGGGAAAAGGTTACAAGCTTTTTCTCTTGCGCCACCGGAATTGGCTTTTAGCTGGGAGGGTATCCCTTCAGGTAAATCATTTTCTCAAGCTAATGAAAGGACCGTAAGCTTAGAGCAAAATCTGGAGTTTCCCGTTAAGTTATTTTTAAGAAAAGATGCCGCCACAAAAGAGCTTGAAATTTCCTATGAAAGATTGAACAGGGCTAAAGCCCTGGTTGCGGCTGAAGTTAAAAAGGCTTACTACCAAGTAAATTATCAGCAAGGATTGGTGGAGACTCTGGAATTTACCTTAGATTTATTAAAACAATTTCAGGAGGCTACCCGGATTAAATATCAGTCCGGCGAACTACCCTACTTTGAAGTGATCAGAGCAAATGTCGAGGTAGCCAAGACCCAGAATGAGATCATTGAAGCTAAGCAGGAGCTGATTTCTGTCAAAAATAATTTCAACCTGATTTTGGGTAAAAGGGGCTCAGAGGACTTTGAACTCAAAGATGAACTGCGATTCACTCCCTATTTAAAAAACGAAGAGGAAACCCTAAATGAATACCGAGCGGAAAATCGAACTTTGAGGATAGCACAAATTTTCAGGGAAAAAGAAAATGTAAATCTGAAATTAGCAAATTTAACTTTTATCCCGGACCTCAAACTTTCCGGAGGTTTTTTCAGCGAAAGCGGGGAGAAATTTATCCTCTCTTTTCAAATAGGTCTTTCTTTACCTTTGTGGTGGTGGAATGCCAAAGGGCAAATTCAAGAAAATCGAGCCGATTTTCAGACCGCTCAAATTAAACAGGAAACAGCCTTAAGAGTTGTTCAAAGCGAAATTGAAAAAGCCTACAAATTAGTGAGAACTTCTGAGGAACAGGTCTTGTTATTTGAGAAAACTCTTTTGAAGGAGATAGATGAGGAATTAAAAGCCGGTATAAATAGCTACCAGTATAATCAGATTGATGCCTTAGGTCTTTTAGATATTTATCGCACCAACAAGATGGCAAAAATAGAGTATTACAAGGCATTACTCAATTATCTTTCAGGTCTGGCAGACTTAGAAGTGGCAGGGGAAGAAACCGATTAAAATGAAAGGATGACCTATGATTGCGCAACACTTAAAAATCCGAATCCTTATCTTGGGAATTATTTCCCTGATAGTAATCATGCTTTCCTGCAAGAAGGCTGAAGAGCTTAAGGAGGAGGATTCGCCAGCGAATTCCGGTATTATAACTCTAACCGAAGAATCTTTAAAACTAATCGATTTGAAGATAGAGGAAGTTGGTTATAAAACAATACCTATAGAACTTAGTGCATCGGGGAAGGTCGGTTTTAACGAGAAAAGATTGGTTCACATCACCTCCAGGGTAACTGGGTGGGTGGAGAAAGTTTATGTGTTTGAAGGAGATAAGGTGGGTGTAGGAGATGGCCTGGTTTCAATTTATAGTCCCGAATTTTTGTCAGCTCAAGCCGAGTTCATTCAAGCAGAGGAAAGGCTAAAAAAAATATTTGAATCTGATTCTATTGAGTATCACACCGCTTTAACTCTTTACCAGTCCGCTAAAGTTAAGTTGCTACTTTTAGGGGCAACAGAAAAGGATGTTCAAACTTTAGAAGGTACTCATCATCCCTCTTCTCATCTGATTATAAAAAGTCCACTGGCAGGAACAATAATAGGAAGTAATGTAGTTGTGGGTAATGTGGTGGAAAAGGGCACTAATCTATTTAGAGTATCAGATTTAAGCTCGCTGTGGGTCACAGCCAACGTTTATGAAAAGGATATTAGATTGGTTAAAAGAGGTCAAAAGGTTCAGGTCCGGGTTTCCAGTTTTCCAGATAAAATCTTTCCTGGGACTGTGGAAGCAATCAACGATGTGCTGGACGAGACTACCCGAACTTTCAAGGTAAGAATTGAGGTGGATAACAGAAGCGGTGACTTAAGGCCAGAGATGTTCTGCGAATGTGTTTTTAAAGGAGAATTGAGAAAGAGCTATTGATCATTCCTATTTCCGCGGTTCAAACGGTTGGCGAGGAAAAAGTTGTCTTTGTCCACCTGAGCCAAACCAGCTTTGAGAAGAGAGTTATAAAAACTGGAGATGAGATCGGTGATCAGGTTGAAGTTTTGGAAGGTTTGAAAGTTGGAGAAAGGTTGGTAACTGAAGGTTCTTTCACTTTGAAATCGGAATTGCTAAAATCAGAGTTGGGAGAGGAATAAGATGTTAGAAAAAATAATCTCGTTTTGTTTAAAACATAAATTGCTTATTTCAATGGCAGTCTTATTTTTAGTGCTTTTGGGGGTTTACTCTTTACAGCGACTGCCGATTGATGCTTTCCCGGATGTAACTAATATTCAAGTTCAAATAATCAGCAAAGCGGAAGGGCTTTCTCCTTTGGAAGTGGAAAAGCTGGTGACTTTCCCCATCGAAGTTCAACTGACTGGTTTACCGAAATTAGTGGAACTTCGCTCTATTTCAAAGCCGGCTTTATCGGTCATCACGGTGGTATTTGAAGATGGGGTAGATATTTATTTTGCACGTCAATTAGTATTGGAGCGGATCATCGAAGCCAAAGGAAAAGTTCCTGCGGGCGTAGATATCTCCCTTGCTCCCATCACCACTGCCCTGGGAGAGATTTTCAGATACACGCTTGAGTTCCCGAATGGGAAAAACGATATACAAAGTTTGATGGAATTGAGAACTACACAGGACTGGATTGTAAAACCTTTGCTAAAAAGTGTGCCCGGGGTAGTAGATGTGAGTTCAATGGGTGGTTATGTCAAACAATTTCACGTCTTAATCGAACCCGAAAAATTAAAAAAATACAATCTAACGCTTCAAGAAGTTCACAGCTCAATCGCAAACAATAATTCAAATGCTGGTGGAAATATTTTAAGTCTATACTCGGAACAGCATATTGTCAGAGGTGTGGGATTAATTCGGTCTCAAAAAGATATAGAAAACATAGTGGTGAAGGCTCACGAGGGGACGCCAATTTTTATAAGGGACGTTGCCAAAGTGGAGGCAGGTTATGAGACTCGCTGGGGTGCAGGCGTAAAAGATGGCAAAGGCGAAATAGCCGGTGGAATAGTTTTGATGCTAAAAGGTGGGAATGCCAGGGAAATAGTCAGAAAAGTCAAGGAAAAAGTAGTGGAGATAAATTCGAGCAATGTTCTTCCCCATAGTGCAAAAATCAAACCCTATTACGACAGAACTGAGTTAGTTGAAAAAAGTCTGGGCACAGTTAAAAAAGCCTTGTTAGAAGGGGTTATGCTGGTAATTGTCCTGTTGTATTTATTTTTACGGAATCTGAGAAGTGCCTTAGTAGTCTCTTTAGCTTTGCCACTTTCAGCCTTGGCTACTTTTATAATGATGAGGCTATTGGGTATTTCTGCGAATCTAATGTCTTTTGGTGGACTGGCTATTTCTATCGGAATGATAATTGACGCCTCTATCATACAGGTGGAAAACGTTCAGAGACATTTTGCAGAAAATCATCAGAGTAAGAGTAAGTTTCAAACTGTTTTGGATTCGGTTTTAGAGGTTAGAAAGCCAAGTTTATTTGGTGAATTGATAATAGCCTTAACCTTCTTACCCATTTTGACTTTACAAGGTATGGAGGGTAAGTTATTCTCACCCTTAGCTTTCACGGTTATACTTGCTCTCTTGTCCTCGGTGGCCATTTCAATTTTTGTAATACCGGTTTTAGCTCTTATTCTAATTAAACCTACAAAACATAGTCCAAAAGAACACAAGCCTTTTCTTAAAAGACTTTATTTGAAGGCATTAAATTGGTGTTTAGGCCACAAAATCCTAACCGTCTCAACTGCTATAATAATTTTTTTAGTCTCTTTAGTTTTATTTGTCCAATTAGGGACTGAATTTATTCCAACTTTAGATGAGGGCTCAATTCTACCACAGGTTATAAGATTACCGAACATATCTCTGGAGCAATCTATAGAAATGGAAAATCTTGTTCAAAAAAGAATAATGCAGTTTCCCGAGGTATTAACTGTGGTTTCCAATATCGGGACCTCGGAAATTGCCACAGACCCAATGGGACAGAATGTAAGTGACCCGGTTGTCATCCTAAAGCCAAGGAAATATTGGAAAACCACAAGAACTAAAGAGGAGCTAATTGAGAAAATGAGAGAATCATTAGAAAAAGTGCCTGGGGTAGCTTTTAACTTTACTCAGCCAATAGCAATGCGGGTGGATGAATTGATCTCTGGAGTGAAATCGCAGGTGGCAGTCAAACTATTTGGAGAAAATATACAGATGCTCAGTTCTACTGGAGAAAAGATAGCCAGGGAGTTATTCAGAACTGAGGGGGCGACTGATATAAGGGTCGAACCGATAGAGGGTCAATCTTATCTTACCATAACAATTGATAGGGACAAAATAGCCCGTTATGGTATTAATGTGTCTGATATTCAGGAGATAATTGAAATCGCCATAGGGGGGAAAGAGGCTACTGAGGTATTCGAAGAGGAAAAAAGAATAGCGGTAGTGGTTCGTTTTCCGAAAAACCTGAGAAATTCAGTAAGGAGTATCGAAAATATTTTGGTGAATTCCTCCTCCGGCATTCCTATTCCCATGGGGGAGTTGGTCAAGATTGCTTGGGAAGAAAACCCTGCACAGGTTAGTCACGAAAATACAAAAAGAAGAATTGTAGTCGAATGCAATGTCGAAGGACGTGATATAGGTAGTTTTGTACAGGAAGCTCGAAAGAGAATTGGAAAGAATATTGACCTGCCTTCAGGATATTATCTGGACTGGGGTGGGGCTTTTGAAAACCAGCAAAGAGCGAATAGAAGATTGATGATAATCATGCCTCTCACGATATTGTTGGTTTTCTTTTTACTTTATACTACTTTTAATTCATTCAAGCAGGCTTTCTTAGTAGTTTTAAATTTACCTTTTTCTTTTATAGGAGGAATCTTAGCTATTTATATTTCTGGATTATATCTCAGCGTCCCTGCCTCAGTCGGTTTCATCGCTCTTTTTGGCGTGGCAGTCTTAAATGGTGTGGTCCTGGTCTCATATATAAATCAGCTCAGGCAAAAAGGGTTGGTCTTGCAGGAAGCAATCCTGACTGGTTGTGAGAAAAGGCTCAGACCTGTTTCTATGACTGCCTTGGTGACAATGCTGGGATTAATTCCCTTAATCTTTGCGACGGGCGTTGGTTCTGAAATACAAAAGCCGTTGGCAGTTGTTGTCGTGGGTGGATTACTCACCTCGACCGCTCTAACTCTATTCCTTTTGCCTGTTCTATATAGCTGGTTTGAAAAGGAAAAAGGCATGAAATTGAAGTAATGGTAGTCACAGACTGCCCGACAAAATTCTGAAGAGAGGTGCTTTTTGTCGGGTAGCTATCGCAACCCGACTTACTTATTGAAAGAATCGTCCCTATCGCCCGATACTTTTCTCCGACTGGGGAAGTCAACCAAGTCGTAGAATCAAAAATGGAACCAGGGATGGTCTAAAAGTCATTAGGAAGGAACACCTTCTGTGAGCCAAACAAATTTACACACAAATTCAAACATTACCGGAAATTAGGACACTACCGTTTTTTCTTGCCTATTCTTTTTTAACCGTATATACTACTAAAAGTGACCTGTGGACTGTTCTGATTGAGCTGTTCTCCGTAAGGCTCTTGATAAAGAATTACTTTTCCTGAGCCATCGAAAGGTTGCATCAGTATGACCAAGAGAAGAAACTGGAAAAAGCTGATCACTATCGCAGCAATAGTGCTCATTGTAGTGGGCTTGGGAATAACAGCATTTTCCGTTTTTTTCGACCAGGCTGTCATTGTGAGAAAAGGGACGGTCTATCGGGTGAGAGTACCGGAAAAAGTGGTGGCCCTGACATTTGACGACGGTCCCTCACCTGAATGGACTCCCAAGATACTAGATGAGCTGAAAAAAGCCGGCGTGAAAGCTACCTTTTTCATGATTGGCAAATATGTGGAAAAATATCCCCAGATAGCCAGAAGAGTAACAGAGGAAGGTCACGACATCGGGAATCATTCGTATGATCACAAGGTTCTAATTTATTGCCGAATGAAAACTCTGGAGAGGGAGATAAACGAGGCCGAAAGAGTTATCAAGGATGTGACCGGCCAGAAGACTCATTACTTCAGGCCTCCCAAAGCCTGGCTGACCAATAAAGAGAAGGAAAAGATCAAAGAAATGGGATACCAGATCATCCTCTGGACCTTAAATTCTAAGGACTGGGTAACTTTTGATGATAAATATATCGTAAAGTTCATAGTCCGTCACGTAGAGCCAGGGGACATTATCCTGTTCCACGATGGAGGAGGGGTCTTTTCCACCGAAGGCGGAAACAGGCATGAGACTGTTAAGACTATTCCCCAACTGGTGCAGAAATTAAGGGAGAAAGGTTACCGGTTTGTTACTATCACTGAGCTTTTGAGGATGCAAAATAATGGAGCACAAGATAAACCATCTTAAGCCAGTATTGATTTTACTCGTCCTCGGTTTTTTTTTCTTAGTCCTGGGCAACGGGATTTTGAGCCTTACTAATCCGGACGAGGTTTTCTACGTGCAGTCAGCCAAAGAGATGGCTCAGCAACATACCTGGATGACCCCCTACCTTTTTGGCCAGCCGCAGTTCGAAAAACCGATACTTACCTACTGGGTCTTACGCCTGAGTTTTCTGATCTTCGGGATTTCCAATTTCGGGGTCAGATTCTTTCCCGCGATTTTTGGAATCTTAGGAGTGCTCTCAGTTTATTTTTTGGGCTGGTATGGATTCAAAGATGAGAAAAAGGCTTTTCTATCAGCTCTCATCCTGATGTCAGGCGTGGTTTACATTGGGTTGGCAAGAACGGTTTATACTGATATGATTTTCTCAATTTTCATCCTGTTGTCGCTGGTATCCTTTTACTGGGGGTATTCTTCTGAAAATAAGAAGACTCCCGGGATACTTTTATTTTTCGTATTTTCCGGCCTGGCAGTTCTGACCAAAGGACCCTTGGGACTATTGATGCCGTTCTTGACCGTAGCAGCTTTCTTGTTAATCGAAAAAAACCTGAAGTTTATTTTCTGCCGAGCTTCTCTCTGGGGGATTTTCATTTTCAGTGTGATTGCCATACCCTGGTATGCCTTTATGATCGCCAAATACGGTCACAGCTTCACCTATGAGTTTTTCTATAACGACCATATACGGCGGATACTTGAGGCAGAACATTCGAGGAATGATACCTGGTATTTTTATCCTATGACCATAGTCCTCTGCACCTTCCCCTGGAGCCTGCTCACAGTTGCTTCACTGATTTTCCTTCCACTAAGGGTTTTTGAGAAGAACAGGTCTTTCCATATATTCCTGGGTTGCTGGATAGTTGCGGTTTTCCTAATTTTTCAGTTTGCTCATTCCAAATTGGTTTCCTACATTTTCCCGTTATTTCCTGCGCTGGCACTTCTAACAGGAGATTTCGTTTATGGTGCATTATCCAGTGTCAGTCGAAATCGGATACTTCTTTTTGTCTTGCTCGCAAGCTCCCTTATCCTTCTGGCAATCCCCCTTGGTCTGATTACTTCCTGGGATAAGTATTCAATCTATCTTTCCTCCAAAATTCCGGTCTACGCTACCATTGCAGCTTTTGCGTTTTTAGGTGGAATCATCATGTATTTCATTTTTAAGAATAAACTTTTGAAGAGCACTTATCTTTTAGCCTTGGTACCTGCCGTGCTCCTGGTTATTGCCGTATCTATAAGCAGTGATCTTGAACCATATCTTTCTTCGAAAAATGCCTGCCGGTATCTTTCTGATATTCAGAATTTGAATGGAACTGTTCTCTGTTCTAAATTTTTTGCCAGAGGGGTGAAGTATTACACCGGGAAAGAAGTTGCGGCAGTGGATATAAACGGGACTCCCTTTTTCAGTCCTCACCCGATTCCTTTTTTAGATTCGGAGCAAAAAGTGAGAGGTTTCCTGCGAGCGCAGCCGTTAACCTACTGCATAGTGAGAAAATCGACTGCTAACGATATCGAACGACTGTCAGGCAATGAGTTTAAGTCCACGATTCTGAAGATAGCAGGGGATGAGTATATTCTCAAAATAGAACCCGCCTCTTTTTATTCAAGTAATTCCAAAACCGGAAGATGATTTATTTACCTCTCCTTTCTTCCTAAACGGATCCGTAGGAAAGGAGAGGGAAGGGTGAGGTTTGTTCAGTTAGTCCTTGAACCTTTGAACTGTTGAACCTTGAACTTTTTTTTTACGGAATTACTCTTCTTCCTCCCAAGAATCTTCTGGCATAATATTTTTCGTCTAAGGAAGAAATGGTCACTCCCTGCGAGGAGGAGGAATGAACAAACTGGTTATTTCCGGTGTAGATTCCGACGTGGAAAGGAGAAAAGCCATCCTCGGTGAAAAAAACTAAATCGCCGAAGGAAAGCTCTTCTTTTTCCACCTTTTTCACGAGGAGATAAAGCTTTTTTGTTTCGAAAGGAAGGTTGATTCCAGAATACCTGAGATAGACCTGATGCACCAGGGCTGAGCAGTCTAATTTAGAATGAGATTCCCCTAAATATGATTCCATTATCCGGGTCATTTTTAACTTGTCGATTTTACTCTCTAATATAGAACTGGGTTGGGAAACTGGATGAGTAGTATATCTGGGATAGGCTGCACAGCTTATTAAAAAAAAGAAGGATAATATAACAAAGAACTTTCCACCCTTATCATAGGCAACTACAAGAAGCCCCTGTAGGGGCGACCCGCCAATGGGGGGCTCGCCCTTAAAGCGTGATAGGGTAACCCTGAGCCTCTGTGCTCTTTTCTCACCCAATATCTGCTCTCCTCCAAATATCTTCTCATTTATCTTTTTCGGAAAATCCGATATAAAAGATTACTCCGGCTAAAAGGGCCAGAACTGCACCAAAGGAGAAAGCCACATGTGCTCCAAAAGTCTGCCAGAGATAACCTAAAATCAAGCTCGCTGGTAAGGCGCAGAAGCCTACTGCTCCATGATAGAACCCGTAAGCTGTTCCTCTTTTATCCTTCTCTTTCACCAGATCTGCCACAAAAGCCCGCAGTGCTCCGTCTGTGAGTCCATAGTAGACGCCGTAAATGGCGAAAAGTATCCAGACGTGCAATGACCTGTTAGCAAAGGCAAAACCTAAGTAAGACAGCCCATAGACAAGAAATCCGAAGAGTATGATTTTCCTCCTGCCGATCTTGTCTGATAAAACCCCGGCCGGCGTGGAGGAAAGAGTATAAACCAGGTTGAACAATCCCCAAAGTAAGGGAATAAAAACCAGGTTCACTCCCAGACTTTTAGCCCTCAGGAATAGAAAAGCATCACTGGAATTTCCCAGGGTGAAGAGAGCCACCACCAGGACAAAGAGTTTGAATTTCGCGCCAAACTTGAAGCTTGCTTTTTTTTCAGCCAAAGGAACTTTTTCCTTCCTGGTCTTGGCTTCCTTTACCCAGACAAATAGGACCAGGATTGAGAAAAAAGCCGGGATTGAAGCTAACAAAAAAAGATGCCGGTAATTTTTATTCAAAAGAGGTAAAAGTACAAAGGCTAAAAGAGGACCCAGAATCGCACCAGCAGAGTCCATTGCCCGGTGAAGCCCAAAGGAGGCACCTCGTCTTTGTCCGTCAGAGGTTTCTGCGATCAAGGCATCTCTAGGGGAGGTTCTTATCCCTTTGCCGGTGCGGTCTGCAAACCTTATGAAAAGAACCTGCCAGGCAGAAGTGACTAAAGCTAAAAGCGGTTTGCTTATTGAGGAAAGAGAATATCCTAAAATTACAATCGGTTTCCTTTTTCCGATCTTATCCGAGAACCAACCGGAAAAGATTTTAAGAATGCTGGCGGTGCTCTCTGCTATCCCCTCGATCAGCCCCACAAATACCTTGCTTGAACCAAGCACCTCAGTCAGAAAGACTGGTAGTAGAGGATAGACCATATCTGATGAGACATCCGTCAGAAAACTTACTAAACCTAAAAAGAATATATTCTTTTTTATTCCTAAAAAAAGCGTACCGTTTTTTTGTTCGCTCTTACTGATTTCCTGATTCATAGAAGAATCTATCCCTGATTAAGAAACAAATCCATTTACTCACACCCAGTATATATTTATACCTTTTTCCGGTCAAGGATTTTGTTGTTTTCCGGAGTGCAAAAACTTGTTTTTGCTTCTCGTAGCATAGCAGAGGTCTAAAACCTCTGCTACGCGTTCTATGAAGTAAAGGGTTCTAAATTTTGAACCCCTGCAGTTTCATCGGTTTAGCTATCCCGGAACATCTTTTGTGCTTGACAAACCAATATCTTTTTTTATATTCAAAAGTTACGACTTGAAGCAACGTATTCAAGAAACAGTTCGCAGAATGGGATTAGAAAGGAGATTAGATGAAGACTTATACGCCTAAACTGAATGAAATTGAGAAGAAATGGTATCTGGTGGATGCCCGGGGAAAGGTTTTGGGAAGATTAGCCTCCAAAGTTGCTCAGATCCTTTTAGGAAAGGGTAAGCCGAAATTCACCCCGCACCTGGATTCAGGTGATTATGTGGTGGTGATTAATTGTGATAAGGTAATGCTGACTGGCAAGAAGACCAGGCTCAAAACCTATTATCATTATACTGGCTACCCCGGAGGTTTGAAAAAAGAGGAGTTCTCAAAACTGATAAAAGAAAAGCCGGAGAAAGTATTTATCCATTCAGTGAAAGGGATGTTGCCCCATAATAGATTAGGCGACAAGATATTGTCCAAGCTTTTCGTTTATAGCGGGGAAAAACACCCGCATCAAGCTCAAAAGCCTGTGTCTTTGGAGCTGTAGACTGTTAACTAAAGAGAAAGATTTCAGGAGGTGAAGTTTTGGATAAAAAAGTCTATTCCGCTACTGGCAGGAGGAAAACCTCGGTTGCCAGAGTCAGGATAATCGTTCCCGGAAGCGGAAGAAGGATGATTAACGGCAAGGAGCTGAAAAACTATTTACAGAAAGATGACCTGATCAGACACGTAATGCAGCCTCTGGAGGTATCCAAGGTGGACGGTAAAATGGACATTGTCTGCAGTGCCACAGGCGGTGGGATTTCCGGCCAGGCCGGGGCTATCAGGTTAGGGATTGCCAGGGCACTGGCTCAATTGGATGAGAATCTGAAAAAGCTTTTGAAGGATAAAGGGTTTTTGACCCGTGACCCGCGAATGGTTGAACGGAAAAAATACGGACAGCCAAAAGCCCGCAAGAGATTCCAGTATTCCAAGAGATAAGATCAAAGGATTTGTGCATTTGTAGGGGCGACCCGCCGGGTCGCCCCTACAAGACTATCGGTAAGAGGAGAAATAGTTATATGAAATTCCTTATAACCATCTTCCAGGATGAGGATGGAATGTTTATAGCTGAATGTCCCTCTATCCCTGGATGTATAAGCCAAGGCAAGACCCAACGAGAGGCTGAGAAAAACATTCGTGAAGCCATCAAAGAATGTCTTGAGGTGCGGGCTGAAAAAGGGATGCCTTTGACTGTCACTACTCGCAAGGTCGAGGTTAAAGTCTGATGCCTGCCGTACCTCTGCTTAGACCAAAGCAAGTGGTGAAGGCTTTTAAGAAATTGGGATGGGGAATTGCACGACAAAGAGGTAGCCACATAATCCTAACGAAAGAAGGACACATAGCTACCTTATCAATTCCAAACCATCTTCAGGTAGCGCGTGGAACATTACGAAGTCTAATTACGAGAGCGGGTATTACCATAGAAGAATTCTTGAGGGCACTGGAAAAATAGTTATCAAATTTTTGTGAAGACAAATGACGTTTAGAATGTCATCATTAATCTCGGATTTAAAATTTCAGCCAGTAACTCCCTCCCGATGGAAAGACCTTGAGGTTCTTTTCGGCAAGAGAGGTGCTTGTGGTGGTTGTTGGTGCATGCTCTGGAGGCTTTCTCGCTCTAAATGGCAGCAGCAATTGGGTGAGAAGAACAGAAAGGCATTAAAGAGAATTGTTGATTCTGGTGAGGTTCCTGGTGTTCTGGCTTATTCTGATGGGCAGCCTATAGGATGGTGTGCGGTTGCTCCGAGGGAAACGTTCCAGCTTCTGGAGCGCTCCCGGATAATGGGAAAAGTGGATGAAAAACCGGTCTGGTCAGTGGTCTGTTTCTTTGTAACAAAGCCTTTCAGACAAAAGGGTATGAGTGTAGCATTGCTGAAAGCCGCAGCAGGATATGCAGGAAAAAAAGGTGCAAAAATCGTCGAGGGTTATCCGGTAGAGCCAAAAAAGGACAGGATGCCGGATGTTTTTGCTTATACTGGCTTGGTGTCAGCTTTTAAACAGGCAGGATTTAAGGAAGTGCTGCGCAGGTCAGAGACCAGACCGATTATGAGATATTTTATTTAAGGAGGAAAAAAGAGATGAAGACAAAATTAATTCTCCTGTCAACTCTTTTTACTTTATTACTCTCCTTGGCGGGGGTAAAGGTTCTAACTGTAAATCCAAATGAAGCCTTGGCTTATCCCCCTGCAGTCGGGATCCTTGGGAAGGCGAAAGATTGTCTTGCCTGTCATGTGAATAATGGTCCGTGGAAAGATGATGAAAAAACAATCATCGATATAATCGACAAGGAAACCAAAAAGTCGTTTAAGCAACCGGATGGGAGTTTTCTGATCGAAGTAAAAAGAGGAGAGGTTAGAAACCTGTTAACCGTGATTGGCAGGACGAAAGAAGATACAGAAAGAGCTCCCTACAGGAACGCTTGGCTTTATGTTGACCCTAAGACTATAGAGTCGAGTTCATTATCCAAGTTTGCCCCAGGATGGGATGTGAATCTACCGGGGTCATGTAGAATCGTAGGGGATAAATTAGAAGGATATGAGGGAGCAAAGATTACTGTACTACCAATGGGCATTCGAGCTGCCGATTCAGCCCGGCATGCGGAACTGACCCTTCAGGTCATGCTGACCAAGGGGGAATCGGTAAAAGGCAAACCAAAAGAAGGGATGACAGGTAGCTATTTTGAGCGAAGGGTCAGGTTAAAGGTGATGGATTAATAGACAAAAGGTCTTTGTTTATATTGAAATTGTTTCCGATAAAGTCGGGGGACTTTTACAGGGTACTGGTCACCAGGATTTAGCTGAAATGAAAAATTCATTTGCTCCAACTGAGGGTGTTAATCGATGAAAGTAAAAAGAAAGATCATCCAGATCGATGAAGAGAAATGCAACGGTTGTGGAGATTGTATTCCAGCTTGTCCGGAGCAGGCAATAGAAATCGTCCAGACCCCCGAAGGACCAAAGGCAAGGGTAGTAAAAGAGTTTTACTGTGATGGCTTAGGTGCCTGCCTGGGCAACTGTCCGATGAATGCTTTAACCGTTGAGGAACGGGAAGCAGAGGTTTATGATGAAGAAGCAACGATTGCACGAATAAAGGAAGTTGCACCGGAGATGCTGGAGAAACATTTAGAGCATCTTAAAGAACATGCAGAAGAACTTCCAGAATATCATTCACACGAGATGCCAAAGGGAGTAACCGCCTGCCCTTCTGCCCAGGTAATGTCATGGGACAAAGAAAAAAAGGGTGCGAATTACAAAGAGCCGAGCGTAATTCCTTCTGAACTTCGGGGCTGGCCAATTCAGCTTCACCTGGTAGCACCTTTTGCTCCATATTTTAAAAATGCTGATTTATTGATAGTGGCTGATTGTGTTCCTTTTGCTTATGCTGACTTTCATCAGGATTTTCTTAAAGACCGGGCAATTGCTATCGGTTGCCCAAAACTGGATGATATAGAGGCTTATGTTGAAAAAATCACCCAAATACTAGAGGTGGCGAATCCTAAAAGTCTGAAAGTCATTCATATGGAAGTCCCCTGCTGTTTCGGTTTAGTACATATTGTAAACCAGGCAGTCGAAAAGTCGAAACGGAAGATTCAGGTTGAAAGGGTGGTAATAACAATTAAAGGGGGAATTTCTAAGTAGAAGAATCACTAGTATATAGAGACCTAAAATTGTAAAGGAGAAAAGATTTTTAGAGAATGTAGGGATAAACTGGAAGATCCTCGGCAATTTGCTGAATAAGCGTTATCGCGTAGGGGCGGTCGATAAAAGCCTTACGACCCGTAGGGAGTTTATCTCCGCCCTGTACAGAGGTGGATACAAAGTTAGATTTGTTTTATGACGTAGAGAGTAAATGAATTAAAAACACACACCGGCTGATCTTTCAGGAGGTCTGAGGCAAATGCCTCAGCCCTGAAGGAGACGAGGCTGGTGGAGGCAAAAACCAAGACCAAAGGAGTCTTAAATGGCAGTAACCCTTCAGGATTTATTGGAGTCCGGGGTTCATTTCGGTCACCAGACCAAAAGATGGAACCCCAAGATGAAACCGTTTATCTTCACAGCCAGAAACGGCATCTACATCATCGACCTTCAAAAAACTCTTAACTCTTTAGAAAAAGCCTGTCAAAAGGTTAAGGAGATAGTAGGGAATGATAAACAGGTTCTATTTGTAGGTACCAAAAAGCAGGCAAAAGAAGTCATCAAGGAAGAGGCTTTAAGATGCAGTATGCCTTTCGTGACTGAAAGATGGCTGGGCGGGATGATGACCAACTTCCAGACCATCAGAAGAAATATCAAAAGGCTAAAAGACCTGGAGAGGATGAAAGAGGATGGGACTTTTGAAAAGCTCACCAAGAAAGAGGCTTCCGGCTTGCAAAGGGAAATAGACAAGCTGGAAAACATATTGGGAGGAATTAAGGATATAACCAGGCTGCCGGGTGCAGTTTTTGTGGTCGACTCCAAGAAAGAGAAGATCGCAGTGGCAGAGGCTAACAAGCTGAAAATCCCGGTCATAGCCATAATCGACACCAATTCGGATCCGGACGTGATTGATTATCCGATTGCGGGAAATGACGATGCAGTCAAGTCTATAAAAGTGATCTCGCATGAGTTCTCCAGTGCCATACTGGAGGCACAGCATAAACAGATGGAAGAGAAAGAGCAGGAGACGAAAAAGGAGATTAAGGTGAAAAGTAAGGAGGAGGAATAGATGGAGATCAGCTCGAAACTGGTTAAGGAATTAAGGGACAAAACCGGAGCCCCGATGATGGACTGTAAAAAAGCTCTGGAGAAGGCAATCGGCGATCTGGAGAAAGCGCTTGACTATCTCCGAGAACACGGGATGGCTAAAGCCTCAGAAAAAGCCGGGAGGATGACCAGGGAAGGGTTAATATATTGCTACATTCATCCAGGTGAAAAATTAGGAGTATTGTTAGAGATAAACTGCGAGACCGATTTCGTAGCCCGGACCGATGACTTTCGCTGCCTGGCTAAAGACGTTGCCATGCAGGTTGCTGCCACAAACCCTTTAGCCATAAAAAGGGAAGAGATCCTGGCAAATCTGCTGGAGAAAGAGAAAGAGATCTATAAAGCTCAAGCTCTGCAAGAAGGCAAGCCAGAGAAGATTCTGGAAAAGATAGTCCAGGGAAAGCTGGAGAAATTTTTTCAGGAATCCTGTCTTTTAGAACAGCCCTTTATCAAAGACGAAGACCGGACCGTTAAGCAGAGAATAGACGAAACCATTGCGAAGTTAGGCGAGAATATAACTGTTAAAAGGCTTGTGAGATTCAGATTAGGAGAATGAATTAGCGATTCGCTATTAGCTATTAGCGAAAAGCCAATCGCGAACAGCGAATATCGAATACCGAAATGTCAAAACCTGTCTATAAAAGAGTTCTTCTCAAACTTTCCGGTGAGGCGCTTCAGGGGAAAAAGGAGTACGGCATTGACCCTGATTTTCTCCATTATTTAGCTTTAGAGATTAAAGGGGTAAAGGATTCAGGAACGGAGATAGGAATTGTCATAGGAGCAGGAAACATCTTCCGGGGAGTCTCTTTAAGCTCCAGGGAAACGGATAGAGTTTCAGGTGATTATATGGGGATGCTGGCTACGGTGATAAACTCCTTAGCCTTGCAGGATGCCCTGGAAAAAGCCGGGGTTTTCACCCGGGTGATGTCTGCAATCCAGATGGATAGGGTGGCTGAGCTTTATATCCGGAGAAGGGCAGTCCGTCATCTGGAAAAAGGGAGGATAGTGATATTTGCGGCTGGAACCGGGAATCCCTTTTTCACCACGGATACTGCTGCAGCTCTAAGGGCAAGCGAAATCGAGGCCGAGGTAATCCTCAAAGGAACCAGGGTGAACGGGATTTATGATTGTGATCCTCTTAAGAACCCACGGGCAAAGATGTTCAAGCAGATCGGCTACTTAGAAGTGCTGAACAGAGACCTCCGGGTGATGGATGCCACAGCCATTTCTTTATGCAAGGAAAACAGTGTCCCCGTTATCGTGTTTAATCTTTTGAAAAAAGGTAATCTCCAGAAAATAATCTCAGGCGCAAAAATAGGAACTCGGGTTGAATGATTTTTTTTCTCTAAAAGTTTTCTAACCGAAAAGAGAAAGGAATTATTATGGCTAAACAGATTTTTGCAGAAACTGAAGAGAAGATGAAAAAGACCTTAGAAGCTCTGCACAAAGAATTAGCTGCCATCCGCACCGGTAAAGCGACCACCTCCCTTCTGGACGGCGTAAAAGTGGAATATTACGGCTCCATGGTTCCCCTTTCCCAGGTGGCTAGCGTGAGTGTCCCGGATTATAAATTGCTCGTTATTCAGCCCTGGGAGAAGAATCTGATACCGGAAATAGCCAGAGCCATCCAGAAATCGGATTTAGGCTTGAACCCTATTACGGATGCAAACGTGGTCCGTCTGCCAATTCCTCCTTTGACCGAGGAGAGGAGAAAAAATTTAGTTAAGCATGTTAAGAAAATTGCGGAGGAAAGTAAAATAGCTTTGAGGAATATAAGACGGGATGGAAACGAGGCTTTGAAGAAAAAAGAAAAAGATAAGGAGATCTCTGAGGATGATTCCAGAAAAGGAGTGGAGCAGGTGCAGAAGATTCTGGACAAATATATTGAGATGACGGATGAGTTTTTAAAGAAAAAAGAAGCCGAGATAATGGAAGTGTGATAAAAACAATGACGGATGACGAATGACTGATGACGGATAAATAGAAAAGGAAAAAGGAACAAGGAAAATGGAAAAAGGAAGATAAAAAGACGTGACCGTTGTTCGTGATTCGTGAACGTAGAGAGAGCGTAGGGCAAGGCCTCAAGGTCTTGAGACTTCAGCCTTGCTTGTTTTCCAGATGGAAAGGGATGACCATAATTGGCAGAAGAAGACTTAAAGAGTAAAATCATAAAAAAGGGGAACCTGCCCAGGCACATCGCCATCATAATGGACGGAAATGGGAGATGGGCAAGGAAAAGGGGATTGCCCCGAATAGCCGGGCACAGGGCTGGCGTCAAAACCGTAAAAAGGATAGTTGAAGCCGCATCCGGGTTGAAAATCTCCATCCTCACCCTTTTCACCTTCTCCACAGAAAACTGGCAAAGACCTAGGGAAGAGGTCTCAGCAATTATGAATCTTCTTTACCAAACTACAAAAAGGGAATTGAGTGAATTAGAGAAAAACAACGTCAAGCTGATCACGACCGGCAACATTGAGGAGCTTTCTTCCACCAGAAAAGAGATTCTGAAAAAAGCGATTCAAAGAACTAAGGATAATACCGGGCTGGTCTTAAATTTAGCCTTAAATTATTCCGGAAGAAGCGAGATCTTAGATGCGATTAGGAAAATCTCCGTGGATATCTGTTCAGGCGTCATAAAACCGGAAGACCTGGATGAAGGTCTTTTCTCCTCTTATCTTTACACCAAAGGACTACCGGATCCAGACCTGTTGATTCGCACTTCGGGCGAGATGCGCATCTCGAATTTTATGCTCTGGCAGACGTCTTATACCGAACTTTATGTGACACCGGTCTTATGGCCGGATTTTACAGACGACGATTTCTACCAGGCGATCTGGGCTTATCAGAACAGGCAGAGGCGCTTTGGCAAAATATGATGACAGATGACAGATATTGTAGCGTCCCGCATTTATGCGGGACGAGAATAACGTCCGGGATAAACCCGGACGCTACATTGTCTCCAAACCTTTATCTCCCCAACTAAGGCGAGAAACTGATAGTTTTTTTATCTGTCATCTGTCATTTGTTATCTGTAATTTTAGTAAATGAATAATTTCCTGACCCGCATATTAGTTGCCGTAATTTTCATCCCTTTCATCCTCTACCTTTCCTATTTTGGCGGTATCCCTTTTATGAGCTTTATAAATTTACTTATTTTCTTAGGGTTAATCGAGTTTTCCTCAATTCTCAAGCTGAAAGATATCTCTTTTTCTCAAACTCTCCTGATTTTCTTCGGGCTTTTGATCGGGGTTTCGGTTTACTATTACAGCGATAGATTTATCTTGATAATTACTCTTCTGAGCGTTCTGATTTCAGGCTTGTTTCAATTAATCAGATATAAATTTGATAAAGCAATTGAGAATCTCTCCTCTTTCCTATTTGGCTTGATCTATACAGCTCTATTCTTTTCTTTTCTCATCCTGATCCGGGAATTTCCTCATAAGTCCGGTTTAGAATATCGCCTGGGTGGTCTGTGGATCATCTTTCTTTTCTTATGCTCTTGGTTTTCGGACATTCTTTCCTATTTTATCGGGACTCCATTTGGGAAGCACAAGATTCTGCCCCTGGTCAGCCCGAACAAAAGCTGGGAGGGCTCTTCTGGCGGAATAGCAGGAGCACTGCTCGCGGCTTTTGTCTCCAAGAGCATATTCTTTAAAGAGATCCCTTTGATCCATCTTCTGTCTCTGGCGATTCTGATAAGTGTCTTCGGGCAGTTAGGAGATTTTGTGGAATCCTCCTTTAAAAGGCAGGTCAGCCTGAAGGATTCATCCAGCATCATCCCCGGTCACGGAGGAGTATTGGATCGGTTTGACAGCCTGCTTTTCTCTGCACCTCTGGTTTACTTTTATCTGACGTTTATCTTATATAGATAATAAAGAACACTGGTTGACTGATATCGAATGAGGAAGTAGAGGAGGAGCTTGTTGAGCTTAGCGAAATCCCGCTCCTGCGGGGTCCCCTCCCGCGGGCGACCACACAGTTCGACAAGCTCACTGTCCTGAGCAGAGCCGAAGGAACGGTCGCCCCTACGATTAAAAAATATGTTAAAATTTTTCGATTATGTCTTCGTTCTCCGGCCGGTTCTTATGGTTCCGGTCTGGACGATTCTCCTTTTAGGGCATCATCAGGGCTCAAGGTATGGTTTTTCTGACCGGTCTTTGTTCTGGCTTTTCATCTTCTCTACCATTTTCATAGGAGGGGTTTACCTTCTAAATCAAATCTACGACCTGGAGACTGATCGTAAAAATAAAAAGCTCTTCTTCCTGGCTGAAGGTCATATCTCACAAAAAACTGCCTGGACTTATACTGCCTTTCTGTATGTTTTGAGTGCTCTGCCTTCATATTTCCTTTCTTTGAGTGTAGGCATGATTTTTACTCTGGGATTAATTTTCAGCTTCTTTTATTCGGCACCACCCTTTTCTTTGAAAAATAAAACTTACGGCGGTTTTCTGGCTAATGTTATATCTCATGGCTCG
>JAUYBY010000035.1 GCA_030692925.1 Candidatus Zixiibacteriota bacterium | reverse complement strand
TTATCCGGTTTTTCCTTGCTTGCTTTCCTTCCCCTGGTGGTAATAGGCGGTTCCCTGGGATATTTTTCATTGAGAAAAAAAGGAGAAGAGCATCATTCAGAGGAAGAAGAAGAGAAAGAGACATACTCGGAGACAAAGGTCGAAAAGAGCAAAACTCCAGTCGAGCCGATAAGGATAGACCCTATCAGGATTGAGTTGGGTTACGGGTTGCTATCCCTTGCCCAGAGTTCGTCTTCAGATAACCTTTTCCAGACCATTCCAGCCTTAAGAAAAGAAGTTTTCACAGAGCTGGGCATAAGACTTCCCCAGGTAAGGGTAAGAGATAATCTAAGTCTCAAGCCGTTTGAATATTCCATAGTCTTGAAGGAAATGGAGCTGGCTCGCAGAGAACTTTTTACTGATAAGTTTCTGGTTATAAATCCAGGCGATCTCCCGGAAATAGAAGGAGACGATACGATTGAGCCTGCATTCAATCTCCCGGCCAAATGGATAGATCAAAACAGAAAAAAGGAAGCTGAAGATAAAGGGTATAATCTGATAGAACCAAAAGCGGTTCTGACCACTCACCTGTTTGAGCTTTTCAAAGAAAATGCTTATGAGCTGTTCGGTCTGCAGGAAACCAAAGACCTTTTAGAAGAGCTGAAGATACAATATCCTGCCTTAGTTGAGGAGATCTTTCCTGGAAATCTCTCGCTGGTGACCATTCAAAAAGTCTTTAAGAGTCTTTTAAAGGAAAAAGTTCCAGTAAAGGATTTGCTCACCATCTTTGAAGTGTTAGCAGAAAAGAGTCCACAAATAAAAGAGCCGGTGCTTCTGACTGAAGCGGTTCGAGCAGGACTGAAAAGAACCATTACCCGGCAATATCTGGATTCAGAAGAAAGGATAACCGTTTTTACTCTTGACCCTAAATTAGAGCAGTCTTTCTGTGCTTCCGGTAATCCCGCAGATTTTAAGCCAACCTTTAAGCCTGAACTCGCCGGAAGATTAGTATACGAGTGCAGGTTAAAAGCTGAAGAGTTTAAAAGCAAAGGCCTCAAACCAGCCATTCTGGTTTCCTCCAAGGCGAGATATCCCTTCAGGCAATTTATAGGAGAGAGCATACCGGATTTAGGGGTACTCTCTTATGAGGAGATGGTATCCGGGACCAGGGTTTACTCTATGGGAAACATAAGCCTGGAAAATGAATTCTCAGAAAAAACAGCGCTCAAGCAGGAAATAAAACCAGAAAGGTTGTGAAAAAACTCAATGAAACAGACGATAATAATAATTGATCCTTTAAACCAGCTCACATTAAAAGCTGTAAAACTACCAGGGGGTAAAAGATGTCCATAGAAAAGGATTGGGGCGTTTACCTGAAAAGTAAAGACCCGGTGAAAAGGGAAAGACTTTTAGCCGAGTATCTACCTCTTGTTAAGAGTGTAGCCGGGAGAATGGCTATCGGTTTTCCCAAATCAGTGGAGCTTCAGGACCTGATAAGCACAGGGGTAATCGGTCTGGTGGAAGCCTTCTCGAATTTCGATCCCTCCAGAGGGGTCAAATTCGAAACCTATGCGGTTCCTCGTATAAGGGGTGCAATCCTGGATGAATTAAGAGCGCTGGACTGGGTGCCACGATCTACCCGAGCAAAATCCAGGGAGATAGACCGGGCTTTGACCAAACTGGAAAATAAATTAGGACGAATACCTACTGATCAGGAACTGGCTAAATTCCTGAAGATCCCAGTCGAAGAAATCCACTCTGCCAAAGGTGATCTATCCTTCTCCATCGTCCTTTCCTTAGACGATCTGGTCTATAAAGAGGAGGATAATCGCCAAATCCCCCGAATAGAAACTGTAGAAGCAGCTGCTCGGGAGAATATCCTGAACGATCTGGAGAAAAAAGAGCTGAAAGCTTTCCTGGTATCTGCCATAAAACACCTTTCTGAACAGGAAAGGTTGGTCATAGCACTTTATTATTACGAGGAGATGACCCTGAAGGAGATAGGAGAGGTCATGACCATCTCTGAATCCAGAGTCTCCCAGATCCACACTAAGGCAGTTATGAAATTGAGAGGAATGATTCGAGACAAATTTGCCCTTTAAAATATGAGTCCAGAGGAATTTTTCAGAAAAGGTGTTTCTCCAATCTCAGCGGGAAAAAGAGTCCGCAGGGGTGAAAAATCGATTATAAAGGGGAAAAAACGCTCCTCGCCCAGACCAAAGATGAATAACGAGTCTCAACTCACCCAGAAGGAAAGAACCGGGGTGAAAGACGGGGATGCAGGGAGAAAAACTCAAGTTCATATTGATGTAACCATTTAAAAGGTCAAAAAAAGGCGGGTGAAAAGATGGTTTTAGCTTTGAGTGATAAAAATAACAAGGTGGTCAAAGAGGCGCAGGTAGAGATCTCCGGACAGAGATTACAGGAGATGGAAAGGCTGGCCTGCCTGGGAGAGATCGTGGGTGGAGTCGCACATGAGATAAATAACCCCTTGCAGATCATCTTGGGAAAAGCACAGATACTCAGGATGAGGACGGCGCAATCCCAGAATTCCTCCAAGTCGACTGAGGATTTAGCTGCAATCGAGAGAGGTGCTCAGAGAATTGCGGAACTGATTAACTGTTTGAATGACCTGGCTTGTCAGAAAACTCAAGAAAAAAGTCTTAAAACGGACGTGGACTTAAACTACCTGTTCAGTTCAATCCTCCCCTTAATCAAGGCTTGCCTTAAAGATAAGAAAATCGAATTGAATCTAAACCTGACTGAAAAACTTCCCAAAGTTAAGGGGAATTCCTTGGAACTGAAGAAACTCTTTATGTTCTTGATGCTCAACGCCAAGCAAAGGATCAGCCGGGGAGGAAAGTTAGGGGTGAATTTTCAAAAAGAAGGAAGATTTCTTAAAGTGGTATTTAATGATCAGTCAGAACGATCGCTTAAGGAGGAACATATCGCATCAGAATCTACTGGCCCCTGGCTAACAGAGGGGAAACAGGACTTCGGGATTTTGAGCGGTACCCAGATCTTGCAGGAACACAAAGGAGAACTGGAGACTATAAGGAATTCGGAAAAAGGAAGTATTCTAGTGGTAAGGCTTCCTCTCATTTAAAGCTTTGCAAAAAATTTAATAAATATTAGAGCAACATTTTACACCAAAGATAATCATAGAGAAATGGATATCCAAAAAAATAGCTTAAAACAAGGAGTGGCTATGAATGCAAATACGAGCTTGCTCAAAGAAAGAAAATCTACCAGAGAGCAGAAAAAAAGAAAAGCCATCGAATTACAGTTCGAAGAGCCGGTCAATTTCAAAGTCCTTGCTACAGAGGAAAAAGAGATGACCAAAGAAGGATCTGGGAAAATCCTTACTTTTAACGACCAGGGGATACTGCTTTTGACTGATAATCCTCTAAAAGAAGGCTCCTTCGTCAACCTCTCCATAAAATTCAAAGGGTTAGGACCTCTGGAGGGAATACTGGGGAAAATAAAAAAGGTGGAGGAATCTGAAGAACATGACTTTTATGTAGGAGTGGAGCTTTACTCTTCAGAAAAAATCAAAGCCGAAGCTTTAAGCGGACTTTTCCCAGAAGAAATGGAAAGCTTTAATGCCAGGCTCAAAAAAAGCCTGATAGATTATTTCAAGCATACGCAGAATTCTCAAAAGAAAATATTCAGCTCAAAAGAAAAGATTTCTTATTAGAGAAAATGGAAATACAGCTTACCTCAGAGAAAATATCTAGCTTAGACCTTCTGATCGAGCAGCTTAAGGATATCTTTCTTGAAATCCCGGTGGGAATTTTCATCTGCGATCAAAAGGGGGAGGTTAAATACGTCAACAAATTCTTTCCCAGGGTTTTAGGCGGGTCCAGACCTGAAGATTCGATCGGCATAAATGTTTTAGAATTAGAGAATATCAAAGCTGCAGGGATGGATGCGAATTTCAAACAGACCTTAGAACAAGGCGAACCCTTTTCAATCGAAAGAGTCAAATACAAAAGCATCTGGGAAAAAGAAGTCTACCTCTCCATCAGGGCTACACCAATTAAGGAGAAAAGCGGTTCAACCTGCGGCTTAATAGGTTTTCTGGAGGATGAAACTGATAAAGTCAAGTTGGAAGAAGGGCTGAAGCAGAAGATCGCCGAGCTTTTCATCATCGATGAGGTGGAAAAAGTCCTGGGAAGTACCCTCAATCTTAACGAGATCCTTGAGATCGTTTTAATCGCAGTCACTGCCGGACAGGGATTGGGATTCAACCGGGCTTTTCTTATGCTGATGGATGAAAAAGGAACCTATTTGGAAGGGAAGATGGCTATCGGACCTTCCAATCGGGAGGAAGCATACCGAATCTGGAATAACCTTTCTCAACAATATCAATCTCTGGAAGATATCCTGAAGTCTTATCGCTCCGCATTGGACCAAAAAAATATCGAAGTAAATCAAATCGTTCAGAAGATACGGGTATCGATAAGGGAGAAGGATAATCCTTTGATCCAGTCAGTTCTGGATAAGCAGGCTCGCTATCTGGATGAGGCCAACTACCCCCCTTCTTTTACCTCCAGTCTCTTCGAAACAATAGGTGCGCGGAAACTGGCCTTAGCCCCTTTGATTTCTGTAGATAAGATAGAAGGTTTAATTTTAGCGGATAATTTCGTAACCGGCAAAGAGATAAAAGAGGAAGATTTAAAGCTTCTGCAGATCTTCGCTCACCATGCCGGCAGCGCCATTGAAAGGTCAAGGCTGTACCAGAGATTGGAGCAGAAACTAATGGAATTGGAAGAAGCCAACAGGAAAATAGCGGAGAATAGTCAAAGGATGATTAAGATGGAAAGACTGCAGGCGATTGAGGAGGTGACCTTTCAGGTAGCGCACGAGTTAAGAAACCCGATGACCATAATCGGGGGATTTGCCCGCTCGATTTTGAAGAAGACCTCCCCTCAGGATGAAAATTACAAATCTTTAGAGATAATCGCTTCGCAGACCGAAAGGATGGAGGATCTGCTAACTAATTTCCTGGATTATGTCTATGTCCCGGAAAATACAGTCGAGGAACTGGACCTGAATCAGAGCCTAGAACAAAGTCTGGAATTGCTTAAAGGAGAGTTAAAAGAGAAAAGGATTTATCTGATGAAAAACCTGCATACACAACTCCCTAAGCTTCACCTCAATCCGGAATTGCTGAGTTCTTCCCTGGTGAACACCCTTCGCTATATGCTCTCCAATTCCAGCTCCTCTGGCTCTCTTTACATCACCACCCAGCCTTTTGAAAAGCAGGTTAGCTTGACTTTCAGCTTGATGCCAGTCAATTCAATTCTTCCAGAGAAAAGCTCAAGTTTTTCCCTGGCTTCCACTTTGATAGGAAATTTAGGAGGAACCCTGAAATACAAACCCGAAGACAAAGCCAGACTCTGTCTGGAGATAAATTTTTTCCCAAAAGGAGGTAAAGATGAACAGCATCCTAATCGTGGATGATGAGGAGTATATCCTGGACCTTTATCAGAAAGAGCTTAGGGATGAGGGGTATGAGGTAAAATTAGCCAGGAATAATGCCGAAGCCCTGAAAATGGCGGAGAAGGAGAATATAAATTTAGTGGTTTTAGATATAAAGTTATCCGGGGAAGAGGATGGTTTACAGACTTTGACCGAGCTGAAAAAACAGAACAAGGATCTACCGGTGATCTTGAACTCAGGCTATTCGACCTACAAAAATAATTTTCAGACCTGGCTGGCAGATGCCTATCTGGTCAAATCTTCTAATCTTTCAGAATTAAAAAATAAAATTCACTCTCTTTTAAGCCGATAATCTGACAGGGCAAATACTTCTTAGGCCGAGGGAAAAATGAACGAGAAAAATAAAGAAGGCTCTTTTTCGTCCGGAAAAGTGAATGGGGATACCTCTTTTGAAGAAATAGAGGAAGTACTCAAATCGATGGATAATTTCGTGGAGCAGGTTAAAGGGGTGGCTTTAAACCTGGCCTCCGCTACGGCCAAAGCCAGAAACTATCTTCCTGCCAAGATAAGCGAAGATGTGCTGGATCTGGTGAATCAATCATCCAAAGCCACCTCCGAGATAGCCAAGCTGGTTAAGTTAGTGCGGATGGAAGTAGGTGGGATTTATTCAATCAATCAATACGGAGAAATTGAATTCCAGAGGAATAAAGTTATCGAGGAGAAAATAGAAGAATATCTGGACAGGATCTTGGCAGAGAGCCAGAGGATTCTCCTGATAATGAAAAGGCTCAAATCGATTTCTATTGACAATAAATTAGTCTAAAAAACTCCAGGTTGAAGAAAATAATTCTTAAAAAGGGGGAAGATACTTCCAAGAGATCTCATTCAAATTTGTTTTTGATTTTTTAAAGATCTTCAAGACTATAATTCTAACTGAAGTTAATTAGCTGGGGGATAAGAAGTTAAACGGCGTAGTTCTTTATCGCTTTAAATCTTCAAAATAAGGCATATAAGTTGCTGAAAACATTCGTGAAATTTATCAAGGAGTCTTATGACAAGGTCTCAGTTCGTCCTGATACTGCTGATAATACTTGTGGCTTTGCTCCTCCCTTATGGCTTGAAATCGGCAGAGCCGGATCAGGGGAAGTTTAACCCAGTATCTGAGCAGGTTTATCAGGTTCCAGAGGGTTAAGCTCTTAGTTAGATTTGCCGACTAAAATAATGCAGGAGTTACAAAAAGGGGAGGTAGATTGGAACAGCAGGTTCTGAGCCTGATTAAGTTGATCCATAAAGAGGTGGATTCGCTGGAGAATTTTCTCAAACTTTTGACCGAGGAAGAGGAATGTCTAGTGAACAATTCCTTTGATAGCCTAGAGGAATCGATTTTAAAACAGGAACAGGCTCTCACCCAAGCCAAGCAGTTGGAGAAAGAAAGGATTGAGATTACCTCCTGGCTGTTCAAGGGTTTCAAAGTGGACCAGAAAAAAGCTTCCCTTACCAAACTGGTCCAGCTTCTGGATAGCTCTTATTCTTCAAAATTAGAAGAGCTACAGAAGACTTTATTATACCTGCACCGCAAAGTAGAGGTTCAAAGAGAAAAGAATGGAGAGCTGATAAAAGATTCGATGGGATATATAGACCGAAGTATAAAATTTTTAATGGAGCCCTCTCCGGTCTCCTATTTAAAGGACCCCTCGCATAACCGGGGAAAGGCAAGGCCCCCTTTGGTTTTAGATAAAGTAGGGTAAGAAAATCAGGAAGAAAGATCTATGGCTGACATTTACGCAGGGATAGGTGGTTTAAAAAGGATTAATTCGCTTTTAAAAGGTAAAGCGAATCCTTCTCGAATCCCGATTGGAAAAAATGAGCGGGCATCTGCCTTGGATCATGTAAAATTAACTCCCCAATCGGAGAAGATCCCCAGGCCGGAAATAAAATTAAATAATGGTATCTACATAGCTGGAGACAAGGACAAGAAAATCCGTGAGCTGATTTGTCAAAGACTTGCCTGCGAAAAAGCCATAGGCTTAAAACAGGAGATCAAAAATTTTTCCTCGGCCTGGCTTTCTCGCTTAAGCTAAGAAATAGTAAGTCGTAAATTTCAACAGGAGAATTGGAGATGTTGATTCTTACCAGAAAATTAGGGGAGAGTATCACCATCGGGGATGACGTCAAGATAACGGTCCTGGGAATTCATGGAAGGCAGGTCAGATTGGGGGTGATTGCGCCTCAAAAGGTAGTTGTTCACAGGGAGGAGGTCTATTTCAAGATACAGGAGGAAAACAAAAAGGCATCACTGGCAGGGAAGGAAGAAGCTGCCGAGTTAGCCAAGACTATCAGGGAAAAGATAAAGGAAAAGCCTAAGAGAAAACAGGATTATCCGGAGTAAACTGTCGTTTTGTTCCAGACATATGCTGCTTTAGGCTAAGACCCCCCTGACTCAGATAGTTAAAAAAAATCAGTCGATCCGACTTGATAAAAATATGTTCTTCAAAACCAAAAATAAACTTAACCATCAAACCCAGAAGAAAGCTGGTTTTTCCTCCAAGAAGGAAAAGGAGCAACTCAGTACTAGGCTGAACAAACTGCGAAATCAGAGAACCCCTTTTTCCTCTGAGGCGATTGATACCAGTTTTGTTTACTTCGAGGAGAAATAGCCCCCACTTTCTCTGATTACAAAAGGGGGGCAAATGGAGATTTTGACTTCTCGTTTTGGCAAAATCTCTTTCTCTTCAAAAGAGGTTTACTATTTCAGCAAAGGGATTTACGGTTTCCCTCAGGAGAAGAGGTACCTTTTTCTAAAGCTGAAAGAGTATGAGCCTTTTTTATGGTTTCAGTCAATCGAGAAACCGGAATTGGCAATTCCTCTTGTCGATCCCACTCTCTTCTTCCCAGATTACAAGATAGACATACTCGAAAGCGAGCTGGAAGAACTAAAAGCCACGGATCTAAAAAGATTGGAGGTTTACGTCATAGTCACTCTGACCTCCATGATCGAAAAAGCGCAGGCTAATCTATTGGCACCAATTATGATTAATCCAGCGAAAAAGTTAGGGAAACAGGTCGTACTGAAAAAGAGCGATTATAAGATTCAACATTCTATCTTCTATGAATTAGAGAAAAAAAAGTTTACAAAAAAACCGTAAAAATTCTTGGAATAAAGAATAACGAGAGACTTAAATTTTACAGTGCAGCTGCGGTAGAAGGTAGTCGCCCACGTGGGCGTATAAGTGGTTGTGGAGGAATTGTACGCAGGCGCAAAGTCTGCGGCTACCGAGTTGCGTAGAAGTCTTGGGGCATATTGCAGTTCGACGATTCGACAAGCTCACCGTCCCGAGCAAAGTCGAGGGACCGGCTCACTGCTCTGACTGTTCGACAATACTCACAGTCCCTGGCTGCTCGACTGAGCTCGCAGTCCCTGAGCGAGGTCAAAGGGAGCAAAATCGAAGAGCGATACGCCCCCACCATTCGTGGGGAAATTAAATTTAAGTTTTAAAGATTAAAGACGATAATCATAATAGAGGTAAAAGAAGATGAAAATCCAAAAAGTTGGTCTGAATTTCAAGATCGCTTCGAACAGAGTTAAAGATATCTCAAGCTCAAAAGTTGTTCCACTAGACAAGACTGAATTGTCTACCCCTAAGAATGTCAAAGGGTTGCAAGCAAAATCAGATATTAATCAGGTCAATGCTCAAACCGGATTCAAAGTCAATTCACCCAGGATAAATCTTCTAAACTCAGTTTATTCCAGGCAGGAAATTCAGGGTAAAAAGATTGATAACTTAAAGAAGTCGGTTCTCCAGGAACTGTCAACGCCTGATAAGAATAGAATTATCTCTTCTACTGCTGATGTTCGTCAGGAAAAGATTATAGAGGTAAAAAAGAAGTTAGCTGAGGGATATTATTCCCGGATCGAGGTTTATTCTAAAATTGCCGATAAAATTCTGGATATTTTGATTTAGCAAGCTCGCCCCTTTTTTATTTAATTTAAGCCCCCTTAGACAATTCAAAAGATGAAAGAATCCTTTTCTACACAAAAGGAAGGCCAATCTGCTTTTGACAAAACTGAGGAGAACCTGCCCACTCCTAATCTGGTTTTCCGGGAAATCATTCATTTGATCACTGATCCTTATAGCTCTATATACGAGATCGTTTCGCTTATTTCAGAAGATCCGGCAATATCTTTTAAAACTTTAAGACTGGTTAATCGTTCTGAGAGCCAAAAAGGAGAAAGCCTGATCAGTGTTAAGCAGGCTTTGTCCGTTCTGAGTAGAGAAGAAATCAAAACTCTGGTCTTGTCAACCTACGTGACCTCCATTGAACAGGAATACCAGGAGGTTTTATTTCGGCATTCATTAGCCTGTGCCTGTGCTTCCAGAATGATCGGACGCTATCTTTATCCGCATAAACTTTTGAAGTTAGATATTCTGTTTACTCTGGGTCTTTTACATGATCTGGGTAAACTGGTTATTTTTTCCTCTCAGCAGACCTCAGCTAACAATCAGAAGAATCATTTAGAGAATAATGTGCAGGTTCCGGAGAAAGCAAAAAAAAGCTCAAATCTTACGGAGATAGATCATGCAGAGATAGGTGCTGAATTCATCGCTAAAAGTCATCTTTCAGGGGAGCTTTATCAAGTAGTTCGATTTCACCACCTGCCCAGGCAAGCTTCATCTCACAAGGAATCAGTGATGATAATTCATCTGGCGGATTATTTAGCCAATCTACTTAATGAGGATCCGAAATACAGCAGTCTTAGCCCGACAGATGAGGATTGCTGGACAATACTCGGACTGGAAAAAACAAAAATCCTCGATTACCTTTCTCAACTAAAAAATGAGTTTCAGAAATCTGAAGTCTTTTTAAGGCTTTCTGAAGCACAAAGCTGAGTTAATAAATTCGCTATTCTGACTTTTTCTCCCCATACAGTTAAGCGTCGCTTTTTTTCAGGCAATGAAGTCCAAATCCGGTTATAATCTTTTTTCAGATGTAAGGCAGGATAAAACTATTAGGTTAAATATAAATTCTCACGGGTTAGCGAAAGATTCAAACAGATTTCGATTATTCCGATATAAGATAAGTAAGTTTATTTTCACTTGACAGGAGATGAGCTTAAATTTATATTAGCTTGCCGTGAAATGTTTTGAGTTGTTTTGCTGAATTTCAGATAAATTAAAGATAAAGTTTGAAGGGTTGAAGAGTTTAAGAGATCAACACTTTTAAACTCCTAAACTCTAAAACTATAAACTGTATTATCGGGCAATTAGCTATAGATGGTTAGAGTGTCCCGCAAGAATGCGGGAAGGTCAAAGAAGAAGTTCAAAGGCTCAAAGGTTCAACAGTTCAAAGGTGGAAAGACAAGATTAAACTCATAAACTTTTAAACTCTTAGACTATATTAAAGGGCGATTAGCTCAGATGGTTAGAGTGTCCCGCAAGAATGCGGGAAGGTCACATAAAAAGCTCAAAGGCTTAAAAGCTCAAATGCTCAAGGGATAAACTCATAAACTCTTAAACTCTTAAACTGTATTAAAGGG
>JAUYBY010000015.1 GCA_030692925.1 Candidatus Zixiibacteriota bacterium | reverse complement strand
TTCTTATCTCCTCTTGACTCATCCTGATCATGTCCTTTCCTGCCATAATATCCTCCTTTAAAGTAAGATATTGTGGCAATCTCAAAATAGGACATTTCTACTTTGCTAAAACAGGACATTATTATATTGCGATTACAGGATAATTTCCTCGAAGCTGTAACCTCAACTATAACTCAGATGTAAAGAAACCAACCCGCAGCCTCCAAAAGTCGTTTGAGCCTGCGATGTTCCAGCATCCTGGTTTTAGTATCCTTGATTATTGTAACTACTTTGTGAATTAATTCACTTTTATAATTGTTCAAAGTATATACGATTTAAAAACTTGTATAGATAATGAAATCTATGTACTGATTTAATGGTATGAATCCCAAAAACTTAACTATGTATTAGCGGAAAAGTTTTGGGTGGGGGATTTATTCCCAGTTTTTCAGGGATACATAAAAAAATGGTAAATTATACCCCAATTTCTTCTTGACAAAAATCGTAAAGCATATATAATAGAGAAGATTTGCAGTATGTTTGTAGTCTATAGAGGATGATAATAAGTAAAGTGTTGTGAAAGAAAATTCCAATCAGATTACAGCAGCATAAAATTTTTTTTATTTAATTCTGCTTGTTAAAGATTTCACAAACTTTATCAGCATAAGCTTAGAGAAAGCATAACTTCTTAAAACAGAGAATTTAAGGAAAGGAGGAACCAAGGCCGAAATATTTTTAAGTTGGTGATCATCGAAAAGAAACCCATAATGAAAGGAGAGTTTTTTCTATGTCAAAGGATGTTTCTGCGAAAGTCAATGCGTTTATGGACAAAGTGATCAAGAAAGATCCTGGAGAGGCTGAGTTTCACCAGGCAGTTAGAGAAGTAACTGAGTCCTTAATGTCTTTTCTGGAGGAGAACCCCAAATATCAGGAAGCCAAGATCCTGGAGAGGATTGCAGAGCCGGAAAGAGTGTTAATGTTCCGGGTTCCCTGGATGGATGACAAAGGGGAAATCCAGATCAATCGCGGGTACCGTATAGAGATGAACAGCGCGATAGGTCCTTACAAAGGAGGGCTTCGCTTTCATCCAACAGTCAACTTGGGCATTTTGAAATTCCTGGCTTTTGAACAGGTGTTCAAGAATGCTCTCACCACCCTTCCTATGGGAGGAGGCAAGGGTGGAGCAGATTTTGATCCGAAAGGAAAGTCGGATAATGAGGTGATGAGATTCTGCCAGAGCTTTATGGCCGAGCTGCAAAGGCATATCGGACCGGATACAGACGTTCCCGCAGGAGATATAGGAGTTGGCGGTCGAGAGATAGGATTTTTATTTGGCCAGTACAGAAGGATCCGCAACGAGTTTACCGGCGTGCTCACTGGCAAGGGGCTTACCTGGGGCGGGAGTTTGATCAGGCCAGAAGCTACTGGTTACGGGTGTGTTTATTTTGTCGAAGAAATGCTGAATAGCAAAGGAGATTCCATTAAAGGAAAGATCTGCACAGTCTCCGGTTCAGGTAATGTTGCTCAGTACACTGTGGAGAAGGTAAACCAGTTAGGCGGAAAATGCGTTACCCTATCCGATTCCAGTGGCTACATCTACGACCCCGCAGGTATTAATGCGGAGAAACTCGAGTTCGTTATGGAGCTTAAGAACGTAAGACGGGGCCGGATAAAAGAATATGCTGACAAATACGGCTGCAAATATGTAGATGGCAGATGTCCCTGGGAAGTGAAATGCGACGTTGCATTCCCCTCAGCTACTCAGAATGAGATAAGTGAAGAGGATGCCAAGACACTGGTTAAGAACGGCTGTAAAGCTGTGGGTGAAGGCGCAAACATGCCAACCACCTTTAAAGGAACCCAGGTATTTCTCAATTCCAAGATCCTTTTTGGACCAGGCAAAGCGGCTAACGCAGGCGGTGTTGCTACTTCAGGTCTGGAGATGTGCCAGAATTCCATGCGGATGTCCTGGACACGCGAAGAAGTAGATGCAAAACTTCACGGGATTATGAAAGCTATTCACAAACAATGTCTGCAAAATGGAAGAGAAGGTAACTGGGTGAACTATGTAAAAGGCGCTAATATCGGCGGATTCATCAAGGTCGCAGATGCCATGCTGGAACAGGGTTTAGTTTAGTCTACTACATAGACTTAAATGCAGAAAGGGCACCGGTCAAAAGCCAGGTGCCCTTTTTTATTTCTCTTGACTCTGAAGAATTCAAAAGATATTTTGAGATTTAAAATTCAACCAGGAGGTTTACATGTATTGGAAAATCATAGTTTTACTGGTCTTATCTTTGTTTGCAATCCCTGTAACTGGCGTCTTTGCCTATACTGGAGAGGTGGATACTTTCTTCGCCACCCCGGCACCCTGTCCCACTGGTCTGGTCTTCTGCGGAAAGCATCTATGGGTGGCTGACCGGAAGACTGACTCTTTATATGCCATCAAGCCTGAAGATGGTACTATTCACAAAAGCATTTCAACTCCAGGATACCAGCCGGTAGGGTTAGCCTGGGACGGGAAATATCTCTGGTGTCTGGACAATGAGGAGAACCTAATCTTTAAAATCGACCCTCAGACCGGTATTGCCTTAAAAACTATACCTTCACCCTCGACCAGTCCCAAAGCTTTAGCCTGGGATGGAAAGTTTTTATGGGTAGCGGATAATTTGGCCAGGGAGATAAATAAAATAAGCACTGAAGACGGAACAACCATTACCACTATCCCTGCTCCCTCATCAGACGTTCAGGGGTTAGCTTTTGATGGCAAATACCTCTGGGTTTCTGATAGGACGTCTAACAGGATTTATATGGTTACGCCGGAAAAGGGGGAGGTTATCTTATTCTTCGATTCGCCAGGTCCTTATGCCCGGGGCCTTGCCTGGGATGGTAAAAACCTCTGGAATGTGGATTATCAGACAGACAAAATTTACAAGATCAAAATCGGAGACAAAAATAAGCTATTCTGCACAAATGAAAAGTTAGAAGCTCTGGAGTATACTAATCAGGTGAGAAATTATGGTCCCGGAACCTTAGAGGAACTGGATATATATTTAGCCATTCCCCAGGACTTGGATAATCAGAAGATAATAGGTAAAATTGAGTTTATGCCTGAGCCCACAGACATACTTACTGACAAGTGGGGGCAGAAGGTGGCTCATTATCATTACCAAGGTGTAAAAGCCACTGAGTTTATCACGGTCGGGATGAAAATCAAAGCTAAACTTTATTCGACCAAGTACTTTATTTTTCCTGAAAAGGTGGGGAGTCTAAAAGATATACCCAAAGAGATAAAGGAAAAATATTTAGTGGATGATACCAAATACTCGATCTCTGATCCTTTCATTCAAAAGTCTGCGGCTGAGGCAATTGGTGATGAGAAAAATCCTTACTGGATGGCCCGGAAGATTTATGATTATGTTCAGGATAAGATGCGCTATGAGCTGTCCGGCGGCTGGAATATTGCTCCCACCGTCTTGAAAAGAGGAACCGGCTCCTGTTCTGAATACAGTTTTGTCTTCATCGCCCTGTGCCGGGCAGTTGGTATTCCTGCCAGATACCAGGGCTCAGTGGCCCTACGGGGGGATGATGCCTCAACCGATGACGTTTTTCACCGCTGGTGTGAAGTCTATCTTCCAAATTATGGCTGGATACCGGTTGATCCATCAGGAGGAGACCAGCCCTCACCTGAAGCCCAGGCTGCTTATTTCGGGAATTTGGCTAATCGGTATCTGATCACTACAGTTGGGGGTGGAGGGTCAGAATATCTGGAGTGGAATTACAATTCAAATGAGACCTGGACCTCTTCAGGCAAATGTAAAGTTTTTGTTGAGCATATTGGCGAATGGTCACCATTATCAGAACAACAACTTTCCGAACAAGAGCGGATCGAATCTGCCAAAACCTGCTTGCCGAAGAAATAACAAGGTCTTTAGATCTACGCTCTTCGTTGGTGTCCTCACCAACGAAGCAAAAGAGGAGGTCATGCCAATACGAAATGCTCTGTTGGTCAGGAGACCAACAGAGAACAAAGAAATAAATGTAGGGGCACGGCATGCCGTGCCCCTACTTCTACTCCGGGTAGTTGATACACCCTCAAACAAGTTTGAGGGTGCCACACACCGAAAAAAATGTGTAGGGGCGACCCGCTCTTCGGCTCCGCTCAGAGCAGTGAGCCTGTCGAACTGCCGGGTCGCCCCTAAATCTGGATGTAGCGGAAGGCCGTCAAGGTCTTGTCCACAGGATCCTGGCGAAGACTTTTAGCCTTCCATTTCTTATTTATGGAGGTCTGAAGACCTCCGCTACAAGAATAAATCCTTAGGGCGGGGTAACCCCGCCCCTACAGAACTATTAATAGGTCTCTTTATAATACTGGTCGCGGAAATCTTGTATTTTAGAGTTCTTTTTCAGATTGTCAAACCACTGAGTATAAAAATCATATTGTTTTCTGCGCAGCAAGTCGATCTTAAGAGAATCACTATGAGCTTGATAAAGGCTATCATTAACTGCGGATTTCGATACCAGTTGCAATATATAAGTCCCTGTGGTCAGTTCAACTGGCGAGCAAACCTGGCCTTTCTCATTTAGAGCGAAAGCGGTACCAGCGAATTCCGGAATCTGACCTACTCCAGAGACGTAGGAACTCCTGTAAAACTCGCCTGAATCAATAACTTTTTCATTGTTTTCTTCTGCTGCTTTTTTGAAATCCTTGCCCTTCTTTATCTCTTCGTAAATCTTGGTGCCTTTCTGATAAGCAAATTCGTACTGTTTCTTGTTCAAAAGAGCCTGCTTGACAAAAGGTTCAGCATCAGAAAGAGGAGCTATACCTGCAGGTTTCCTTTCTTTTAACTGGACCACATAGTAGAGAAACTGGGCTTCTATCGGATCGCTTGTCTTGCCAGGCTTATTCTCAAAGGCGAATTTATTAGCTTCCTGGGACATACCTAAGTTAGGTATGAAACTTCCCTTGATAAACATCCCGCTCTCTTTCACCTGGAGTTTTTCCTCTGTTGCCGCCTTATCCAAATCTGTTTTTTTAGCCTGCAGAGCGAATTCATCTGTCTGGTTTTTTATCCGGTTGAGGGTTTCCTCAGAGGGCACAATCCTTAATACGATCTGGCTGGCATGTGCCTCTTCCACCCCTTTGGTTTTTTTCCTGTCAAGGAGTTTTATCAAATACCAGTTATACTCTGACTTCACCGGCTCGGAAATCTCACCCGGTTTTAGATTAAAGATAACCTGGTCAAATGGCTGCTTGATTGAGCCTTTTTTTAACCAGCCTAAATCTCCGCCATTCTTTTTGGAGGCAGGGTCATCCGAATACTCTTTTGCCAATCCGGCGAAATCTTCCCCTTTTAGAGCCAGGTCCCGGATCTCTAAAAGTCTCGATTTAACCTTCTCTTCATCCTCCTTAGAAGGGGCTTTGGGAAATTCTACGAATCTCAAGATCGCCCTTTCTGTCATCCTGAATTTATCTTTATTTTCGTCATAGTATTTTTGAATTTCTGACTGGTCGAGTTTTATACCCGAGGCAGGAAACTCTGTAGTGGGGACAAAGATATAATTCACCCTTACTTTCTGGTTATCATCCAGATATTTTTTATAGACCTCCGGGTCATTTATACGAATTGAGCCGATTATGCTCTCCTGCAGTTTGCCAACCATGAGCTGGTTCCGGATTAGCCCTTCTATTTGACCCCAGGGCACTCTGGGGTCGGTCAGGGCCTGCAAGTATTTGTTGTAATCGAACTTTCCATTGGTCTGGAAAACCTCGCTTTCCATTATCTCCTTGGGTGGGAACCTCTTCATAAACTCATAGAGTTCCTTATTAGTAATGACTATCCCTTTTTTCTTCACCTCCTGGGCGAGAAGGGTCTGGTCAACTAACTCTGACCAGGCCTGATCTCTCAGGTCTTTAGCTACCTGGTCAGTGACCTCATCGTACTTTTTCTCTGCATCCCTCAGCTTCTGTTCATACAGATACTGAAAGGACTGATAGGGTATATCTTTTCCGTTTATTACCGCGATGACCCCCTGTTTTGATTTTCTTGAAGTGAACTCCATCCCCCAGGCAAAGACTATGGTTCCCACGAAGGCGGCAATCACTATCCACAGAATTGAACGGGTCATCTTGCGCATTGTTTTCATCATAAAGCTTTCTCTCCTTTTCTATATCTTTTGAAAAACCATATATTTATACGGATGACTAATATAATTTGTATTCTTTAAATGGCAAGAGGTTTTTGAAATCGTAGGGGTTCAATCCGCCGTTAGCGGATGAACCCCTATATTCTCCTTCTATACCTACTCTCTTAAAAAAATTGACATCGGGAAATAAATCCGTTTATTGATGAAATATGAAGAATACGGTTTTCTGCCTGTTCTGGATTTTATGCTTGTTCACCCTCTCTTTCTCTCAAGAAGGGTATATTTTCCCGCTTAAAGACCAGAGAGAACTTTCTTCGATTTTTGCCGACCACAGGAGTTTTCATTTCCATTCCGGTATCGATTTTAAGACCGGGGAGAAGACCGGGCTTGAGGTCTACGCTGCAAAATCCGGCTGGGTATATCGGCTTTTTGCCTCCTGGTGGGGTTATGGCAAAGCCGTTTATCTAAAACACCCGGATGGACAACTTACCCTGTATGCTCATCTTTCAGATTTTTCAGAGAAGCTAAAGAAAATCGTAACTGGAGAACAGTTGAGAAATAAAAGATACAGGGCGGATATTTTCCCCCAGGATACAATCCGGATAGAACTGGGTGAGCTTATCGGATATTCGGGTGAGACTGGAACTGGTGAACCTCATTTTCATTTTGAAATCAGAGACGAAAAAAATAGACCCTTAAACCCGCTCACCTCCGGGCTTTTGATTCCGGATACCATCCTTCCGGTCTTCGCCAGCATAGGGATAAGACCCTTAGACCTGAATTCGTACGTGGATGACTCAGCAGATATCAAGATTTACCCTCTGTATTTTGATTCCAGGCAACAGGTTTATACCTCAAAAGAAATCCCGATTGTGGAAGGAAGGATTGGTATCGAAGTCTCAGCTTATGATCAGATGGCAGAGAAGGGGAGCAGGTTTGGGGTTTATAAACTGGAGCTTTTTCTGGATAGTCTGCTGGTGTTTTCCTCTCATTACGATACCATAGATTTTGAAAATAGCTGGAAAATTGAGCTGGACCGTGATTTTGGGATTCTGAAGAAAAAAGAGGGCGAATTTTACAAGCTGTATTTAGATTATGGGAATGATTTACCCTTGTATTATTCCGTAAATAGAGGTTTTTTAGAATTTCCGGACAGCGGGGTTCATCAACTGGAAATTTTGGCTTCTGATGCCTCTGGGAATATCTCCAGGTCAAAGCTCGTTCTGAGGGCTACTCATCCGCGCGTATATGAGGCTTTAAAGGCTGAAAATCCCAGATTCTTTATGATTGCAAACCAGGACAAAATCATCACACAGAGCGAGGACGGACTGGCAAGGGTTGAGATAGACTCAGGCTCGGTTTTTAAAAGGATTGCCCTGCAGGTTAAGAAATTAGGCTTACCCAGAATTGCAAGACAGAAAAGCTCTTTTTATTCTTTTCTGCCGTCAGATATTCCCTTAGCTAAGCCTGCCAAAATCACTATCCGGTGCACGAAAGGCAAGTGTCGACTGGCAAAAACCGGATTATATGAGCTCCTGGGCAGCACTTTTAAATTCATTGGACAGGAAATCGATACCGCAAACAATTCGATTTCCGGAGAGGTGCGAGATTTGTCAACCTATGTCCTTTTAGAGGATAGAACTGCTCCGGGAATAAGGGAACTTTATCCAAAACCGGGTCAAAAAATAAACGTAAGAGAGTTAATCATATCCGCAAGGGTTTCAGATGACCTATCGGGGATAGGAAGTGATCAGGATATAGAGGTTTACCTGGATGGGGATTGGCAGATACCAGAGTATGATCCGGAAAAACTCATTCTCATCTGTAAACCTGTAAAGGTTTTGTCTCTTGGCTGGCACAAACTGGTGATCAAGGCTCGGGACAGGATGGGGAATACAAAAATAATCAAAAGCAGGTTCAAAATAATTTAGACAGTTCAAAGGTTCAAGGAATAGATAGAGACGTAGCGTCGGGTCTGGTGCCCGACGAAAAAGGTTCAAAAGTTCAAGAGGAGAGAAAAAAGCAGGTAACTTGTAGCAGGTATCAAAAACAGTAGCCCCATCTTGCCCTCAAGATGGGGCGTTCAGCTTCCCGCCTTGAGGGCAAGGCGGGGATACCGATAATCAAAAGCAGGTTTAAAATAATTTAGAAAGGTCAAAGGTTAAAGAGTTCAAGGGATAGAAACAAATGCTTCCTCTAAAAGACGATATACCGTCCTATAAAAAGCCGGTAGTGACTACCCTGCTCATCGGGATGAACGTTCTGGTTTTCCTGTATCAGTTTTCCTTAGGTCCTGGAGTTGAAGGGTTCGTGCTTAAATATGGTGCAATACCTTACAAGATTACACATCTTGCAAAAGTAGCTCATTATACCACTTTCCCTCTTCCTCTGACCCTTTTTACCGCCATGTTTCTTCACGGGGGTTTTCTGCATCTTTTGGGGAATATGCTTTACTTATGGATATTCGGGGATAATGTGGAGGATAGATTAGGAAGATTTAAGTTCATCCTCTTATATCTGATCTCAGGTCTGGCAGCCAGCTTCTCACATATACTGACTTCACCCAAATCTACTGTACCTATGATCGGAGCTTCAGGTGCGATTGCCGGAGTCTTAGGGGCTTATATGGTTGCGTTTCCTTATGCCAGGATATTGACCGTAGTTTTCTTCGGATTCTTTGCCAGGATAATAAGGGTACCAGCATTTTTTGTCCTGGGGTTTTGGTTTATTCTACAGTTAATCTATGCTATTCCGTCTTTGGGCGTTCAGAACGCGGGAGGCGTTGCTTTTTTTGCTCATATAGGGGGGTTCTTAGCGGGGATTTTGTTGTTTTACGTATTGAGATAAATCAGACGCGCGGTAGGGGCGAGGTTCCCTCGCCCTGTACGGAGTGAGAAAATGGCAGACCCAGAGCCTGCCCGTAGGGTTGCCCTCAACCTGGGTAAAATAGCATAAGCCCACCTTGTGGGCAAAACGGGCTACCGATTAAAGGGTGTCAGAGTTACCTGACCAAACTCATCTTTTTAGTCTCCTGGTAGTCTCCAGCTTTTAACTGATAGAAGTAAATCCCGGATGACACCAAGTTTCCTTTCTGGTCTTTTCCATCCCAGGCGACCTGATAATTACCTGGAAGTTTTTCCTCGTTCACCAGAGTCCTCACCAATTGTCCGAGGATATTGTAGATTTTCAGGGATGTGAGGAGGGGACTCCCAACTTTGAAGGGGATTGTGGTCGAGGGATTAAAGGGATTAGGATAGTTAATTCCCAGGGAGAAGGTTAAGTCTAAATTTTTTTCTGAATCTTTTACATCTGATTTGGCATTAAGATTTATTTTCGCTTCAAAAGGTAAAAAGTTGTGTTTTGTAATAGTCAGGCTGACCTCCCCCGGTCTAAAATCTAAAAGAGGAATGGAAATATTACCTTGCTGATCTGTTATATCTGCGAAAAAGAGAGTATCCTTATGGCTTACAACTACTTTTGCATCAGATAATGGAAATCCTTTTACTTTAACCTGCACGATAAAGATAGAATCGGATGAGAGATCATAAGGGTAATTAACTTCAAGTGAACAAGGTACTTCGGTCCAAATTTGCATCTCCGGGTCACCTAAGAGGTTATGCCCGTAATTCAAATCTCTGTATATAGAATAGGTTGTTTTTGAAAAAGCTTCTGCTACTCCAAGATGATGTCCGTAATCAGGCTTGAAAAGATTTTTCATAAATTCTGAAGCTAACTTATAAGAAGTTGAAACCCAGCCCCAGCGGGAATACCCTAAAAAGGCAACTGCTCCTTTATCTTTTGAGATCAGGAAATTTTTTCCGATGCACGGTGGAGTTCCCAAGGCTGGTTCTGACTCGACATCCAGAGCGGTCTGGTTGCAGGAGATCGAATACATGATACCTAATTTATTGCCATTGTTCAGGTTATTCAGATGACCATTGCCGTCTTCAACACCGGAATCTGAAAGGACATAGGTTTTGGGCCACTGGTTGATAAGATTTGAGCTGGCAACAAACCCGTTAACTTTTCCGTGAGCGAACACCCCGATTATTCCCCATCCCTGATTCAGGATATCAATACATTTTGAGCCGGAGGGGTCAGTGGGGTTTTCAGCACTTCCTGAAGGGGATTCTACTAAACTCTGGAGGTCCTGGAAAAAGCTCTGGTCAACCTCCTGGGAGACCAAAGTATGCTGCCCAACTGTTTCCCAATCCCGCATTTGATCAGAGCTTATCCACAAACCTTTTTTGAGAAATGAATAATCGCCAAGGCCCGGGCTTTTCTCATAGTTTATAATTTTCTGGACAAAAATATCTGCTTCTTCTGGAGTTTTTACAGGTGCTCTTCCGACAAAAAGCTCAGGATACAAGTCAGGAGAATCATCAGTCGGCTCTCCAAAAACCCCATCTCCATCTTTATCCCAGTCTCCATTTAAATCCGCATAATAAAGGTCGCAGATCTGCTGGTCAGCTATGGGTATGGAAGAAGAAGTATTGGCATGGTAGGCATATCTGAACGGGATTATGTTTCCGTCTCCACCTAAAAGGATCCACAGGAGACCATCAGGATAAGACTGGATCAGGAAATTTCTGATTTTTTCCTGGGTGTCTTTGCCACTGGAGTAATTCTCTATGCTATCTAAGATGACTATAGTTCCTCTTAGCCCTTTCTGGGTTTTCCATTCGATCAGAGGAAAAAAGGAATTCCTCAATTCCTCTGAAGTGATTATAAGGTATACAGGTTGCTCCGAGGCTCCGGTTTTGTATTCAGAGGTACGGGGATATTGAGGAATCTCCTCAGGATTGTAAAGTAAATCACCAAGAAAAGCTGCTGCCAGTCTATTTTTTTCCTCTAAACCTATTTTAGGATAAACTCTTCTCGATGGAGCTTCTTTTAGAATGATGATGAGCTTTAAGCTCTTGTTTAAAAAAAGGTTCTGGGATTTCGGAAAGTACTTTAGTGGGTATAAAGCCAGGCTCAAAATATGATTTCCCTCTAAATAATCTGAGCTTATAATCTTATATGGTTCTTGAGGATGCGCCTCATCAGAGAAGTAAATTGAAGAGTCAAATACAGGTAAATCCTCGACTGGCATTCCATCGGTTTTCTCTTTTCTAAAACCAGGGCAAATAAAATAGTTTCCGAGAAGCTTCTCGTTCTCAGTCTCGCACAGAACCGTATCCACAACTTTGTTCTCAGGAATTAAAAGGTTAAAAATCCTAAAAGGAAGCACAGGTTTTCCAATCTCTTCCTCCACTTCACCTTTTTTTAGTTGAATATAATCATAATTACCTTTTTTCTGAAATTGAAGCTCCTCTTCTGAGAAATTTACTTGATAGGTCAATTGGGAAAAACAAAGTGAGGGCAATATCAATAAAATTGCACAGCTTAAAAAGAATTTCTTAACCAAAACTAATCCCCCTCCAGGTTTTTTAAGAAGTCTATGAGAACCTTAACGTACGGGGCTGGGAGCCCCGCCTACGAAATGGATAAAGGTGTTATTTTTCGTAGGTCGGGCACCTTGCCCGACCATGCTCCGCGACTTCATCAGAGCTTCTTTAGGATTTATCAACAAGTATATGGCAAAAGGCTTGCCATATAAAACTTCAAGCAGATGTTTTGAAGATTCTTATATTCTGTTTCAGGTGAAGAAGTTATTTTTTGGGCGCTTATTAAGATCAGAATTTCAATCAATATGTAGAGGGAAGGCTCCTATAAATAGTGGTAAGTTTCCAATACTTGAGATATCTAAAAAAAATTTAGAATTTTTAATTTTTTTCTTGACAATAGAGCAAGCATAAGATAATATTGGTGGCAAGCAGTGGCAAGCAGTGGCAAGTAGTGGCAAACAAAACCTAAAAAATAGAGAAAAATGCCCCTCACCAAAAATTCCTATAACTACTCTGTCGACCATAAAGGGAGAGTAAGTCTTCCAGCTAAATACAGAAAAACCAACAGTTCTACCCTCTGCGACACCTATATGATAACTGTGGGGCTGGAAGGTTGTCTGGCAGTCTATTCTATGGATCAATGGGAGAATTTCATAGGAAAACTTAAAAAACTACATTCGAACAAAAAGGATATAAGACGCTATTTAAGAATCATTTTCTCAAATGCCACTGAATCCCAGTTGGACAAGCAGGGAAGGATGAGTATCTCGCAAGAGCTTCTGGCAGATGCCAAAATAGAGAAAGAAGTGCGAATAATTAAGTTACCAGATCGGATCGAGCTCTGGAATCCTGAGTTATTCAAGAAGTATGAAAAAGGTGGAGAAGGAGAAAGACCAATCGAGGAGATAGTTGAAGAGATTGAAGATTGGAACGATTTACCATAAACCGGTACTTAAAGAGAAAGTAATTGAATATCTAATCACTGACAGGTCAGGAACATATATAGATGCGACCCTGGGAACCGGAGGACATGCAGAAGCGGTTTTAGAAGAGCTGAATGAGGGAGGAAAGCTCTTAGGGATAGACAGAGATAGCGATTCTTTAAAGATTTCAAAAGAAAGACTCAGGAGGTTTGGAAAGAAGGTGGATTTTTTCAATCAGAGTTATAGCCATCTTCCTGAGATATTAAAAAGCCAGAATTTAGAGAAAATAAGCGGGGTCCTTTTTGACTTAGGGCTTTCCTCTTATCAGTTAGATACCCCGGAAAGGGGTTTCAGTTACTCTACCGAGGGTCCACTGGATATGAGATTTGAGCGGAGCGAAGGAATAAAGGCAACAGACGTTATAAATAAATATCCAATTGAAGAACTTGCCAGGATTTTCAAGGAATATGGCGAGGAAAGATTCTCTAAAAGGATAGCTCAGGCAATTGTCCTGAACAGAAAAATCAAAAAGATCGAATCCACCAAAGAGCTCAAGGATATAATGAAAAGCATATTGAAAACAAAAGGTGATATCAAAACCCTTTCACGGATTTTTCAGGCTTTAAGAATTGAGGTAAACGAAGAGCTCTCTGAATTAAAAAAGGGACTGGATGCAGGAATTGAAGCTTTAGTTCCCGGTGGCAGGGTCTGCGTTATCTCCTATCATTCCTTAGAAGATAGAATCGTCAAGAATAGATTCTCTGAGCTGGCTAAAGGATGCACCTGTCCACCGAATTTTCCAGTCTGCACCTGCGGAGGAAAGAAAGTGTTGAAAATCTTGACCAGGAAACCGGTTATTCCGGATGAGAAAGAGATCGAAGAAAATCCAAGAGCCAGAAGTGCAAAATTAAGAGCTACAGAAAAGATTGCGTAGTCCACGTGAAGTAAGGAGCTTGCTTGTCAGAATTCAAATTCTTTTACAGGCCAAAACCGCAAAGGAATCGGATTAAAGGACATAGCCATAAGCTCTTTTATCTAGTTCTACTGGTGCTGATCGTTTTTTCAACCCTTTATGTCTGGCAGAGGGTTAAGGTCATAAAGCTCTTAAAAGAGATACAGGAACAAAAAAAGCTCCTGGCTGAAGAGGAGAAAAAATATAAATACCTCACCCTGGAGACCTCGGAACTCTCATCCTTTGAGAGGATAGAGGAGATCTCCCAGGAGAAGTTAGGGTTGATCCATCCTGCTGAATATCAAATTCAGCGGGTGTATGAACGGCAGCCAAAAAAGTCAAATCTTCCTGCAAACCTGTGGGTCAAGCTCAAAAATTTTGGGAAAAAACTTTATCCTTTTGAAGAGAAAAGAATACCAGCTAAAGAGATAAAACATGACCTCTAAGAAAAAATCGGAACTCAAAAGAAGAAGCACGATCCTTTTTCTGTTAGCAGTCCTTTTCATCCTGACAGTACTTCTGCGGGTTTTTCAGCTCCAGGTAGTCAAGAGTGCGCAAATCCAGAAACTTGCTTTACGCCAGCAGGAGGTCTGCCTGAAGTTAGAAGCAAAACGCGGTGTGATCTATGACCGGAATATGAAGATTCTGGCTTTTAACCTTCCGGCTGAGTCTTTTTTTGCAGTGCCGGAAAGCGTTACCAATAAGGGCCTGGTAGCGAACCGGTTCTCAGCCTTGTCTGAAAAAAGTGACCAGGAGATCAAAGGCTCCCTATGCCAGGATGGAAAAAGGTTTGTCTGGCTAAAAAGGAAGTGCGAAAAAGAGGAAGCTGAAAAGATAAAAAGCTGGCGCTTAAAGGGGATATACGTGCGGGAAGAGACCAAGAGAAGTTATCCTTATTATCCCTTGGCTTGCGACCTGATAGGTTTCACAGACATAGATAATAAAGGTTCTGCTGGCGTAGAATATCAGTATAACCAGGTCCTATCCGGAAAGGAAGGGAAGGGGATTTTTCAAAAGGATGCCTGGGGAAACTCATACCAGATAAGGGAATATCCCCTAATAGATCCAAAGAGCGGAAAAAGCCTGGTGCTGACTCTGGATTTGGACCTTCAGGCTAAATTAGAAGATGAACTGAAGAACTCCATTAAGCTTACCGGTTCAGAAGCTGGTTCCGGCATTCTTCTAAACCCGAGCACAGGAGAGATCCTGGCTATGGCATATATCTCAAAAGAAAATGCAGAGAACAAATCTTCTGAGTTGAGGCTTAAAAACAGTTTAGTCTGCGATAATTTCGAGCCAGGCTCTACCTTTAAAATTGTCACAGCTGCGGCTGCACTGGAAAAAGGGATCAAAAAACCTGAGGATTCTCTTTTTGCTGAAAAAGGAAAGTTCAAGATCGGAAAAAAGACGTTCCATGATATTCACGAATACGGGTGGCTAACCTTTAAAGACTGTGTGGTTTTCTCCAGCAATATAGGTATGGCTAAGGTGGCAATGGAGGTTGGTGACGAGAACCTTTTAGATTATGCTAAGAGGTTCGGATTTGGAGAGAGAACCGGAATAGACCTGCCAGGAGAGGCGAAAGGACTTCTTCCCTCCTCTGCTAAGAGATGGTCAGATATCACTACCGCAACTTTCGCCATAGGTCAGGGCATTTCAGTTACCCCGCTCCAGCTTGTATGTGCCTATGCTGCCATAGCCAATGGTGGTCTTCTTCTTAAACCTTACGTGGTGAAAGCGATTCTGGATGAGGAGGGAAAAGTCGCTCAGGAGTTCCAGCCGACCGTGTTGAGAAGAGCGTTGGAGCCAAAGACCTCTTATCTTTTAACTGAGTTCTTAAAGGGTGTGGTGACTGACGGAACAGGGAATACTGTAAAAATAGAAGGAGTGAATATAGCTGGAAAAACTGGCACAGCGGAGAAGCCTAAAGTTGGAAAAAGAGGTTACCAGAAGGACAAATATATCGCTTCTTTTGTCGGGTTTTTTCCGGCAGAAAACCCTCAGATGGTGGGTTTAATCATACTGGACTCGCCTAAAGGGATGCATTATGGAGGCCAGACAGCGGGTCCGGCTTTCAAAAGAGTAACTGAGAAGATAATCCCATCTGAGAATCTACTGGTGAAAAATAAAATTGAAAAGCCACAGGTCTCTTTTGCGGTTGCCTCCAGGGAACAGGATTCTGAAAGACAAAAATCAGCTGCTCAAGCAGCCACACTTCACAAGGTACGGCTGAATGAGCAGGATGTTCCCTCTCTAAAGGGGAAGCTAAATTCTGGCAGTGATGAAAAGGATTTGACACTGATGCAGGACCGGAAAATAATGCCGGATTTAACGGGCTCCACTGTAAGGGAAGCTGTCAAGCTTTTAAGCTCTTATTCAATTACCGTAAAGCTACAGGGTTCGGGCAAAGTGATAAAGCAGATACCCTTGCCTGGAACGAAACTTACAGGTGGAGAAACCTGTTTTCTGGAGTGCAAGTCAGATGACTAAGCTAAAGAAACTTCTGGAAGTGCTCCCGGATAAGGAAATTTACGGAGATATCGATTGTAACATAAATAAATTAGAATATGATTCCAGAAAGATAGAAAAGGATGATCTTTTTTTCGCCATGTCCGGATTTGAGCAGGACGGGCATGAATATATAATCTCCGCTATCCAGAAAGGGGCTATTGCCTGCATCTTGGAAAAAAAGGGTGATTATCCTTTAAAAGCCCAGATAAAAGTGAAAGACTCAAGAGAAGCCCTGGCGCTCATCTCTGCTTTGTACTATGATTACCCCTCCTCTAAGCTGAAAGTAGTTGGAGTAACCGGAACCAACGGCAAGACCACCATCACCTATATGCTAAGAGCTATCTGGGAAAAAGATGCACAGAAAACAGGTTTAATCGGGACTGTAGCTTACTATGTAGGTGATAAAAAAATCCCGGCAGTAAATACCACTCCGGAGTCACTGGACCTGCAGAGGATGTTTTGTGAGATGCTGAAACAGAAAGTCTCCTCTGTGGCGATGGAGGTATCATCTCATTCCTTAGTCCTGAACCGGGTAAAAATGGTCGATTTCGACGTGGCGGTCTTCACCAACTTAAATCCGGAGCATCTGGATTTCCACAAAGATATGAGATCTTACAAGGAGGCTAAAGGGATTCTATTTCAGAATCTTAAAGAGGACAGTTACGCGGTGATCAATCTGGATGATCCGGAATGGGAATACTTCTACAATGTCAGCAAAGGGGTAAGATTAACATACTCGTTGAAAAACAAAGAAGCAGATTTCTATGTAAAAACCTGTTCCCAGACTGGTTCAGGGTTCAAATTAGAACTGGTCACCCCTGTTGGTGATCTGGATATAGACTTGAAGGTCTTGGGCGATGTGAATATCTACAATGCCCTGGCTGCTGTTGCCTCCGCTTTTGTTACCGGAACGAGTCTTTCAAAAATCAAGGCAGGTTTAGAAAGTTTCTCCGGAGCTCCGGGTAGACTAGAGCAAATAGAGTCAGGTCAGAATTTCAAGGTGATAATCGACTATGCTCATACTCCTTTTGCCTTTGAGAACCTGCTCCTAACAGTTAGAAAAATGACACAGGGAAAGATAATCTTCTTATTTGGATGCGGGGGTGACAGGGACAGAACAAAAAGGGAACCGATGGGGAGGATTGCAAGCAACTTAGCTGATTTTGTCATCCTTACCACTGATAATCCCAGGAGCGAAGATCCGAAGTGGATAATCGAAGAGATACTAAAAGGGGTTTCTGATAGATCAAAAGTGGAAATAATTTTGGATCGAAAAGAGGCAATTATCTCTGCCTTGAGAAGAGCAAAAGAAAACGACACTGTGGTTTTAGCAGGTAAAGGGCATGAGGATTACCAGATAATTGGTAAAGAGAAGATCCATTTCAGTGAAAGGGAGATTGTAGAAGAAGAGCTAAGAACTCTCAAAGGCTTAAAAGTTTAATGGGAAGATTGCTCTCCGTTGGTGTCCTCACCAACGGAGCCTCGTTGGTCAGTAGCGTCGGGTTTTACGCCCGACGAAAAAAGTCGGAAAGGCTGCTGGTCCAGAAAAAAAGCAGATAGTAATTGCCCAATTCATTTTGCGCCTTGCTCGATAAATCGAGCAACTACAGATTAGAAAACTAAATTGTTTTATGATTGAGCTAAGATATAAAGAACTTTTGGACGTAGTTAAAGGGAAACCCTTTCCCGAAGGGCCTTTTGAGAATTTCCTGCTCAAGGGGGTGTCTATTGACTCCAGAACGATCGAGCCGCAGAATCTTTTCATAGCCATAAAAGGGGAGAAGTTTGACGGACACGACTTTATAAAACAGGCGCTGGACAGAGGGGCATCCTGTGTAGTCATTTCAGAAGACAAATTAACAGATAGAGAAATTCCCTACTTATCTTCCACCTCAGAGAAAAGGGCGGTTCTGGTTAAAGATACCAGGACTGCCCTGCAAAATATCGCCAGGTGGTACCGGGATAAATTCAAGGTCAAAGTAGTGGCTATCACTGGCACGAACGGTAAAACCACTACCAAAGAGATGATAGCTGAAGTCCTTTCAAAAAAATATAAGGTACTTCGTTCAGAAAAAAGCTTCAATAATCAGATCGGTGTTCCATTAACTCTGTTAAAGATTACTCCTGAAACTGAAGTTTTGGCCCTGGAATTGGGGATGAACCAGCCAGGAGAGATAGGAATTTTGACCAGGATGGTAAATCCTGACATGGGACTGATCACCAATATAGGTCCAGCTCATTTGGAGTTTATGGGAAGTTTGGAGAAAATCGCTCAGGCTAAATTTGAGCTTCTGGATAATATGGATGAAAAAGGAAAAATTGTCCTGAATGCAGATGACCCCTGGCTTTCAAAAAGAGCTAAAACGGAAAAAAGAAAAGTCTATACCTTTGGCCTGGAAAGAGAAGCTGATTTTGCAGCCATGAATATCGTTCAGAACGGTAATGGATTTTTCTCGTTTTCTGTAAATAATTTATTTCCAATTACTCTAAAGCTCTTAGGGAAACACAATGTTTATAATGCCTTAGCCGCATTTTCGGTAGGCTCGATCCTCAAAGTAGAAAATGAAAAGATAAAAGAAGCCCTTGAGGATTATACACCGGTTCAGTTGAGAATGGAACTGTCTGAAGTAGATGGGATCAAAATCCTGAATGATTCCTACAATGCCAATCCCGTCTCCATGCAGATGGCTTTAGAAACCCTTAAGGAAATGAAAACTTCAGGGAATAAAGTGGCAGTTTTAGGGGATATGTTAGAGTTAGGAGAGAAGTCCTTAGAGTATCACAAAAAGATAGGTGAGAGAGTCAAAGAATGCCAGATCGACTACCTTTTTACCCTGGGAGAGCTTTCTTCAGGAATTACTCAAGGTGCAAAAGAGAAAGGTTTTAAAAGTGAAAATATATTTCCTTTTAAGGATAAAAAAAGTCTTTTGGAAACTTTGCTGGAAATCTTAAAACCCGGGGATGTGGTTCTTTTCAAAGGCTCGAGGAAAATAGGTTTAGAAGAAGTAGTGGATGGTTTAAAAAAACTTTATCCGGTCAAAAGTTAAGATGCTCTATCATCTTTTATATCCTTTAAGTGAACATATAAGTTTTTTTAACCTGTTTAAATATATAACCTTCCGAAGCGCTTACGCTACAGTCACTGCTCTTTTGATAAGTCTGATTCTGGGACCCTACTTCATCCGCAAACTCAGGGAAAAACAGGTGAAGGAAAAGATAAGGGCAGAGGGGCCAGCAACCCATCTGACGAAGGAGGGGACGCCAACTATGGGCGGACTGATAATCCTTTTTTCAGTTTTGCTGCCCACTGCCCTTTGGGCTGACCTTTCCAACCGTTATATACAGCTGATTCTTCTGGCAACTGCCTGGACCGGTGCGATCGGGTTTATGGATGATTATCTCAAAGCCATAAAACACCAGCGCAAAGGACTGGTCGGCAGGAAAAAATTAATAGGACAGGTGAGTCTGGGCTTAATCATAGGAGCTCTTCTTTATTTTTTCCCGCCGTCGAGCAATTTCGATACAGCCACTGAGATACCTTTTCTCAAAAGCTACTTCCTGGATTTCGGGATCTTATACATTCCCTTTGTGATGCTGGTCCTGACTGGCTCATCCAATGCGGTGAATTTGACTGATGGGCTGGATGGATTAGCCATAGGCTTAGCCGGGCTATGCGCAATCGCCTTTGCTGGTATAGCCTATGTTACAGGAAGGACGGATTTTTCCAGATATTTAGGTATTACTTATTTAGAAGGGGCTGGTGAGCTGACCATCTTCTGCGGGACTTTAATCGGAGCGGCATTAGGTTTCTTATGGTTCAACTCCTATCCAGCAAAGGTCTTTATGGGGGATACCGGGGCTTTAGCCTTAGGAGGCTCTTTGGGATTATTAGCTGTTCTTGTAAAAAAAGAGCTGTTGTTGGTAATTGTTGGCGGAGTGTTCGTGGCTGAAGCACTTTCGGTTATGCTGCAGGTGGTCTATTTTAAGTGGAGTAAAGGTAAAAGGATTTTCAAGATGGCACCATTGCATCATCATTTTGAGCTTTTGGGCTGGCAGGAGCCAAAGGTGGTGGTAAGATTCTGGATAGCAGGAGCGATATTTGCCCTTTTGACCCTGAGTACCCTGAAAATAAGGTAAAAAGGGTTCAGGGATTCTTGAGTGGAGTGCATCAGCTTGTCGAATTTGACCTTGAGGCTGATGCGTTGACGGAGGCAAGAGCAAACTCTTGCACTCCCCATAGAGGGGAAAAAGAAAAAGTTCGCGTAGCGGAGGTTTTAGACCTCTCTACGAGGAGCAATGCCCGGCGTAGCCGCCGTAAAGCTTTTATCGGCCGCCGAGCCTTAAAGGCTCGGCTACGCAGATCTAAGATAATATAAAAAGAGGATTCAAGGGTTTGAGGGGAAAAATTGAGAGCGCTTTGTTCGGATGAGGTGTGCGTGAGAGTGGATCGGATTAGAGGGAAAAAAATCTCTGTTTTCGGGATGGCTCGGTCCGGTATGGCTCTGGCTAAGGTTTTGAAGAGTCTGGGTGCATCGGTTTTCTTGACGGAAAAGAAGGATAAGGAAAGCTTATCCTCAGAGATTACAGAATTGAAAAACTCAGGAATAGACTATGAGACTGGAGGACACACGGAAGAATCCATTGAACATAAGGACTATCTTATCATAAGTCCGGGTATACCCTCTGATCTACCGATCTTGATTGAAGCTCAGAACAAAGGGATACCTATCTTCTCGGAAATAGAGGTAGCTTACTGGCTTTCAGAAGCTCAGATCATAGGTATTACCGGCTCAAATGGCAAAACCACTACCGCCACCCTGGTGGGAGAGATATTAAAAGAGGATGGAAGGGAGGTAAAGGTGGCGGGAAATATCGGTGTTCCGTTCTCAAGTGTGGTGCAGGAGGTTTCCAGTAAGGGCATAATCGTTCTGGAGGTCTCCAGTTTTCAGTTAGAGAAAATCGAGGAGTTCAAGCCTAAGATCTCGGCAATTTTGAACGTTACCCCGGATCATCTGGACCGTTATCCTGATATGAAAAGCTACACTGATGCCAAGCTGAGAATTTTCGAGAATCAGACCGAGGATGATTTTGTCGTTTTAAACTGGGATGACCCGGTAACCTCAAACCTGGCACCTCTGTCCAGGGCAAAGAGCCTGTTTTTCAGCACTATAAGCGAACTGAAGGTTGGCTCCTATGTTAAAAACGGAAATATAGTATTTCAGCTAAATGGTAAAGCCGAGGAGATAATCCCGGTTGAAGATATTGGGATTAAAGGTCCCCATAATCTGTCCAATGCCTGTGCTGCCTGTGCCATCAATGCCGCCTTAGGCGTGAAAAAAGATTCAATGGAAAAAGCTCTGAGAAGTTTCAAAGGGGTCGAACACCGGTTAGAGGAAGTAGCCCTAATCGACCAGGTAAGATTCGTTAATGATTCCAAAGCCACTAATGTCGATTCTGTGTTCTATGCCCTGCAGAGCATAAAAGAGCCGATTTTTCTCATCGCCGGAGGCAAGGATAAAGGCGGAGATTTTACAAAATTGAAGGAGTTAGTCAAATCGAAGGTTAAAGGGCTGATCCTTTTGGGCCAGGCAAAAGAGAAAATAAAAGAGGCCTTAGGGGATCTGGTGCCTACTTACATAGTCGGTTCCCTGCAGGAGGGAGTAGAATTAGGGTTCAAGAAAGCGGATAAGGGTGACTGCGTTTTGCTTTCCCCTGCCTGCGCCAGCTTTGATATGTTCAAAGATTATGAGCATAGGGGAAGAGTTTTTAAGGAAGCGGTACTGAATCTAAAGGGGAAAAAAGATGATTGACCGGTCCAAACCTGATTTCATGCTGATTGCTATTGTTCTAATCCTGGTCTTCCTGGGAATGATAATGATCTATTCTGCCTCCGCCATACTGGCTGATTTCAAAATGAAGAAGGATTCATCATTCTTTTTGATAAGACAGCTTTCCTGGCTTATCGTCTCCTCTGCGGGTTTATTCCTGCTTATGAAAACAGATTACCATCGTCTTAAAAAGGTATCATATGTCTGTCTTTTTCTATCTGCGATCTTTCTGGTCCTGGTGTTGTTTTTAGACCCGACCAAAGGGGTGAAAAGATGGATCAGGTTAGGGCCAGTCGGGTTTCAGCCCAGCGAGTTCTTCAGATACTCTTTTATCCTTTTTATGGCATTTACCCTGGTGAAAAAGGGAGAGAAAATTAAACAATTCAAACATCTGCTCCTGCCATATCTGGTGATCTTAGGAGTGGCTGGTCTACTTCTTCTGAAGGAGCCTCACTTAGGAGGACTTTTCACCCTGGTTTTAAGCTCGCTGATTCTGCTTTATCTCTCTGGAGCAAAATTGCGTTATCTGCTATTCATCACTATTCCGGTTATAGTTATCGGGCTATTATTTGTGTTTGTGACTGGGTATGAAAAAGACAGGATAATAGATTATGCTAAAGCCCTTAAAGACCCGTTGCAGGGTAGTTATCAGCTCAAACAGGCGGTTTTGTCTATGGGGAATGGCGGGCTGACTGGTGTTGGCTTAGGTCAGGGTAGGCAGAAACTTTTCTTCCTGCCTGAACCTCACACTGATTTCATCTTGGCTACTATCGGTGAAGAGGGAGGTTTTTTCTGGGTAGCAGGCATTTTAATCCTCTTTTTTCTTTTAGCCTGGAGAGGAATGCAGATTTCCCAGAGAGCGCCTGACCTGTTAGGATATTACCTTGCCTTTGGGCTAACCTTTACCATCTTTATAAATTTTCTCATAAATTCAGGCGTGGTTTTAGGGTTACTTCCCACCACGGGAATACCGATGCCTTTTTTGAGTTATGGAGGAACTTCTCTTTTTTTCAATCTGGCAGGTGTAGGGATAATCCTGAACATCTCCAGACAAAGGGATTTTAAGATACACAGGAGGTTATGCTAAAAGTGATTTTAGCTGGAGGAGGAACCGGAGGGCATATCTACCCGGCGATTGCGATTGCCAGTGAGTTCAAATACCGGTTTCCGGACTCAGAGATACTTTTCATCGGCACGAGGAAGGGATTGGAAAAAGAATTAGTTCCAAAAAACAATTTCAAATTGGAATTCATCTCGGCTAAAGGGTTAGCCCGTAGTCTGAGAAAAGAGCTTTTCTTTTTGCCCTTCTACATACTGAAAAGTCTCCTGGAATCAAGAACGGTTTTGAGAAAGTATCAACCTGACATTGTCATTGGTACCGGAGGTTACGTGAGCCTGCCTGTTCTTTTAATGGCAAGCCTGATGGGGAAGAAAACGCTCATCCAGGAACAGAATTCTTATCCGGGCATATCCACCAGGATTTTGTCCTTATTTGCCAACCGGGTTTGTCTTTCATACCAGGATTCGGCCAGGTACTTTCCTTTGAAAAGAAATCTGAGGGTATTGGGTAATCCTATCAGAAAAGAGATCGTATCCGGGAACAGAGAAGAGGGACTAAGAAAGTTCAATTTGAACCCGGACAAGAAAACGGTTTTCATCTTAGGTGGAAGCCAGGGTTCTAAAGGGATAAATCAAGCCATAAGAGAAGGGATAAGTTATCTGGAGCAGGCTAAGGATATTCAGCTTCTCTGGCAGACAGGGAGTGTTGATTTTGAAATGATCAGAGATTTTATGAAGGGAGTGAATGTTACCTCAACTGTTCTGCCATTTATCCAGGATATGAGTTCAGCTTATGCTGTTGCTGACTTAATTGTCTGCAGGTCTGGTGCTCTGACTTTAGCTGAGGTGACTGCCTGCGGTAAACCCTCGATTCTTATTCCTTATCCTTTTGCCACAGCAGACCATCAAAGATACAATGCGATGTCCTTAAAAGAAAAAGGTGCAGCTGAGGTGATTTTAGAAAAGGAGCTTAAAGGGGAGAATTTAGCGGGGATGATGATAGGTTTATTAAAAGATGAAAATAGATTGAAGGAAATGTCGGAAAATGCAAAAATTTTAGCTAAACCAATGGCAGCTTCTCAAATTGTGGATGAGATGGAGGAGCTTTTAAAAAAATAATCGTAGGGGTGGAGCTTGTCTCCACCCGTACCCCAGGGTGGAGATGAACCCCGCCCCTACACGGGTTAAGTAAAGGAAAATGAAAGACTGAAAAAGGAAGATAATAAGAAATAACAAACGTCATTGCGAGTCCCCGAAGAGGCGAAGCAATCCGTTTACTTTATTCAGATTGCTTCGTCGTCCGTGCGGACTCCTCGCAATGACTGATGAAAGTGCTCTCCGTTGGTGTCCTCACCAACGGAGCCTCGTTGGTCAGGAGACCAACGAGGAACGAAGAAGAATAGAAATATGATGATGCAATTCAAAAAGGTAAAAAAGCTTCATTTTGTAGGGATAGGCGGGACCGGGATGTGCGGCATTGCCGAGATCCTCTGGAATTCAGGATATTCGGTTTCCGGGTCAGACATGAGAAGCTCTGAATCAACTGAGAGGTTGAGAAAATTAGGGATCAAGATCTTTCTGGAGCATAAGAAGGAGAATATCGCAGGAGCGGAGGTTGTGGTCATCTCCTCAGCAGTCAAAGATACGAATCCAGAAGTAGTATTTGCCAGGGAGAACAAAATCCCGGTGATAAGAAGGTCCGAGATGTTAGGTGAGCTGATGAGAATGAAATTCGGTATCGGAGTGGCAGGCACTCACGGAAAAACAACCACCACCTCGATGATAGGCCAGATTTTAACTGAAGCTGGATTAGACCCGACCATTATCGTGGGCGGCAGGGTCGCAAACTTAGGAAGTAATGCCAAATTAGGTCAGGGAGAATACCTGGTAGCTGAGGCAGATGAGTTTGATCGCTCGTTTTTGCGCCTTACTCCTACAATTGCTGTGGTCACTACCTTAGAAGCAGAGCATCTGGATTATTACAAGGATTTAGAGGAAATAAAATCGGTTTTCACAGAGTTCGTCAATAAAGTTCCCTTTTATGGGAGCGTGATTCTATGCCTGGATGAGGCAACCATTCAGGAGATAATGCCCAGGATAGAAAGGCCTATAATCACTTACGGGCTGGTTCCCCAGGCTGACCTGGTTGCTCATTCAATCGTGCTCAAAGAAAATGGCAGCCGTTTCAAGGTAAGGCATAAAGACAAAGATTTAGGAGAAGTCTCCCTGTTTGTTCCCGGAATCCATAATGTCAAAAACTCTTTAGCCGCACTCTGTGTGGCGTTGGAACTGGAGATACCCTTTGACAAGATGAAGAAAGCTCTGTCAGAATTCAAAGGAGTTAGCAGGAGATTCGAAATCAAGGGGGTTATAAACGGGGTGATGGTTGTAGATGACTATGCACACCATCCCACAGAGATAAGAGCCTCTCTTAAGGCAGCACGGGATGGATGGTCAAGAAGAACCATAGCTATCTTCCAGCCGCATCTGTACTCGCGTACCAGAGATTTTTATAAAGAGTTCGGTAAGTCTTTTTTCGACTCGGACATATTGATCGTAACAGATGTCTATCCTGCCAGGGAAGAGCCTATTCCCGGTATAACCGGTGAGCTTGTTGCCTCACAGGCCAGAGAATACGGGCATAAGGAGGTCTTCTATATACCGGAGAAAGAAAAGATAATCCCCTTCCTTAAAAAAATCTTAAAATCAGGGGATATGGTGATAACCTTAGGAGCAGGAGACATATTCAAGGTGGGTGAAAATCTGCTCTCATCCTTAAAAGAGGGGGACAGATGAAAAAGGCATCAATCGCAGGAGTTCTGGTGCTGCTTTTTCTCTGGCTGAGAGGGGTTGAGCTTTTTTTCACCGAGTCGACTCTTTTCGGGCTGAAAAACCTGGACATAACGGGAAACGAAGGTTTAAGCCAGGACGAGGTGCTGAAGTTAGCGGATTTGAGATTAAAACAGAACATTTTCAAAATCGACTTGGGGGATATTGAAAGAAAGATAGAAAAAGACCAGAGGGTCAAATCAGTTGAGACTTACAGGATCCTTCCGAACCAGGTCGCCATAAGGATAGAGGAGAAAAAACCTGATCTTATTTTAAACCTTTCGCCCCAGCTGTGCGGGCTATCGTTGGAGGGGGAGATCATCCCTTTAAGAGAAGGGAAAGCATATGATTTGCCCATTATAAACGGGATAAAATTTAGGAGCTTTAAACCTTACAGCAGAGTAGAGGAGCCAAAAATCGAGGAAGCCTTGGCCTTTTATAAAGCAGTGAGGGAGAAACTACCGGAGTTTCTGGACCAGATTTCAGAGATAGATTTAGAGGATAAGGATAATTTAGTAGTCATACTGGTGAAAAGCGGTGCCAGAATCTTTTTCGGGACAGGCGATTTTCAAAAAAAGATCGAAAGATTCGTCTGGTTAGATAAAGCATCAGTAGTTGAGGAATGCTCATACCTTGATTTCAGATTCAGGGACCAGGTAATTTTTAAAGGAGCAAAGAAAAGCCTGTAAAAAGAAGCCTTTATACGCCGTCCAGGCGGTATAAAAGCTTGCAGGGGAGATAAGCTATGGGAAAAGATAACGTGGTTGTAGGTTTAGATATGGGCACGACCAAGATAGGTGCAGTGATCGGGGAGGTGAATGAGGAAGGAAAAGTAAGGATCATCGGGTTAGGAACAGCTCCAGCAGAAGGATTGAAACGGGGGGTGGTGGTGAATTTAGAGCAGACGGTTAACTCGATAATTAAAGCGGTCCAGGACGCAGAGCTTATGGCAGGAGTGAAGGCTGAATCGATTTACGCCGGCATAGCCGGCGACCATATCCGCAGCATCAACAGCCGGGGAGTTATAGCTGTAACCCGTCAGGACCATGAGATCACCCAGTCTGAAATAGAAAGGGTAATTGAGGCTGCCAAAACTGTTGCTATCCCGATGGACCGGGAGATAATCCACGTGCTTCCCCAGGAATTCACCGTGGACGACCAGTCCGGGATTAAAGATCCCAGAGGAATGGGAGGCACCAGATTGGAAGTAGAGGTTCATATAGTCACCGGCTCAGTCACCTCGACCCAGAATATCCACCGGAGTGTGAAACGAGCAGGATATGAGCTTTTAGATTTAGTCTTAGAACCCCTGGCAGAAAGCCAGGCTCTACTTACGCCAGAGGAGATAGAGTCGGGAGTTGTCCTGATTGATATAGGTGGCGGAACTACTAATCTGGCAATTTTCTATGATGGTTGCATAAGGCATACTGCAGTTATAAGCTTAGGCGGGAGGAACGTAACTAACGATTTAGCCATAGGTTTGAGAACTCCAGTTGAACAGGCCGAAGAGCTGAAAAAAAGTTATGGCTGTGCCCTGGCTTCATTAGCTGATCCTGAGGAGATGATAAAAGTACCCGGAGTTGGTGCCAGAGAGCCAAGGGAAGTTTCCAGAAGCATATTGGCAGCCATAATCGAGCCCCGGATGGAGGAGATTTTCAGTTTGGCTTTGAGAGAGGTGAAGAAGACAAGTTTCTCGGATATTTTGGCGACCGGGGTTGTGCTGACCGGTGGAGGCTCTCTTTTAGAAGGGACAGAGGATTTAGCTGAGCAGGTTTTTGATATGCCGGTCAAAAAGGGCGAAGTAAAAGGAGTAAGCGGCCTTTTAGACATAGCGGCTAATCCGGTGAATACTACAGGAATCGGGTTAGTTCTCTACGGGCTAAGAAATTACCAGGGGAAATTCAGAAAGGGAGCTAATGGAAGGCTTTTCAACCGGGTCGCTCACAGGGTAAAAAACTTTTTTGGAGAATATTTATAAAGAGGTCTTTGAAAAGCTCATGTTTGCGGGGCTGGGAGCCCCGCCTACGAGAAGTGATGAAATATAAGTTCACGGTCTTCGTAGGTCGGGCACCTTGCCCGACCAGGCTCGTTCACTTTGGCAGGAATGATAAATAAATATAAAATCTTTTAAAACAGGAGGTCAGTTATGTTCTTCGAGTTAGACATAGGGGCTCAAGAATACGCTCGGATGAAAGTGGTGGGTGTGGGAGGTGCAGGCGGTAACGCAATAAACCGGATGATAGATGCCTCATTATCCGGGGTGGAGTTCATCTCAGTTAACACGGATGCCCAGGCTTTAGATAGCTCCCGCTCGGTTCAAAAAATCCAGATCGGAGCCAAGCTGACCAAAGGTCTGGGAGCAGGCTCCAATCCGGAGATCGGCAGGAGGGCGATTGAAGAGGATAGGGAACTGGTGGCTGAGGCGTTATGCGGAACTGATATGGTGTTCATCACCGCCGGTATGGGTGGAGGAACCGGCACTGGTGCGGCACCGATAATTGCAGAGATTGCCAAGGAGTTAGGTGCTTTGACCATTGCTGTGGTGACCAAGCCATTTGATTTTGAGGGAAAGAAAAGAATGGCAAAAGCCCTGCAGGGAATCGAGGAGCTGAAGCAAAGGGTTGATACGCTGATTATTATACCGAATCAAAAACTTCTCTCTGTGGTGCAGAAGGAGACCACACTTTTAGAGGCTTTCAGGTTTGCAGACGAGGTTTTGCTTCAAGCCACTAAAGGAATCTCAGATTTAATCACCGTACCCGGTTTGATCAACTTAGATTTCGCAGACGTGAAAACAATTATGTCGGAGATGGGCGATGCTCTTATGGGAACCGGCTATGCATCCGGGGAAAACAGGGCTAAAGAGGCAGCCCAGAAAGCTATCGCCAGTCCACTCCTGGAAAATGTCTCCATATCCGGGGCAAAGGGTGTTCTGGTGAACGTGACCGGAGGTCCGCAGATGACCTTGTTTGAGGTGAACGAGGCTTCCTCAGTCGTGGTAGAGGCGGCTGGAGCTGAGGCAAATATCATCTGGGGAGCGGTTATCGATGAATTCTTAAGAGACGAGATGAGGGTGACGGTAATTGCTACCGGATTCGGGAATTCAGCCCTGAAAAGAGAACCGGAATCAGAACACGACTTGTTTTCCTCGCGCAAGCTGGTCTTTGAGAAACCCCGTCCGCTTAAGAAAGAGAACCCAACCCAGCAAATCCTTAGGCCTAAAAACAGGGATGCGGCTTTTTCCCAGGATGATTTAGAGATACCAGCTTATCTCAGGAAACAGGAAGGGAGATAGGAGAGTGTTTGGAGTTTGTTCGTTTGAAGTTTGAAGAGTAGAAAAAGACAAGTAGGGACAGGGCTTGTCCCTGTCCGATGCGTAGGGCAAGGCCGTCAAGGTCTTGAGACTTCAGCCTCGCGAAAAAGAAAAAGAGCAACCCTGAAGGGTTACCCTACGAAAAACTTGGTAGATCCACGTTGCCCTCTACGCGGGGAACCCGGTAACCCCGGGTTGGCCTCAACCTTGGTAGGAAGAATTATTTAATTACTTGACCTTCTGTCTTTCCATCATATGGTAGGGGCGTTCAGATGAACGCCCCTGTTTATTCTTAAGTATCTCCCGAACATTTAGGATAAAACAAACGTCGGGTATGAAACCCGACGCTACAAAAAAACCTGGGGCGAGGTAACCTCGCCCCTACGATATAAATTTGTATAAAAATCATTGATTTCCATTCGATTTTTACTTATATAATATCAATCCGTAGATAGAATGAGTTTAACGGTGATGCTCTGTGCCCTTAAGGTAGAAACTCAAATATTAAAGGAGGTAAAAGCATATGGTAAAAGTCGGGAAAAAGGCGCCTGATTTTGAAGCCCCTGCTTTTCACCAGGGGGATTTCAAAAGAATAAAGTTATCAGACTATTCTGGAAAATGGGTAGTGCTCTTTTTCTATCCAGGGGATTTCACCTTCGTATGACCTACTGAGCTGACAGCAGTTGCTGTGAAATATCCGGAGCTTAAGAATCTGGGAGTGGAAGTTTTGTCAATGAGCGTGGACAGCATCTTCGTGCACAAGATCTGGCAGCAAAATGAGCTTTCCAAGATGGTGGAGGGTGGGGTTCCCTATCCTATGCTTTCAGATCCAGGTGGAAATATCGGAGAAGTCTATGAAGTGTACGACGCAGAGTCAGGAGTGAACATCAGAGGGCAGTTCATAATCGATCCGGACGGGGTGCTTCAGGCGATGGAGATTTTAGCACCGGCAGTGGGAAGAAACGTAGATGAGCTTATGCGCCAGATGAAAGCTTTCCAGAAAGTAAGGGAATCCAAGGGGAAAGAGGCAACCCCGGCTGGCTGGCAGCCAGGCCAGGCGACTTTAAAACCAGGACCGGGTTTGGTTGGAAAAGTTTTCGAGCAGTGGAAGCCGGACAAAACTTCGTAAAAAAAGCTCAAACGGCTGGAGTGTAAAACTTTAGTTTTACCAGAATCTTAAAAAAAAGTTCAATTGTTCAATGGTTCAATAGTTCAAGGAATTTAAAAATACCGAGTTTGCTCTTTGTAAAACGAATGATATTTTTTGGAGTTGTGGGGTGGGGTCTCCAAACTCCAAACAAACAAACTCCAAACTGTATTTCCCGGAGAGGTGGCCGAGATGGCTGAAGGCAGCTGCCTGCTAAGCAGTTGAACGGGTAAAACCGTTCCCCGGGTTCGAATCCCGGCCTCTCCGCATATTAAAATCGGTTCATGGTTTGAGGTTCATTGTTCATAGACAAATAAAAGTATCAGGAGCACCGGGCTCCTGACATACAAGCTCGAGACGAGAATGAATCTTACACTTTTTATGGGTGCTGGCTTTTCAGCAGCCTTTGACCATCCTGTGATGGACACGTTTCTCGGGTTCGCTGATTCTTGCGAGAACTTGACAGACGATGATCGGTCGTTTCTTGGCAGGCTGGCTTTGGAAGCACGACGCGCGAACAGCTTTCTTGAAAGCTCACCCACAAATATCGAAGATATTCTTTCGTTCTCCCAGATGGGCGAACGTTTGGGTCTCACCGAAGATGGTGAGAATCGGAATCGCCGCCTACTGGAAATCATCCAAAAGATATACACAACGATACTCTCTCCACGTGAATACTGGCAAAGGTGTGAGTGCCTCAAGAAGCTTATTGGGGCGGAGCCGAGTGAGTTTAAAGGGACTTTGTCGTTCGTCACAACGAACTATGATCTGAACATCGAGAGCGCGTGTAACTCCCTCCGCACTTCCGTGAATCCAGGTTTCGAGGTCCACCGCGTTAAGGCGGGCGATGTCCGAACTATCAGTAACTTCTATGGTTCCGGTAAAATCCCTCTTTATAAACTCCACGGTTCAGTGAATTGGTATCGCACTGCTGACGAGCCGGGCTTAGTCGTCGAGGATCGAGTGGTTGCCCTCCAAACTTCCTTTTATAATGGAGAACCACGATCGCTCCCGTACCCATGTACTGCCAAATACAAGGCACCAGGGATTCCGGTGATCGTCCCACCTTCCTTTCTGAAGCGCCCGACCTGCCGGAGGAGTTGAAGGCCGTCTGGAGCCTCGCTGCACGGGCACTGTCAAAGGCTAACATCGTTGCGTTCATCGGGTACAGCTTCCCTTTTTCGGATACCGACATGATGTTTTTCTTGGCTAGGGCATTGTCAGAAAACGCAGGTCTTCGGAAGGTGTACTTGGTCGACCCCATGGCCGAGACAATTGCTGCTCGTCTGCGAAACCCAAACAGCAAGATTGGGTCGCACTTCCGGAACTTGCTGCATCCCATCTCCAGTGGGTGGACTGACGTGGCGCTTCCGCTCTAATACAGAGATGAAACGCGGATGATAATTTGCGCCTGAGAACATTGGAGTGTTATCTGGAAGCAAAACCCTAAGTGGGTCTATCTGAAAACCGATAAACAGAAGTTAAATGATATTTTATATTTTAAAATCAAGGAGTTGAAAATGAAATATTCGATACATGGACCACATAAAATAAAGAAATCTTCAAATGGTTTGATTGAACCAGGTAAAGATGTTTTGAAAGGATTCTGGGGAAATATTGACCAAAAAGAACCTGGTCTTTCTTCTGCATGTGGTTGTTACCTTTTCGCTGTAAAAGCAGGCCGCGGAATAAAACCATGGTATATCGGAATGACAACTAAACGCTCTTTTGCTGAAGAATGCCTTGGAAGTCATCAACGTAACATCTATGATCATGTCATAGCTAAGAGAAAAGGAACTGCTTTACTGTTCCTCATCGCTAAGCGTACCAATAAGGATAAATTCGTTAAGCCTAGTATAAAGGTTCAAAAAGATATTAGTTACCTTGAGACAATTCTTATTGGTGCCGGTATTGAAAAAAATAAAGAAATTCAGAATATCAGAAAAACAAAATTATTAAGAACAATGATTGTACCGGGTTTGATTAATACACCACAAGGGCCACCTTCTCTTGATGAACGAGAGTTTGTAAAAGCTTTGATAAAGGATTAATAGTTACGGATTTGTCACCTAACCTGAAATTCAAAACCGACTGCTTCAACCGGTCAACATATTGATATTTAAGCAGTTGTCCCGCAGAATGCGGGACCCCGAGGTTCTCTTCGACTCGCTCAGGGCTGGTCAGCGAATCCTATCCTCTCCGTTTTAGGTTATTATTACCCCCCAATTCCTCAAAGATTCACCTTGACAAAAAAGGAATGAAGTTATAACATCTCAACTAAATTCTTTACAATAGTTCAATCGTTATGAAATTTAAAACAGAGCAAAGAAGACATTATCGATTAGACAAAATGTATGATTGACTTTGTGTACGCAGTGATGCTTGGGATAATCCAGGGGCTGACCGAATTCTGGCCGGTTTCCAGCTCAGCTCATTTGGTGATTGCCCATGACTTATTCAAGTTTGACTTTGTGGATAACCTGACCTTCGACGTCGCACTCCACGTGGGTACACTCGTAGCGCTCCTCCTGTACTTCAGGCGCGATCTCGTCAGCTACATTGGAGCGTTTTTCCGGAGCTTTGCCAAATGGAATCTCAAAGACGATTTTGACCAGCGTATGGCATGGTACATAATTGTCGCTTCGATTCCTGCCGGAATCGGCGGCTTCCTTCTGGAAAGCTGGGCTGATACCATCCTTCGGAGCTTATGGCTCGTCGTTAGTCTACTTGTCTCTGTTGGCGTGCTCTTCATGATCATTGAAAGGAACTCATCCAAGGAAAAGAGTATAGAGCAGTTGGGGTGGAAGACCGCAATTCTGATCGGATTTGCGCAGGTGCTCGCGCTCTTTCCCGGTGTTTCACGCTCCGGCATCACGACGATCACCGGAATGTCGCAAGGACTAAAACGAAGCGCCGCTGCCCGCTTCTCATTTCTTCTTTCAATACCGGTCATATTTGGCGCCGGCGTCAAAAAGCTTGCCGGTGCCTACCGGGAAGGCCTCTCAAACCACGACTGGCTGGTCATGCTCACGGGCGCCGCTACTGCGGCTTTTGTCGGCTATCTGGCAATCAGGGTCCTGCTCAGGTTCTTCGAGCGCCACTCCTTCAATGTTTTCGCATACTACCGTTTTCTGCTTGGGGTAGGCGTTGTGATCTATTTGCTTGTGTGGTAAAGGCATGCCAGTGGTAGGATGTACCGGAGGTCACCAGGGGTCGACAGCAATCTCGTAGGTCGGGTGCCCTGACCTACAAGGCTATCTCATTTAAAATTGCCTCAACAATTTCCGGGAGCGATCTTTTGAGCTCAGGAGTGAGTTCGATAGAAGGGGTGTGGTAGTCTTTAGGCGTAATTCCGAAAATAATCATTTCAGGCTTTATGCCCATTAGAGAAGCAGATTCTAAGGCTTCAACTACTCCGTATTGGTGAAGAGAGGTCAAAAGTTTTCTTTTTTCGGATTTCAGATCGTCCGGGGTAAGTTTGTAGATAGTTCCTGGTGGTTCATCTGAGGCAATGGCGTCCACGATTATTACTTTATCTTTTCCTTCGATGAATCTCTCAAGCTCAAAGGTGGCTGTTCCTATCTCGGCTAATTCCACATACTCTGGCAATTTATTTTTGGAGAGCTCCCTTATGATATGGACTCCTATGCCCTCGTCCGTAAAAAGGAGGTTTCCAATTCCGGCGATTAAAATTTTCTTTTTCATCGTTTTTTAGAAAAAAATAGGGGATCTAACGGTAAGATCCCCTATGTCCAAACCTTGATTTAGTTATAGAACTCTGAACTTCTTGACATCTTTTCCCGGCTCAAGGATATGAATGGCACAAGCCAAGCAGGGGTCAAACGCTCTAACCACCCGTAGGGGCTCAATCGGGTTTTCCGGATCAGAAACCGGAGTTCCAATCAAAGCCTGCTCCATTGGACCCAACTGGTTTTTGTCGTCTCTGGGGCTGGCATTCCAGGTAGTAGGAACAACGCACTGATAGTTATCGATCTTCTTGTTTTTAATGGTGATCCAGTGGCCCAAAGCACCACGAGGACCTTCAGTCAGACCCATACCTGTGGACTGATCGGGTATCTCAAATTTAGTATGAACCGGTTTTGACGGATCCAGCTGCATCACCCATTCTGCACATATGTCAGCCACGATTTTTGCCTCTAAAGCTCTGGCAGCGTGCCTTCCCATTACCGAGAAGAGAGAAGAAACCGGCAGATTAAGCTGTGTCAGGGCATCGGAGATTAACCTGGATGCGGCAGGATTTGAGCCTTGAAGATGGATAACCACCATCCGGGCAAGGGGACCAACCTCACAAACCTTACCTTCATACCTTGGGGATTTCACCCAGGAATAGGCATTCTTCTTATCCGGTTGAGGAACTGTTTCGCCCTGGGAAGGATGTAAGCCGGTCTTAGATGAAAACTTGGAATACTTCACATATTCTGCTATCTTGCCCGGGTCAAAGGGTTGTGCCTTACCATCAAGATAAACTCCTGCGGAGATAAATTTCTTGGTTCCGTCATTATTCTCCTCAAACACACCATAGGATAGAAGATTTCCGCATCCTTTGCCGACCTCGAAATAGCGGGGGTAGGCTTTTGCCACTGTCAAAACGTCCGGGATATAGACATTATCAATAAAGGATTGAAGCTCTCTTAATCTATACAGAAAAGAGGTCATCTTGTCCACTGTGGGCCTCTCGCAGACACCTCCTGGCATTATCGCTATCTCGTGAGGCATTCTTCCGCCAAAGATGCATAGCATCTCCTGGCTCTTTCTGGTGATATCCAGGGCGGTCAGGTAATGAGCAAGTGCAGAGATATTGACGTCAGCATCAGTAATATAATCCCCTTTCAATCTGGGTAGAAATGGAGCCACACCAGTTGGTCTCCCGCTATCCACTTCTATTTTTGCCCAGGCTTTGATTTTATTCAAACCAGGGTCGTTTCCGGTATAGGAGAGGATTGCAGTCACATCCACATAGTCCAGGGCTGCCAAATGGTAAAAATGAAGTATGTGCGACTGGATGTAATTTGCTCCCAGGATCAGATTTCGGATTAACCTCCCGTTATCCGGCGGATCGATGCCAAAAGCATCATCCAGACATAAGGTGGAAGCCTGAGCATGGGGAGAGGGGCAGACACCGCAGATTCTCTGGGTGATCATCTGGGCATCTTTCGGGTCCCTGTCCTTAAGAATAATCTCCCATCCCCTGAACATCTCGCCTGAGGTTCTGGCATCAGAGACCTTACCATTTTCAATCTCGACCTCTATTTTTAGGTGACCCTCAATTCTAGTAATGGGGTCAATCGTAATTTTCTTTGCCATAGGTTACCTTCCTTTCTTAAGTCAACTTGACCAGCTTTTTAGGTTCGTCTGCCTCAGCCTTCCTCCAGGGAATTCCCAGGATTGAGTCCTTATCTAAAAGACCGTATAATCCGGATCCATTATGGTCAGGGAAGGTCGGTTCAGTGCAGGCGATGCAAGGACCACCACTCCTGTTGCACCAGTTCACTCCATTATTCCATCCTCTAATGGAAACGTCACAGTATGCCATGGGTCCTTTGCAACCCAATTCAAAAAGGCATCCTTCCTCACCGTAATCTTTAGCGAGCTTGCCTGCTTCAAAATCTGCTCTTCTCTCGCAGTTCTCATGGATGAGCCCTTTGTAGAAGACTAAGGGGCGGAGATCTTTATCCAGCTCAGGTATTCCGTAGAGCAAGACATGTGCGATTGTCCCGATAACCCAGTCCGGATGAGGGGGGCAACCTGGAATGTTAATCATCGTAGCTTTGGGCAGAATATCTCTTACCGCTTTAGCTCCAGTTGGGTTAGGTGTACCTGCGGGAATCCCTCCAAAAGAAGCACAGGTCCCCACATTTAGAATAGCTTTGGAGGCATTACCCAGACGGGTTACCCAATCTAAGGCAGTGATCGGTTTCCCATCCTTTTCTCCCATAGTGTTGAAGTTTCCTGTTGCCTGGGTAGGGATAGCTCCCTCCACCACCAGGACGAACTTGCCAGCCTGATTTTCCAGTGCATAATCCAGGACCTTCAAGGCCTGTTCACCTGAGGATGCCATGATGCTGGGATGGAACTCCAGGCTGATAATCTCAGTTAAAACCTTAGCGATGTCAGGGTAGACAGTATTTAGAGTAGAGATGGAACAGCCAGTGCAGCTCTGTCCCTGAAACCAGATAACCGGAGGATTGCCAGGATTTTCCAGCATTGCCTGGACTATCCTGGGAAGCCAGAGGTGAGAAAGTCCCATTGCGGCTGCTGAGCCGCCGATTAACTGGAGGAACTTCCTTCGTTCTAAAACCATAAAGACCTCCTTCAGGTGTTTTTATTCAAAAAATCATCACAGAATTTGTGAATCTTTTCACAAAATATTATACATTCACAGGCATTTCTTGTCAAGGAAAATCTGTGAGATTTTTGTTGAGCGAGATAATCCTTTTTTCTTTATAAAATTAGGCTTTTCAGGGCTATATAATCTTAATACTCCTATTCAAAATAAAAAAGTTTGTGAAAAATTTAACAAAGTAGCAGCTTGCTAAATCGTATTAATTATGTTATATTAATTCTGTTAATTCAATTGAACGGATCTCTTTAGAGTTGTCTAATTTTATCTAAGATGCCTGGCGTCAGAATCGAAATCAGAGGGATTGTCCAGGGAGTAGGTTTCAGGCCTTTCGTCTATAATCTTGCCCAAAAATGCCATTTGCGAGGTTATGTCTTAAATGATACTGATGGAGTGGAGGTGGAAGCAGAAGGCAGTAAACCTGACTTAAATAGGTTCCTTTATGGAATAAAAAGTTCAGCTCCTCCTCAATCCAGAATTGTAGAAATGAAGGTTTTGAAGATTGCCCCCCAAGGGTATCCGGATTTTACGATCAGGGAAAGCAAAAAAAAGGATACCAGAACCGTTTTAGTCTCACCGGATTTAGCCACCTGCCCGGATTGTCTAAACGAGCTTTTTGATCCGAAGGACAGAAGGTTTAATTACCCATTTTTAAACTGCACTAATTGTGGGCCCAGATTGACCATCATCCAGGATACCCCTTATGATCGAGAGAAAA
>JAUYBY010000075.1 GCA_030692925.1 Candidatus Zixiibacteriota bacterium | reverse complement strand
ATGATGCAGAAGAATTTGGGAATTCTTATCAAAAGGCAGAATAAAAGAACACCTTTTTCTTATGCGTTCGTTTCGGACCTCATTGTAGAAAGTTGTGTTTTTGAAAGTGCTTTCGCAAATAATACGATCTGTCCTCTTTATCTCTATCCAGAAAAAGATGGCCCTTACAAAGGGCCTTCCGGCAGTATTATGATGTTATTCGAACCTCAAGCGGATTACGAAGCGAGAAAGTCAAATCTCTCTCCTGCAATAGTTGAGCGACTAACAAAAGATTTTAATAAAACACCATCTCCTGAAAAGGTCTTCTTTTATATTTACGCTGTCCTTTACTCGAACATCTACCGGACGAAATATGCTGAGTTTCTAAAAATTGATTTTCCAAGAATTCCATTTACTAAAGATTACATACTGTTTAGCAATATGGCTGAATATGGCAAGAGGCTTGTTGATTTGCATTTATTAAACTCAGCAGAGATTGATTCGCCTATCGCAAGGTTTCAAGGCAAAGGTGAAAACAAAGTTGAAAAGGTTAGATATGAAAATAGCAAAGTTTTTATAAATAAGGAGCAGTATTTTGAAGGTATGACACCAGAGATTTGGCAATATCAAATTGGAGGTTATCAGGTTTGTGAAAAGTGGCTGAAAGACAGAAAAGGACGGAAGCTATCCCTTGATGATATAAAACATTACTGCAAGATTGTTACCTCTCTTCAAAAAACAGTAGAAATCCAAAAAGCAATTGATGAGATTTACCTAAAAGTGGAAGAAAAAACGTAAAATCAAGCTAAGAATTTGAGAGCTGGAAACAACCATCTATGTTTTATGAGGTAATAGGTGCGTGAACTCTTTAAAGCATTTGGAACATTAATAGCGGCGGTGCTTTGAGGCGCTTTGGTGTACGCCGGGTGCGTTATCTGGCCGTTTAAATTCAATCCCACTGTGGGCTGGGTTTTAGGTGGGTTGGCGGCAGTTGGTGTTTTGTTTCAGTATGTCATTGGTTTGGTGAAAAGAAGAAAGAAGAGGGTCTTCACAGCTGATGGAGCAGATTAATCAGATGTATTAACAGATTATCTGCTTAATCATTATAATCTGCTGTGAGGTATTTGTTTCCGCCTTGAGGGCAAGGCGAGGTTACAATCGGTAGAACAGACATTCTTGTCTGTTCTGTCAGACACCGGAAACAAAACCGTCAGACAGGAATGTCTGACCTACCAAATGGAAACCTGAAGGTTTCCGCTACATAACAGACCCACGTTGCCACCAATGTGGGTTGAACAGAGAAACAAACTATGCCCACTAAAATAAAAATCCTTCCTCCGGAATTAGTCAATAAAATTGCTGCGGGTGAGGTGGTTGAACGGCCGGTCTCGGTGGTCAAGGAGCTGGTGGAGAATTCAATTGATGCTGAGGCGACTGAGATGTCGGTTGAGATAAAGTCAGGAGGTTTGAAATATATTCGGGTGGTGGATAATGGATATGGTATGGGTAAAGAGGACGTGGAATTGGCTTTTACCCATCATGCCACCAGTAAAATCTCCTCATTTGGAGAGTTGAATCGAATATTGACATTGGGTTTCAGAGGGGAGGCTTTGCCTTCGATTGCTCTGGTTTCGCAGGTTGAGGTGGTGACAAAACCACGTTCATTTTCACCCTCTCCCATTAAGGGAAAGGAAGGCGCGTCCCGACCACTCCCAACAGGGGTGCAGTTGAAAATCGAGGGTGGTGAGATAAAAAGTATAAAAGAAGTTGGAGCGCCGGAAGGGACGTCCATTACTGTCAGGGAGCTTTTTTATAATACTCCTGCCCGGAGAAAATTCCTGAAAAGTCCTAACTCTGAAACCAGACAGATAATAGAAAGAATAACGACTTTTGCCTTAGCTTTTCCTCAGATTTCTTTCAAGCTCAAAGTCGATGGTAAGGAGACTCTTAATCTCCAGAAAGCAGATGGTCTAAAACAGAGGATCGGACAGGTCTTTGGTTCTCAGATTCTCAAACAGATATTGGAATTGGATTGTGATTATGACGTCGTGCAGATCAAAGGATTCCTGGGCAAGCCTGAAATAGCTAAAACAAATCGGGCCGAGCTTTATCTTTTCGTGAACCAGAGAGATATTTTCTCCAAATCTCTTTATCATGCCATAGTCACCGGATATAAAGACCTTCTGCCCAGAGGGAAATTCCCCTGGGGAATCGTCTACCTGAGCTTACCGCCTGATATGGTGGACGTCAACGTTCATCCCGCCAAGAAGGAAGTCAGGTTCTCGAATGAAAAACAGATGTATGAGTTTCTATATTCGGCGGTTTATAAAACCCTGAATACAGGCATGGTGATGCCCATTTACACTGATATGAAAGAGAAACTCATGACTACAGACAAAGAGGGGGCGTATGGCAATACGCCCCTACAAGTAAAGGAAGGATCCCCTAAATATCTCACTGACAAAGATAAAATTCAGTCTTTTCAACAGGAATTTTTGGCTGAAGTTTTTAAAGGGATGAAAATTTCTCCCTTAAAAGAAAAGAAAGCTGGGGAATCCGCTGCAGGTGTGGCTAATTTATGGCAGTTATCCAATATGTACATTTTAGCTCAGGTCAAAGGTAGCTTGGTGGTGATGGACCAGCATGCGGCTCATGAAAGGGTTCTTTACGAGGAAGCGGTAAGGAATCTTACTGTGGAGAAAGCTTCCTCACAACATCTTCTTTTTCCGATTGTGACTGAGCTTTCTCCATCTGAGTTTATGACTTTTGAGGAGAATGACGAACTGATCAATAAATTAGGATTTGAGGTCAAGCCATTTGGAGGAAGAAGCGTTTTAATCAGCGGGGTTCCTCCACTGCCTAAGATTCAAAACGGCGAAGTGTTCTTAAAGGAGATCTTAGTTGACTTAGAGGAGAGACTCAAGGCTGGAGGTGAAAAGGTTAAGTCTGTGGCGGCATCCTTTGCCTGTAAAGGGGCAATAAAGGCAGGTGACAAGCTTTCCTTAGAGGAGATGAATTCGCTGTTTGACCAACTCTTTGCTACGAAAGAGCCCTATTCCTGCCCGCACGGCAGGCCGACTTTGATCAGAATTCCAATAGAGGAGTTGAATAAGAGGTTTGAGAGAACCTGAGGTTTTTGGAGTGCAAACCTTTAGGTTTACCCAAAGTAAAGCTGAAGCTTTACACTCCAGAGTTTGTACCCACGTTGAGGGCAACGTGGGTATACCAAATGTAGCGGAAACCTTTAGGTTTCCATTTGGAAGATGGAAGGCTGAAGCCTTCCGCTACCTAACCATGCGGTTGATGCAGAAGTTGAACTCCCGCGCTAGGCAAACAGTCTGTTTTGGCATCATCACGGATGATGCACTCCAAATAAAAAATGCTTAAAAAAATCTTAACCATTCTCGGTCCTACTGCTTCGGGCAAAACCAAAGTCTCCCTTGAAATTGCCGATATATTAAAAGGAGAGATAATCTCTGCAGATTCGCGCCAGATTTACAGATTCATGGACATCGGGACTGCCAAGCCGAGTCTGGAAGAAAGAAAAAAAGTCCCCCATCATCTGATAGATATAGTCAACCCAGATGAATATTTCTCTGCAGCAGATTACTCTATCAAAGCCAGGGAGGCTGTTAAGGATGTTCTGGGCAGGGGGAAAGAGCCTATTGTAGTCGGAGGTTCTGGACTATACCTGAGGGCTTTATTTAAAGGATTTTTTAAAGGTCCAGGTAAGGATGAAAAGGTAAGGTCAAAACTAAAGGAAAGAGCAGAGAGGTTCGGAGTTGACTCTCTCTATAATGATTTAGAGAAAAAAGATCCGGAGGCTGCAAAGAAGATAGGTCCGCATAATCTTGTGCGGATATTCAGAGCTTTAGAGGTTTATGAATTGACCGGTAAAAAGATTTCTGAGCTACAAAAAAAAGGAGAGTATCCGCCGGAGGAATATGATTTCGTCAAAATCGGACTTGAATTAGACCGGGAACAACTGTATCAGAGGATTGAGCAGAGAGTAGAACAGATGATAAAAGCAGGGCTGGTGGATGAGGTCAAAAGTTTAAAAGAAAAAGGGTATGATCTGAGATTTGCCTCTTTAAAGACTTTCGGATATAAGGAGATTTTTCAGTATCAGAATGGGGGAATATCCCTGGAGCAAGCTAAGGAAAAAATAAAACTTGAAACCAGGCACTATGCTAAGAGACAGATTACCTGGTTTAAAAAAGAGGAAGGGATTTGCTGGATTGATACGGAAAAGGAAAATCTCAGAGATCAGGTTTTAAAAATGTTTGAAGGTGCGGGTTAGAAAAAAAATAAAAAAAACCTTGACAAGGTTTATGCATTATTTTATATATCAACGAGTTAGATAAAAAGGAGAGATTGGAGATGAAAACGGACGTGAAAAAGATTTTTTTGCTTATATGGATTTTTGGGCTTATCATAGGAATGAGTGGTCTATTGTTTAACAGCTGCTCCAGACAGGTGATAAAGCCCCAGGTTCAGAATAATTATCCACCGCCTGAGCCGCAGGTTACTTCACAGGAGGATTCATCTGCAGTTTTTGAGAAACTTATCTCCGAAGAATTGAAAGAGGCTGAGAACTATTATGCTACAGGAGTTGAGGCAAATCAAAAAGCTGAATGGGAGAAAGCTCAGGAAAATTTCGAAAAAGCTCTGGAGATTCTTTCCAATTTAGATTTGGAAGACGAACTTCACTCGAAAAACATCGATAAATATAATCGGCTTCTGCACGAGATAGCTACGGACTATAAGATTACACTCCTTTCCCTGGGAACTTTAGATAGCGAAGGCTCGATCTCATCTTTTTTGGAGAAGTTCGACAATATTCAGGATTTTCAAAAGCTGAAAGATTCAACCCAAGTAGTGATAACTGCGCCAGATACTTCCATCTATGATATGCCGATTGAATGGAACCAGCGGGTGGAAAATGCCCTTCTTTACCTTCAGACCGTGAGCCGGGAAAGATTCGCACTCTACTTAACCAGATCCGGTAAATATATCAGCCTGTTCAAAGATATCCTGAAAAAGAAAAACCTGCCGCAGGACTTAGCCTATCTCCCCATGATCGAGAGCGGCTTCAGCCCCAGAGCGCGCTCCTGGGCAAATGCGGTCGGGATGTGGCAATTTATCCTGTCCACCGGAAGAATATATGGTTTAAGAAGCAACTGGTGGTATGATGAGAAAAGAGATTTTATAAAATCTACTTATGCGGCTTGTAATTATCTCACTAAACTTTATAACGAATTCGGGTCCTGGCATTTAGCCTTAGCCGCTTATAACTGCGGAGAAGGAGGCCTTAACCGAAAGATTAAAAAATATAAAACTAACAATTTCTGGGAGCTGAATTTAACAAAGCAAACCTACAACTACGTTCCTCTTTATATGGCCGCAACTATTATAGCTAAGGATCCGAAGAAATATGGTTTTGAGGTAGAGTATGAAAAACCATTGGAGTTTGATACTGTGCTGGTAGATAAGCCGGTTGATCTGAAAACCGTTGCAGATATTTTGAATATCTCCTTGGATTCGATAAGAGACCTGAATCCCGAATTATTAAGAGACGTCACCCCTCCCCAATATTCAAATTATCCTTTGAGGATACCTGCAGGGACCAGGGAAATCTTTTCCCAGAAATATTCTGAACTGCCAGCCAAAAAACTTTATACCATGCATAGGGTAAAAAAAGGAGAGACAGTTTCAGCCATTGCCAAGAAATATGGTGTTTCGCCTTTTGATATTTTGCAGGCAAACTCTCTTTCCAAGAAATATAGAATATATCCGGGTGATTATCTCAAGATACCGGGTTATGTGGATTCCGGAACAAATAGAAAACTATCTGCCAGAAAAGAAAATCCCAACTCCAGCGACCAAGGTGATAAAGTTACCTCTTCAGACAGCCCAGCCAAAAAAGAAAACCTGAGGTATCAGGTAAAACCAGGAGATACATTAACGGAGATTGCCGACAAGTTTAAAACTGACGTTTCGACTCTGGGACAGGTAAATGGTATCAGAGATAGTGATGAGATAAAAGTCGGAGACTCCATTAAGATACCATCAAGAAATCAGGCAGGTGAAGATCGCGAAATAGTGGTTCATAAGATCAGAAGGGGAGAGACTTTGTGGAGCATAGCAAACTATTTTAAAGTCCCCTTGAAAAAACTCTTAGAATGGAATAGTTTAGCTGACCCCTCTTATATCCGGGCAGGAGACAGGATCAAGATTTTCAAAAATAGATGAGAATTTCAACTATATATTTATAGAGGAAGGTAAAGTGGCGAAAAAAAGTGATATAATCATTGGAGTGATAATCGGCTTAAGCTTTCTTTTTTTCCTTTTTATCATTTTAATAGGATTGTCGGGCATTTCCATAGAAGAAGGAACCAGTAGTTTTTACAGCATGGGTAAAAAAGTTGCTATAATTGAGGTGTACGGAGTTATTAACAATTCCAATGAGGTGATAAGACAGCTAAAAAAATATTCCAAGGATACCTCTATTCCAGCCTTAGTTTTAGACATTGATAGTCCTGGAGGTGGGGTGGTGCCTTCTCAGGAGATCTATGAGGAGGTTTCGAAATTCAAAAAATCGGGTAAAAAGGTGGTGGCTTCACTTAGAAGTCTGGGCGCCTCAGGCGGATATTATGTTGCCTGTGCAGCTGACACCATCATAGCTAACCCTGGCACCCTTACCGGGAGTATTGGAGTAATCTTTGAATTTCCGGTGCTGCAGGAACTATTCAGGAAAATAGGAGTGAAATTTGAAGTGGTTAAAAGGGGAGAGTTGAAAGAGGTTGGAACCTGGAATCGTTCTATGACTCGGGAGGAAAGAGATCTCCTTCAATCGGTGATCGATGATACCTATGACCAGTTCGTTGAGGCAGTAATGGAAGGACGAGGGCTGGAAAGGGAAAAAATCTTAGAATTGGCTGATGGCAGGATTTTTACAGGCAGGCAGGCTAAGGAGTTAGGCTTAGTAGATGAGTTAGGTGATTTTGAGGATGCCGTAAAGATTGCCGGGAAAATGGGAGGTATAGAAGGAGTTCCCAAGACGATCAGAGAGAGGCCTAAAAAAGTGACCTTAGTAGATATCCTGACCCAGAGCTTTAAAGCCATCACTAATTTGAGGAGTAACGAAAACCTTTTGCCCAAGCTTCAGTATATCTTCAAATAAAAAATCTCGTATATATAAATGTTTTAAGGAGTTAAGAGATATGCCCATATTTGAATATATCTGCAGGAAATGTGAAGGTAGATTTGAGGTTTTAATCTCGAATAACCAAGAAGAAAAAGCTTGTCCGAACTGTGGAGGTGAAGGTGAAAGGATATTCTCGGTTTTCGGTTTTTCCTCCAAAGGGAAATTCGTTTCCTCTGCCGGACATTCCTGCTCAACTTGCAGCACAAAAAACTGTAACAGTTGCAACTAAAACATAAAGTTACTAAAGGAGGTGTAAGATGACCAAAGCAGATTTGGTCGAAAAGATTGTAGAAAAGACAGGATTGACCCGGACTGACGTGGCGGTGGTAGTGGATAACTTCTTAGAAGCGGTGAAGAATGCGATGAAGGAAGGGCATAATCTGGAGATCCGCGGGTTCGGGACTTTTAAGATCAAATCCCGTAAGGCCAGAAAAGCACGCAATCCGCGCACTGGCGAGGAAGTCCCGGTGCCGGATAGAAAAGTTCCGGTTTTCAAACCTTCGAAGGAATTTAAAGAGCTTATAATTCAGCAGAAATAGAAAGGAGGAATAATGCCCAGCGGAAGGAAACGGAAAAGGGCTAAAATAAAAACCCATAAGAGGAAAAAAAGACTAAGAAGGGATCGCCACAAAAAGAAACTCAGATAATGGTTTATGTTATCGCGGACACCCATATACCTAAAAGAGTTTCCAGAATTCCTTCAGAATTCATAAGAAAGGTCAAAGGCGATGACGTTATAATTCACGCTGGCGACTTCACCGAGTTAAAAGTCTACCTGGAGCTGGAGAGACTGGCTACTCTTTATGCGGTGCGAGGTAATATGGATTGTCCGCAGATAAAAGAGGTTCTACCCTCCAAAAAGATATTTGAGCTTTCAGGATTTAAGATCGGACTGATCCACGGTTTTGGCACTACTTTAGATTCAGTGCAAAGAATCAGCGAACAATTCAGGGAAAAGCCAGATCTGATCATCTTTGGGCATACTCATTCTCCCTGTAATCTGAGAAAAGGTAGCACTCTTTTTTTCAATCCAGGGAGTTTATCTGGAAATATCCCCCTCACTATGGGAAGTTATGGGATACTCAATCTGGAGCAAGGAAATATCCGGGGAGAAATTGTTTTTTTAAGATAACGCTGGGAGCTTGTAGCAGGTAGCATGTAGCTCTAAAATCCTTTAGCCTATAGACTTATTTTTCTGCCCCTGTAGCTCAGTTGGATAGAGCAGCGGCCTCCGGAGCCGCGAGCACCCGTTCAAGTCGGGTCAGGGGTAGTAAAGACAGTGATTAGCGATTAGCGAAAAGCAAAAAACGAGACGCAAAATTATGAAATGGTCTGAAACATATATTCCGACTTTAAGAGAGGAGCCTACTGAGGCGGAGATCATATCGCATAAGCTTCTGGTAAGAGCTGGTTACATCCGCAAATTAGCCGCTGGTGTTTATAACTATCTCCCCCTGATGCAAAAAGTTTTGTTAAAAATCACCCAGATAGTCAGAGAGGAGATGGACCGGGCTGGTGCTCAGGAGATTTTAATGCCGGTTCTGCATCCGGCTGAGCTCTGGCTGGCTACTAAAAGATGGGAAACCGTGGGAAAAGAACTGATGAAGATGAAAGACCGGCATCTCAGGGACTTGGTCTTAGGGGGAACTCATGAGGAAGTGGTGACCCATCTCATAAGAGGTGAACTGAGGTCTTATCGTCAGCTTCCTTTGAACCTTTATCAGATCCAGACCAAATTCCGGGATGAGATCAGGCCCAGATTCGGACTGATGAGGTCACGCGAGTTCATAATGAAAGATGCTTATACCTTTGACGCGGATGAAAATGGTCTAAAAACGAGTTACCAGAAAATGGTGGATGCTTACTTCAGGATTTTTGAAAGATGCGGTCTGGAGACCAAAAAAGTTGAGTCTGATACTGGCGCTATGGGAGGGAAGGCAGCCCATGAGTTTATGGTGATGGTTGAGACAGATGGAGGAGAAAATGTCATCTTCGCCTGTGACAACTGTGATTATGCAGCCAATATCGAAAAAGCTATTTCAATCGAGCCTTCTGAACGAGAGAGCAAAGAGGCTGAGAAACCCCTGCAAAAAGTATCTACTCCAAATATGAAAACTGTGGAAGAGGTTACCGGATTCCTCAATGTTCCGGCCAGAAAATTGGTTAAGACCTTACTTTATAAAGCAGACGGAGAGGTGATAGCTGCATTGATTCGCGGAGATAGACAGATCAATGAGACCAAGCTAAAAAACAGCCTCAAAGTCATAGAACTGGAAATGGCTGACGCAGTCACAGTTCAGAGGATTACTGAAGCTCAAGTCGGTTACGCCGGACCAGTTGGTTTGAAAGGCGTGAAGCTCATAGGGGATAAAGAGGTCTTAAATCTGACCAACTTTGTGACCGGAGCAAATGAAGATGGTTTTCACCTGACTGATGTAAACATCGATCGTGATTTTAAACTGGATGCAGTCGCTGATATTAGAAGTGCTACCTTGGACGAGCTCTGTCCCAAATGCGAAAAAGGCAGGCTTAAAACTGCCAAAGGGATAGAGGTGGGAAACACTTTCATGTTAGGCACTAAATACAGCGAAGCTCTAAATGCCACTTTTGTGGACGAACACGGTCAGGAGAAGTTTTTCATTATGGGTTCTTATGGAGTAGGGATAACCCGGACAGCTCAGGCAGCAGTCGAGAAGTTTCATGATGAGGGTGGGATAATCTGGCCCGTGCCAATTGCGCCTTATTTAGCTGAGATAGTGCCGGTAAATTTCCAGGATGAAAAACAAAGAGAAACCGCTCTTGAGATCTATCATAAGATGCAGGATAAAAATTTGGAGGTTCTTCTGGATGACAGAAATGAGCGGGCTGGAGTCAAATTCAACGATGCTGATCTGATCGGTATACCCTTGAGAATAACTATAGGCGAGAAAAGTCTTAAGGAAGGGAAAGTAGAGGTCAAAGTCAGGGGCAGCCAGGCAACAGTATCATTAAGGAAAGATGAGGTATTAGAAGGTTTTCTTAAGATACTGTCTGAAATAGAGTCTACTGGTAAGGAAAGTACGAAAACTTAAAAAACATTTGCTTTTTAAAATAAGGGTAATTATATTATCTGACAGAGTGGGTTTCGCCCACTCTTTTAAGTATCGAAAAATCAAAGGATTAAAGGACTGAAAGCGTATTAGTTTGTTCCGAGGATTAATATCTTTGCCAGAGATTAAAGAGGAATTGAAACAGAGACTCCTTCCTTTGATTGAGGAGGAAGACCTGGAGCTGGTGGAACTGGATTTGGTGGGCAAACCGCCTCACTATATCTTGAGAATCTTCGTGGATAAAGCCGGCGGAGTGAAGGTGGAGGAATGCGCAGATTTAAGCAGAAGACTCTCTGATTATCTGGACACCGAGGACCTGATCCGGGGGCGCTATACCCTGGAAGTCTCTTCTCCGGGTCTGGAAAGACCTCTTTTAAGCCTGGACGATTTCAGACGAAAAATCGGAGAACGAGTGAAGATCGATCTGAAATTTCCATTGGATGAAAAGAAAGAGATCAAAGGAGAAATAGTCGAAGTGCGGGAGAACGAGGTGGTCCTCGCATTAGAAGACAAAGTAGAGACAATACCCTGGGACAGAATAGATAAAGGAAGAATCATTATTTAAGAGGAGCATTTTTAATGAGCAATGAGATTTTAGAAGCTTTACGGCAGATCACCAAAGATAAAAATATCGATATGGATTATGTGATCTCGACTTTGGAAACCAGTTTGATTTCAGCCGCCAAAAAGAAGTTCGGAAATGCAGATAATCTCAAAGTATCTGTGGATCTGAAAACCGGGGAGATCAAGATGTATGCGGTCAAGAAGGTAGTGGAGAAGGTAACTGACCCTTATCTGGAGATCTCTTTACCGGAGGCTAAGAAAATCGAAGAGAAAGCCAAACTGGATCAGGAAGTAAAAATTCCGATCGGATTTGAGGAATTTGGCAGGAATGCCATCATGACCGCCAAGCAGATATTGATTCAGAAGGTCAGAGAAGCAGAGCGGGAGAAAATCTACGAGGAGTATAAAGATAGAGTGGGAGAGCTGGTTACCGGCTCTGTTCAGCAGGTGGAGAAGGGTCATCTTTTAGTAAACCTGGGAAAAGCTGAGGCTATTATTCCGCCAAAAGAGCAGATCCAGAAGGAGAAATACAGGCAGGGTGACCGTATCCGTGCATATATTCTAAATGTGGAAAAAAGCGCTAAGGGTCCTTTGATAACCCTGTCCCGGGTCAATCCTGGTCTTCTGATCAGGCTGTTTGAGTTAGAAGTTCCGGAGATCTATGAAAGGATAATAGAAATTAAAGCTATAGCCAGAGAGCCGGGTGAGCGTTCCAAGATTGCAGTCAGTTCCATAGATGATCGGATCGACCCGGTGGGTGCCTGCGTGGGAGTGAAAGGAGCCCGGGTACAGAGCATAGTCCGGGAGCTTTCCAATGAAAGGATCGATATAGTGCCCTGGAGTGCGGTTCCGGAGAACTTTGTGACCAGAGCTTTAGCTCCGGCCAAGATAGTCAAATTAGATGTCTACCCTGAGGAGAAAAGCATGACCGCGATAGTAGAGGAAGATATGCTTTCCTTAGCCATCGGGAAAAACGGGCAGAATGCAAAGTTAGCCTCCAAGCTCACCGGCTGGAGGATAAATATATTAAGCCAGGCCGATTACAGGGCACAGAAAAAAATAGAAACCGGTCCTGAGATCGTGGTTACAGAGCTCCAGGGAGTGGGGGAGAAACTGAAAGAAAAGCTGGTATCAGCCGGAATTGATAGCGTTCAGGACTTAGCTAAGGCTCGGCTCGAGGATCTGATGAAGATCGAGGGGATCGGGGAGAAAAAGGCAAGTGGCTTAATAGAGGCTGCCAAAAAGTATCTTACCCCTGCTAAGGCTGGATCCAAAGATAAAGGGAGTGGAAAGATTGAGCAATAAAAGGATCTATCAAGTAGCTAAAGATTACAATATCTCCAGCGATGCCCTATTATCCATGTTGCGGGAGCTGGGCTTCTCGATAAAGAGCCATATGAGCGTGGTGGAAGAAAAGGTCTTGAAGGCGATCGAGGAAAAATTCAAAAAAGAGAAAGAAGAGCTCAAAAGAGAAGACTTGCTTAAGAAAAAAAAGCTGGAAGAAAGAGAGAAACTTGAAGAGGAACGTCACCGGGTGGAGAGCGTTAAAGAGAGCGTCAAGGAGAGGTTGAAATTCAGGGACTTAAGTGCCAAAAGCAAAGTGGAGCTCTCAGTTTCCGAGAAAAAGAAAAAGGTGAGGTTCAAAAAGGGTAAACCGGAAAGGCAGGTAAATCCTAAAGAGGTTGAGGCCAGTGTCAAAAAGACTCTGGCCCAATTCGATGCTTTAAAGAAGCTTAAAAAGTATAGGAAAAAAGAGAAGGAGGAAACAGCCGAAGGGAGCGAGCCGGCTAAGAAAATCCAGGTAACCGAGTATATGTCGGTGGCTGAACTGGCGAATCTCATGGGGGTAAAACCCTCAGAGGTAATCAGCAAATGTCTGGAGTTAGGTTTTGTTGCCAGTATTAACCAGAGATTAGATATGGATACTTTGGAGACTATTGCCTTGGAATTCGGATTCGAGGTGGAAGAGCTAAAGGAGATAGGAGTAGTTGAGGAAGAAGAGGATGAGGAGGCTGAGAATTTAAGACCTCGTGCTCCGGTTGTAACAATTATGGGGCATGTGGATCACGGCAAAACTTCCCTCTTAGATTACATCCGCAAGAGCAATATCATCGCTGGTGAATTTGGCGGTATTACTCAGCATATAGGTGCTTATGAAGTCTTGCTGCCCAAAGGCAAGATTACTTTTTTAGACACTCCTGGACACGAAGCTTTTACGGCTATGCGGGCAAGGGGTGCCCAGGTGACGGATATAGTCGTTCTGGTAATAGCAGCAGATGACGCGGTAATGCCCCAGACCGTGGAGGCAATTGACCATGCCAAAGCAGCCGGGGTACCGATAATAATAGCCATTAACAAAATGGACTTGCCTAACGCAGATGCTGAACCGATTAAACATCAGATCTCCAAATATGGGTTAGTTCCAGAGGAATGGGGTGGTAAGACTGTCGTCTGTGAAATATCAGCCAAAACCGGCAAGGGAATCGAGCATCTTCTGGAGATGATACTTTTGCAGGCTGATATGCTGGAGCTAAAAGCAGATCCGATTAAAAATGCTTCCGGAATAGTGATTGAGTCCAGACTGGATCGCGGCAGGGGACCTATAGCCACAGTTCTGATCCAGAAAGGGACATTAAAAATAGGTGATATTTTTGTCACCGGATCTCATTCTGGCAGGGTAAGGGCAATGTTAGATGAGAGAGGCAACTATTTGAAGGAAGCAGGACCTTCGGCTCCGGTTCAAGCTCTGGGTTCATCCGGGGTACCTCAGGCCGGGGATTCATTTATGGTGACCGAAACCGAGCAGGAAGCCAGAGAGATAAGTAACAGAAGGGCAAGGCTTAAACGAGAACAGGAATACAGAGCGTTAGAGAGAGCCGGGTTGGGTTCGATATATGACCAGATTGCAGAAGGTAAAGTCAAAGAGTTAACGTTGGTTATCAAGGGGGATGTAGACGGTTCAGTTGAAGCTCTTACCGACACCCTGGAGAGAATCCCTGCTCAGGAGGTCAAACTAAGAGTGATTCACACGGGCATCGGAGCCATAAATGAAAGCGATGTTCTCTTAGCTTTAGCCTCAAAGGCGGTGATCATCGGGTTCCATGTCCACCCGGATTTCAGGGCCAGGGAGATAGCTCAAAGGGAAAAAGTGGTAATAAAATTATATGACATAATCTATGATGCAGAAAAAGAGATAAAGAGTCTATTAGAAGGGCTTTTAGAACCGGAAAAACAGGAGCAGATTTCCGGTGTTTCAGAGGTGAGGAATGTTTTCAAAATTTCCAAAGTCGGTCAGGTTGCCGGGAGTTATGTTCAGTCCGGTAGTATTAAAAGAGCGGACCATGTAAGGATAATCCGGGAAGGGATAAGTATATATGAGGGGAATATCTCGTCCCTGAAAAGATTTAAAGAAGATGTGAAAGAAGTAAGCTCTGGTTTTGAATGCGGCGTAAAAATTGAAAATTTCAATGACCTCAAAGTTGGCGACATATTAGAGGCTTACCAGATAACAGAATTAGCCCGCAAGTTAGAAGAATAAATTTCCTAAAATATGGTGGTTGGCATTTGTACTATTGAACTTCATCTCCCGGAAAGCGGCTCCCTGAAAAGCAAAAGGCAGATCTTAAAACGGATAAAAGACCGGATCAGAAACCGGTTTAACGTGTCTTTAGCAGAAGTAGAGAATAATGACCTGTGGCAGAGGACTACTTTAGGGGTGGCAGCAGTAGCCAATCAAGGAAAATTTGTCAATCAGGTTCTCTCTCAGGTGATAGAACATTTGCACAAAGAAAGTGGAGTGGTAGTGCTGGATTATTCAATGGAGCTATGGTAAAATGCAACCTAAAAGGTCTTCCCGGGTCGGGGATCAAATCAAAAGGGAGATCTCTGAGATCGTTTTGCTGATTTTAAAAGACCCCAAACTGGGTTTTATCACCATTACCGATGTTGAGCTAACTGATGACTTAAGGTATGCGAAGGTCTTTTACTCGGTCCTGGGCGATGAGAAGGAAAGGAAAGAAAGCCAGCAGGGATTGGAGCGGGCTAAGGGGTTCATCCAGAGGGAAATAGGCAAAAGGATAAGGCTGAAACATATACCCCGGATCATCTTTAGATATGATCATACCACAGAAATGGCCGCCCGGATTGAACAACTCTTAAAACAGGTGCATACAGAACCCAAGGTTGAAGATGAAGGAAAAGTTTAATCAGATAATCGAGTCAGTAAAGACAGCCAGGAGGATGCTGATAACTTCCCATCTGGACCCAGATGGGGATTCTATAGGCTCTCAGTTGGCTTTGAAGGGCTGGCTTATGGATTCAGCCAAGGAGGTCAGAATAATCAACCAGGGGAAAATACCTTCAAAATATCTTTTTCTGGACGAAGAGAAAGCGATTGAGGATTTCGATTCTGCTAAGGCTATCGATTGGAGTGCGGATTTAATTTTTGTTTTGGAATGTCCAAACTTAGAGAGGATTGGAGAGGTCAAAAAGCTTCTGAAAGAAGGTGCTAAGGTAATCAATCTGGATCATCACCCGGACAACTCTTTTTTTGGAGATATAAGTTACGTAGATACCCAAGCCTGTGCTCTGGGTGAGATAATCTACGAGCTTTTAACCAGTGCTGGTTATCACCTGGATAAACGGATCGCAACCCAGCTTTACGCTGCCATTCTTACTGATACCGGTAGGTTCAGATTTTCCAATACTACCCCAGAAGCTCTGCGGATCGGGGCAGAACTTATAACCCTGGGAGCAAATCCGAAGGAGATCAACAACCAGATTTATTATAACAACTCAAATGCATCCCTGAAGCTGCTGGGCTTTCTCCTGCTTAATCTGGAGACCTTTGCAAATGGCAAAATCTCTTCTCTGGTCATCGATCAGCAAACCATGGAGGAATTAAAAGTCTCGAAAGAAGATACAGAAGGTTTTGTGGATTATTCCCTGTTTTTAAAAGGGGCTGAGGTTGGGGTATTATTTACTCAAAAAAATGATTCTAAAACCAAAGTGAGTCTGAGGTCGCAGAACTCTTTTGACGTCTCAGCCCTGGCCAGGACCTTTGGAGGCGGGGGACATAGAAATGCAGCAGGGTGCACTGTAAATCAGGATTTGAATTCGACCAAAGAATTGATTTTAAAAAAGATAGAAGAGCAGCTTTCAAGATGAGTTTGGACGGCATACTTTTATTCAATAAAAGATCGGGCATCACTTCCCATTCAGCCCTGGATGAACTTAGAACGGTTTTGAAGATAAAAAAGATGGGCCATTGCGGTACCCTGGATAATTTTGCTTCCGGTCTGCTTCTGGTTTGTCTGGGAAAGGCATTGAAAATCGTCAATTTTTTGGAAAATCTGGATAAAGAGTATCTGGCAAAGATAAGGTTAGGAGTATCCACTGATACTTATGATTTTCAGGGGAAGATCTTGTCCAGTTTGAGCAATTTTGATCTGGATGAGGGCCGGGTAAGAAAGGTAGTGGAATCGTTCAGAGGACAGATCTGGCAGGTTCCACCACCCTATTCGGCTCTCAAATTTCAAGGTAAGAGATTGTCAGATTATGCCCGTGCAGGCACTCCGATAACCAAAGAACCGAGAAAGGTAAGGATAAACTCGATTGAAATCCTCAAGCTTTTTTTACCCTTTGTGGATTTGAGAATAAGCTGTTCCAGAGGAACCTATATCAGAAGCTTAGCCCAGGACATAGGCTCCCAATTAAAATGCGGTGCACATCTATCTTCCCTTACCCGTACGAGGATAGGTCCTTTTAAATTGCAGGATGCTCTGGACTTAGAAAAAATTCAACTGTTCAGTCTCTCCAAATTACAGGAACGTCTGGTGTCTGTGGAAGAGGCTTTAAATTCTTTGCCGGCCATAAAAGTCACTGACAAATTAGCCTCCAGTATAAAAAATGGACCAGATCTAAAATTCAAAGATATTGTTTCAATGGAGAAGGAGTTTCTACCCGGAGATACTCTTTGTCTAAAAGATAACCTGGACCAGATCTTAGCTCTCGGAAAAGCTCTGAAATCCTCGGCTGAGTTAGCCCAGGCTGACAAAAAAGAGAAAATTATCGAATATATAAGGGTCCTTTCGAAATGAAGATATTTTACGACTTGACTGAACTGGAGCCCTGGGGAAAGCCGGTAGTCACCCTGGGAACATTCGACGGTGTTCATTTAGGGCATCAGGCTATTCTAAAGGAGCTTTACAAGGAGAAAAAAGAGAAAAAAAGGGAATCTCTTCTGGTTACTTATGAGCCGCATCCTCAGATGGTAGTCTCGCCTGAAAATTCTCCTTTGCTGCTTTCTACTTTAGAGGAGAAATTAAAACTTCTTCTGAATATTCCCGAAGGAAAAGAGTTGTCCGGTATATTGGTTATGAAATTTGATAAGGAGCTTTCGCGGTTGACAGCTGGAGTATTTTTAGAGGAGATCTTAGTTAAGAAGCTCAAAGCCGGAGAATTGATAACCGGGGAAAATCATGCTTTTGGGAAAGATCGCTCTGGCGGAATCGAATTACTCAAAAAAGCCAGTCAGACTTTTGGCTTTGAACTGAAGGTTGTTCCTTCAATTTTGGAGGACAAAGCCCGTATCAGCAGTAGCAGGATAAGAAAAGAGATGCTCACCGGTGATTTTGAAGAAGCTTGCAAAATGTTAGGGCATAGTTATCTTATTTCAGGGAAACCGGTCAAAGGTAAAGGAATAGGAACGGAAATCGGCTATCCAACTATAAACTTAGAGGTCCCAGGGAAGAAGCTTTTGCCCCGGAAAGGGGTATATGGAGCCGAAGTTAAAATGGCAAACAGAAAGTTTTACGGGATGATGTATATCGGGAGGAGACTTACTCTGGATGATGAAAGTCTAAGCTTGGAGATAAATCTGTTTGATTATCAGGGAGAGAGAGTACCTGATAAGCTAATAGTTTACTTGCATAAATGGATAAGGGGGGAGATGAAATTTGAGAGTTTAAAAGGGCTACAGACCCAGTTGGGCGAAGATGAAAAAAAGGTCAGACAACTATTAATCAATTTAAAAAAGGAGGAAACTTGCCCTTGAACAAAGCCAAGAAAGTCAAATTGATTGAAGCGCATCGGTATCACGAGATGGATACCGGCTCGCCAGAAGTTCAGATAGCCTTGCTGACTGAAAGGATAAACGAGCTGACCGAACATCTGAAAGCTCATAAAAAGGACTTCAGCTCAAGAAGAGGTCTGTTGAAGCTGGTGGGTAAAAGGAGAAGACTTTTGGATTATCTGCGAGAGTCAGATGTAAAAAGCTATAGAGAAATTGTTGAGGAGTTAAACCTAAGAGGCTAATCCGCCAGAGGCGGATCCAGAGGACGAGAGTAAAAATGGAAAAAAGTTACGAACTAGATTTAGACGGTAAAAAACTAACTATTCAGATAGGCAGAGTGGCGCGTCAGGCGGATGGAGCGGCCCTGGTCCGCTTAGCTGACACCATGATCTTAGCTACGGCAGTGGGAACAGAGGAAGCTATCGAAGGTCAGGATTTCTTTCCACTGACTGTGGATTACAGGGAGAAGGCTTATGCCGTAGGTAGAATACCCGGAGGCTTTTTCAAAAGGGAAGGAAGGCCAACTGAAAGGGAGATACTTTCAGCCAGGCTCATCGATCGTTCGTTGCGTCCCTTGTTTCCTGAAGGGTACCTGAACGAGGTTCAGGTAATGGCGATGGTTCTTTCCTCAGATCAGGAAAACGATGCGGACATCTTAGGGATTCTCGGCTCTTCAGTAGCCCTGGGCATCTCAGAAATCCCCTTCTATGAACCTATAGCTGCTGTCAGGATCGGAAGGATAGACGGGAATTTCGTGGTCAATCCGACTTTCAGCCAGATAGAGGAGAGCGATATTAATCTGGTGGTATCGGGAACAGAGGAAAATATAGTTATGGTAGAAGGGGGATGTCAGGAAATTTCAGAGGAGGATTTGATATCCGCCCTGGATTACGGTCAAAAATGGATCAAAAAGTTAGTAGGATTGCAAAGGGAGATAATTCAGGAATTTGGAAAAGAAAAGCCAAAGGTTGAGCCAGTGTCGGTTGATCCCGTACTTCTGGAGGAAGTAAGCAAATTAGCAATAGAGAAAATCAAGCAGGCAAATCGGACTTTGGACAAGGTTGCACGCCAGAAGATCCTGGATGAGATGCAAGAGTCAGTTCTGCAGGAGCTGGCGGAGAAATTTCCTGAAAGCGAAACCAAGATCGCCTCTATTCTGATCGACTTAGAGCAAAAAGATATCAGAGAGATGATTTTGAAAGAAGGCGTCAGGATAGATGGTAGAAAGGCAAATGAAATTCGACCGGTGACCTGTGAGATAGGTGTTTTGCCCAGAGCACACGGCTCAGCCCTCTTTACCCGGGGACAGACCCAGAGTCTGGCAGTAACGACCCTTGGATCAAAAATGGATGAACAGAGAATTGAGGATTTAGAAGGCGAATCAACCAAGAGCTATATGCTGCACTATAATTTTCCGCCTTTCAGCGTGGGAGAGGTCAAACCGGTAAGAGGTCCCGGAAGAAGGGAGATCGGGCATGGAGCTTTAGCCGAGAGGGCAATTCAACCGGTGATTCCTAAGGAAGAAGTATTTCCTTACACTGTCCGCATAGTCTCAGACATCCTGGAGTCGAATGGCTCTTCCTCTATGGCTACGGTTTGCGGCGGGACATTATCCTTGATGGATGCAGGGGTGCCTATTAAAGCTCCGGTTGCGGGGATTGCTATGGGATTAATAAAAGAGGAAGATAAAACGGTTATCCTTACTGACATCTTGGGAGCAGAAGACCATTATGGAGATATGGATTTCAAAGTAACCGGAACCAGAAAAGGGATTACCGCTTTTCAGATGGACATAAAAATTTCCGGATTGACTCTTTCTATTATGCAAGAAGCTTTGCATCAAGCCAGGGAAGCCAGGGTATATATTCTGGATATTATGGAAAAGACGATCGCCCAGCCCAGACCTGAGCTTTCGGTCTACGCTCCGCGAATCATCATCTTCAAAGTGAAGCAGGATAAGATCGGGGAGATCATCGGTCCGGGCGGTAAGATGATCAGAAGCATAATCAAGCAGACCGGCGCGGAGATCAACATAGAAGATGACGGCAGTGTGTTCATATCATCTAAAGATTCCAAAGCCGGCGAGCTGGCACAGGAGCTGATAATGAAACTGACCGAGGAGCCCGAGGTCGGCAAGAGTTACCTGGGTAAGGTCAGACGGGTAACAGCTTTTGGAGCTTTTGTAGAGGTACTTCCGGGACAGGACGGACTGGTTCACATCTCCGAGCTGGATTTCAAGAGGGTTAACCGGGTGGAGGACGTGCTTAATGTCGGGGATGAGGTCACTGTCAAAATCATCGGCATAGACAACGAGGGGAAAATAAAACTTTCCAGGAAAGCCTGCCTTACTCAGAACGAGGGGGGGAAAAGGTAGAGTATCACTTAGTTTGTCGTTCTGAGTTCCCGCAGGGGACGAAGAATCTCTTGTTTTAGGCTTTAAGAAAATTCTTCGCCCGTAGGGCTCAGAATGACAGTTCCGATGTGGGGTTTCAAAAGATGAGAGTCGCATATCAGAAAACGGTTCTGGATAACAAACTCAGGGTGGTGAGCGAAAAGATCGATTCTGTTCGCTCCATCTCCCTGGGCGCCTGGATAGACGTCGGCTCCAGAAACGAGGGAAAAGATGAAAACGGCATCTCTCATTTCATTGAGCACATGCTTTTCAAGGGAACCAAGAAAAGAAATCCCAAGGAGATCGCCTTAGCTTTAGAATCGGTAGGGGGGAACCTTAACGCTTTTACTGGCAGAGAGAACACCTGTTTATATGCTAGAGTCTTAGAGGAGCATTTAGAGATCGCCCTGGACGTTCTTTCTGACCTGCTTTTGAATCCGCTCTTTAATCCGAATGATTTCAAAAAGGAGAAAAAGGTTATAGCTGAGGAGATAAAAGAGTTAGAGGATAATCCGTCTGAGATCGCCTTCGATCTATTGATGCAGGCACTATGGGGAGAGCATCCCCTGGGCAAACCTATCATCGGGGACATAAAGACCATCCAGAAAATGGAAAGAGGCCAGCTCCTGAACTATATGCGGGAAAATTACACTAACCCCAGGATTGTCGTCGCAGCCTCGGGGAATCTTAGCCATAGACGCCTGGTCAGATTAGTTGAGGAAAAGTTTAAATTGAACAACCATTTCCAGAAAAGAAAACATGAAGCACCGACATTAAAAGCCTTATCCCAAAAGATAGTGATCAGAAGAAAATCTGCCCAGACCCATATCTGCATTGGCTTTCCGAGCTATCAGTTCAAACACCCTAAGAGGTTTGCCTCTTTACTCTTATCCAATATCCTGGGAGGGGGGATGTCCTCCCGTCTTTTCCAGAATCTGAGGGAAAAATTAGGGATGGTTTACAATATCTATTCATTTATTGATTTCTTTAAAGACAAGGGGATTTTCGGAGTTTATCTGGGAACGGACAGAAAACAGGTGATGCCAGCCGTAGAGCAGGTCTTAAGAGAGCTTCGCCGGATCAAAAAGGAGGGGTTAGACAGGAAAGAGCTGGAAAATGCCAAATACCAGCTTAAAGGCAGCATGATATTGGGTGCTGAAAGTACCTCTAACCGGATGAGCAGATTAGCCCGGCTGGAACTTTATTTAAAAGATTATATGAGCATAGAGAAGACTATCTCACTTATAGATCAGGCAAAAAAAGAGGAGGTAATTGAGGTAGCAAGTGAGCTCATACGCAAGGACCGATTGGCGGTTGCCATTTTAGGCCAGGTGGGTAGAAATATCCAGCAAAAGATAAACTGGGATTTAGTCTGAATCATTTGATTTTTTACAAGCTTAACACTTCCTCATTTTATCTGACGTCATAAATGTAGATAGCAAATCAAAAAGAGATGTGAATTAAATATTAAACACTTTTGATTCTTTGATCTTTTCTCCCTTCAAAGAAGGAGGAAAAAATGTCTCATTTTCTGATTCGCTGGTTCGTTTTAACCCTGGCAATTTTTATAGTTGCCAATCTTTTTCATCTCATTTATATTGAAAGTTTTACAGCGCTGATTTTGGCTTCCCTGATCTTAGGGATTTTGAATGCGATCGTGCGTCCGATTTTGATCTTTCTCACTCTGCCGATAAATATTCTGAGCCTGGGATTTTTTATCCTGGTGATCAATGCCTTTCTTCTGTTTTTTGTCTCCAAGATGGTAGGCGGGTTTGAGATCGTGAGTTTCTGGAAAGCTTTCTGGGCAGCTTTATTGATAACTATTATCAGCGCAGTTTTAAATCATCTGGTAAGGGAGAAACGTTAAATGCCTTTCTGTTATATCGAGGAAATAGGAAAATATGTTAGTCAGAAGGTGACCATCAAAGGCTGGCTTTACAACAAAAGGTCAAGCGGTAAGATCCATTTCCTTTTAATCCGTGACGGGACCGGAATGATTCAGTCGGTGATGAGTAAGGGAGAAGTTCCGGATGCAGTCTTCGAGACTTATGATAAGCTGACGCAGGAATCTTCACTTGAAGTAGATGGTGTAGTCAGAGAGGACAAAAGGGCTCCAAGAGGGTACGAGTTGACTTTAACTGATATCAGGATTATCCAGATAGCCCAGGATTACCCAATTACTCCCAAAGAGCACGGCACAGATTTCCTTATGGACAATCGGCACCTCTGGCTTCGCTCTTCCCGGCAGCAGGCAATAATGCGGGTGAGAAATGAGATTATATATGCTATGCGGACTTTTTTCTATGAGAAGAGATTTATTTTGATAGATACTCCCATACTCACCGGTTCAATAGGGGAGACTGCTACTACCCTTTTTGAGACCCAATATTTCGACTTAGGCAAAGCTTATTTAGCCCAGACCGGGCAGTTATATAACGAGGCGGCAGCTATGGCATTTGGCAGGATGTATTGTTTTGGGCCCACTTTTCGGGCTGAAAAATCCAAGACCAGAAGGCATCTAACCGAGTTCTGGATGGTAGAAGCTGAGATGGCTTTCTATGATAATGAAGACAATATGAAGTTACAGGAGGAGTTTATCGAATATGTGGTCCAGAGAGTCCTGGATAAAAGTAAAAAAGAATTGGTATCCCTGGAAAGGGATTTATCAAAATTAGAAAAGATCAGAAGACCTTTTGAACGAATGTCGTATGATGAAGCAATTAATCACCTGAAAAAGAATGGGAGCAAAATCGAATGGGGTTCGGATTTAGGTGGAGAGGATGAGACCATCCTTGCCAATTTATATGAAAAGCCCTTGTTCGTTTACAACTATCCCAGGCAATGCAAGGCGTTCTATATGAAACCTAATCCGCAAAGAGCAGACGTAGTGTTGTGCTCGGACCTTTTGGCTCCAGAAGGATATGGTGAAATCGTGGGCGGTTCCCAGAGGGATGACGATTACGATAGCCTGGTGCAGAGAATCAAAGAGGAAAAACTGCCTCTGGATGCGTATAAGTGGTATCTGGATTTAAGAAAATATGGTACTGTAATTCACTCTGGTTTCGGTCTGGGGGTCGAAAGAACCGTTGCCTGGATTTGTGGCTTACCGCATATACGGGAAACAATACCATTCCCCCGTATGATTTATCGACTTTATCCATAGTAGTTTTTACCCTCTCCCTTTTAGGGAAAGGGTAACGGTCAAAGAGATTAATAGATGAATTATCCTTTCAAAGAAATAGAAGAAAAATGGCAGAAGAAGTGGGCCGAGTCCAAGCTCTATAAGACAGTGGACGACCCTGTTAAGAAGTATTATATGCTGGTGATGTTCGCCTATACTTCCGGGGATATTCACATCGGGCATTTCAGAAATTATTCGATAGGGGACGTGATTGCACGCTACAGGATGATGCAGGGGTATGAGGTCCTGCATCCGTTTGGCTGGGATGCTTTCGGACTTCCGGCTGAAGAGGCAGCCATAAAAAGGGGAGAAAACCCTGAAAAATGGACTCTAAGAAATATT
>JAUYBY010000070.1 GCA_030692925.1 Candidatus Zixiibacteriota bacterium | reverse complement strand
ACCATGAGGGCTATGCTGGAGGTATCTAAGGGAAGGTTAAATATCCTGATGAACCATCTGCCTTCCGCTCCGCTCTCCATTCAGATCGATATCGTAATTCCGGATTTTACCTGGGTTCTTTCTGATCTGCAAGATAAAGCTTTTTATTCAAACCCTCTTTTAACTGCCTCAAAATCGATGGTCGATGTTCAGAAAAGCTCCTTTTCCTTAGCTAAACAGGGTTATCTACCTGATTTTATGTTTGAATATATGCGAATGAAAACTAAAGAGGGGATGAGAGACTGGGGCTTAGAGTTCAGGACCAGCATTCCCTTCTGGTTTTTTTTGAAGGAAAAAAATGAAGTGAATGAGAAAAGGGCAAATCTTCTTTCAGCTGAGTCTGATTACCAGAATATGAAAAATGAGATTTCCTTTGAGGTGCAGATGGCTTATGTTAATACCGATGCAAGTTATCGACTGATGAAACTGTATCAGGAAAGCTTCTTAGCTCAGGCAGAAGAAGCCCTAAAAGTGGCTGAAGCAAACTACTCGGCTAATTTGACTGACTTTTTGACTCTTCTGGATGCTCAGAGAACTTTAAGAGAAACAAGATTAGATTATTATAAAGCCATAGTTGATTATCTACAAAATTTAGCTTCTTTAGAAAGAGCTGTTGGCGCTAATCTGTGAAATCAAGGAGGATAAGATATGTTTAGAAAAGTTCTCATCTTATGTTTATGCTTTTCCGGTATTTTCCTTTTTACCATCTGTTCTAAGAGAAAAACGGAAGACCACAAAGCGATGGAACATGGTGCTCCTTCTGCTCAATCCGGGACGCAAACGGAAGAAAAGGTGATGCTGACCCCGGAGTCTGAACAAGAAATCGGCATGAAATTGGAAAAAGTGGATTATCGTATCTTGACCAAGACCATAAGGACCGTGGGTAAAATAGATTTCAATGAGGAAAAGCTGGTCTATGTTACGCCGCGCCTGGGTGGAAGGGTGGACAAGATTCTGGTCAACTATGTAGGTTATCAGGTGCAAAAAGATGAGCCTTTGGTTTATATCTATAGCCCCAATTATCTCTCAGCAGAACAGGAGTATATCGAGGCTATAAATAACCTGGAAAAAGCACAAACTAGGCAGTCAAAAGATGCAATTGAGTCTGCCAAAGATTTAGTTGAGGCGGCAAAAATGAAGCTTGTGCTATTAGGTGTCAAGGAATATCACATAGAAGACCTGGAAAAGAGTCGAAAACCTCAACCTTTACTGATGATTCACAGCCCTATAGCAGGTACGGTTACTGAGAAGAATATTATCCTTGGAAAATATGTGAGCGAGAGTGATAATCTCTATACCGTTGCAGATTTATCCGAGGTCTGGATGTATGCGGAAGTTTATGAACAGGATTTAGCTGGAATAAAGACAGGGGAATTGGTTAAGATAATTTCGCCTGCTTATCCGGAGGAGACCTTTGAAGGAAAGATAACTTATGTAGGCTCCACCGTCTCAGGTGAAACCAGAACTGTTCAGATCAGGTGCATTTTAACTAATAAAGGGTTAAGATTAAAGCCTGGAATGTATGTGGATGTCTATTTGCAGATAAAATCTCCAAAACCACAATTAGCCATCCCCAGCTCAGCGGTTCTTATGACCGGAGTAAGAAACATCGTGTTCGTCTCAGAGGGGGAGGGGATGTACAGCAGAAGAGAGGTCAAAATCGGAGAAGAGCAGGATGGATATTTTAAGGTTTATTCTGGATTGAACCAGGGTGAGATGGTCGTAACCCAGGGAAATTTTTTAATCGATTCCCAGAGCCAGCTTGAAAAAGGAATGGGTTCAATGCCAGGAATGCCTGGAATGGAACCTAAGGAAAAGAAAACTCCTCAAAAAGAGAAGAAGGCTGAGGAAAAGAAGATGGAGAAAATGGAAGGGATGTGAAGACTCAAATGTGGCTGTCGGGTCCCCTGACCTGAAGGAAAATGTTTGCTTGCCAGGTCAGGGGACCTGGCAAGCACTGCAGCTCCGTTTTGGTCTTTCAGACATAAATTGGAGTAATTATGATCGATAAGTTAATCGATATATCTCTGAGAAACAGATTTCTTGTAATCGCTTTTTATATCCTGGTAATTCTCTGGGGGATCTGGTCAGTTAAAAATACACCGATAGATGCTATCCCCGATCTTTCGGAAAATCAGGTTATCGTTTTCACCGATTGGTCTGGGCGTTCACCGCAGGAAGTAGAAGACCAGATAACCTATCCTCTAACCGTCAATTTACAGGGTTTGGCAGGTGTTAAAGCAGTCAGGTCTGCTTCAGCTTTTGGATTTTCAATGATAACTGTGATTTTCGAGGATAGGATTGATCTCTATTTTGCCCGCACCCGGGTAGCGGAGAGACTAAGCTTAGCTTCAAGCTTCTTACCAGAAGGAGTTGTCTCTACCTTAGGTCCGGATGCTACTGGCTTAGGACAGATATTCTGGTACACTCTGGAAAGTAAGGATCATTCCTTAGAAGAACTGCGCACCCTGCAGGACTGGTTCGTGCGCTACCAGTTGAATTCTGTTCCAGGTGTAGCTGAGATAGGCTCTATCGGTGGATTTGTCAAGCAATACCAGATAGACGTGGACCCGAATAAGCTCAGGGCTTTTAATATCGATTTGAAAATGGTCTTTGAAGCGGTGATGATGAGTAACTCCAATGTGGGCGGTAAAGTCATTGAGAAGAATGGTATGGAGTTTATCTTGAGGGGTATAGGCTTAATTCAATCAGTGGAGGATGTAAAAAACATAGTCGTCGACTCCCGAAATGGCTTGCCAGTTTATGTAAAGAACGTTGCAATTGTGCAGTTAGGTCCTGAGTTCAGGAGGGGAGCTTTGGATAAAGATGGAAAAGAGGTAGTGGGCGGAGTAGTGGTGATGAGGTATGGAGAGAACACAATGGATGTCATCAACCGGGTAAAACAGAAGATTGAAGAAATCAAGCCCGCTTTGCCTCAAGGTGTAAAGGTTATCCCCTTTTATGACCGGACCGATTTAATCAAAGCTACAGAACACACTTTAAAAAGAGCTTTGATCGAAGAAAGTATTTTAGTCTTTCTAGTTATTCTAATCTTTCTAGGACATTTCTTAAGCACATTTATAGTCATCACCAGTCTTCCCATCGGCGTGTTGATCGCTTTCATCTTTATGCGATATTTGGGAATCACTTCCAACATTATGTCTTTAGGGGGGATTGCCATAGCCATTGGTGTAATGGTGGATGCGGGAATCGTGATCGTTGAGAACTCATTCAGGCATTTAGAGAAGCTTGATGATAAGACTAAAAAGCTGGAGACTGTGGCTCTTGCTGCCAAAGAGGTAGGAAGGCCGATCTTTTTCTCAATGGTCATAATCATTTTAGCCTTTGTCCCGGTTTTCAGCCTCCAGGGTCAGGAAGGGAAACTTTTTCATCCCTTAGCCTTCACCAAGACCTTAGCTATGATCGGTGCATCGATTTTAGCTATAACCTGGGTGCCGGTTTTGTCCACTTATTTCCTCAGGGGAAAATTGAGATCAGAGGAAAAGCATCCTCTGAATAGGTTCTTGATGAAGCTGTACGAACCTATACTTTTATTTGCCTTAAAGCATAAAAAGATTATTCTAGGAGGTGCCTTAATTGTCTTAGCAGGTGCTTTCCTTTTAATCCCTTTTATCGGTAGCGAGTTTATGCCTCCGCTTGAAGAGGGGAAAATACTTTATATGCCTACTCTTCTCCCTGCGGTCTCTTTAACCCAGGCGATGGAAATTGTAAAAAAGCAGGACAGGATTCTGGAAAGCTTTCCAGAGGTAGAATCAGTGGTAGGGAAAGTTTGCAGAGCAGAGACTGCTACAGACCCGGCTCCCATTAGTATGATCGAGACGGTTATCAATTTAAAACCGAAGGAAAAATGGCGTAAAGGGATGACTAAGGAAAAATTGATACAAGAGATGGATGAAAAATTATCTGTCATACCGGGAGTAGCGGGAGCCTTCACCCAGCCTATAAGAAATAGAATTGATATGCTGACAACCGGGGTGCGAACTCAGGTGGGAATCAAAATCTTCGGCTCGGATTTGAAGGTGTTAGAGGAAAAGTCCCAAGAGATCGAAAAAGTGGTGCGGATGATCCCCGGAGCGGCAGATATATATGCTGAGAGGGTTATCGCTTCTCCTTACCTGGAGATAAAAATAGACCGGAGCAAGGTGGCAAGATACGGCATAAAATTGGGTGACGTTATGGACGTAGTGGAAACTGCTATTGGAGGGAAAAATCTGACAACCACCATTGAGGGAAGAGCTCGTTTCCCGGTTAGGGTCAGATATGCACGGGAGTTGAGGGATAACATAAATGCTCTGAAAAATATTTTGGTCTCAGCCCCCAACGGTGCCCAGATACCTTTAAGTCAATTGTCGGAGATAAGCATAAATATGGGACCATATATGATCTCCAGCGAAAACGGGCTTTTGAGGAATATCGTTCAGCTAAACGTCCGCGGAAGGGACCTGGTAGGGTTTGTGGAAGAAGCAAAAAAGTTAGTCCAGAAGGAAGTAAAGCTTCCACCAGGCTACTTTGTCACCTGGAGCGGGCAGTATGAAAATCAGGTAAGGGCAAAAGAGAGGTTGAAGATTGTAGTTCCTCTGGTTTTGTTTATTATACTTATGCTTTTATATATCATTTACAGATCGTTTAAAGAGGCTTTGTTGATTATTGCCTCAATCCCCTTTGCAATGGTGGGCGGGATTTTACTTTTGTTTATCTTAGGTTATAACTTCAGCGTGGCTGTCTGGGTGGGGTTCATCGCCCTTTTCGGAACTGCAGTTGAGACCGGCGTGGTTATGGTAGTATATTTAGATGAGGCTATAAAAAGAAGAGGACTCTCAAATATCAAAGATAAGTCCGAGATAAGAGAAGCAGTCATAGAGGGAGCCTTGCTGAGGTTGAGACCCAAGCTCATGACCGTAGGAGCCATAATCCTTGGTCTGCTCCCGGTGATGTGGACCAAAGAGGCAGGCTCCGAGGTAATGAAACCTATTGCCACTCCGGTGATCGGCGGAATGATCACCTCTACTCTTCTGGTCTTGATTGTAATTCCAGTAATCTATGAGTGGATGAAGGAGAGGGAGTGGAGAAAAACGAATAAACTGTAGTTTTCGCTGGCTATAGAGTTAGTAAAATTTTCTATTTCACCGAGAGGCAATAAAATTTCTGTTGCAATCCCCTTTAATTTACTTATATTTCAAAAAAACTGGAGATGTTAAATGGCAGAAGAGGGAAAAGGAGAAATAACCCAGGAGCAGTTGGAAGCCTTTGCTGACTCTTATGCCTCCTTTAATAAGATCATCCAGCAGCTCCATCAAGCCTACAAGGATTTAGAACAGAAATTTGAAAATCTGAACCTCGAATTAGAGCGAACCAACCTCAAGCTCAGGGAAAGCTTAGCGGAGAAGGAGAAGATCACCAACTACCTGAATAATATCCTGGAGAGTCTCACCTCCGGAGTTCTGGTCGTAAATTTAGAAGAAAAAATCGCTCTCTTTAACCGTGCCGCAGAAGAAAT
>JAUYBY010000054.1 GCA_030692925.1 Candidatus Zixiibacteriota bacterium | reverse complement strand
ATTAGGACATTTTAATCTTGCTATAACATCGAGGAAATTATCCCTTGACATCTTAACTGAATTTGTTAAAGTAAAGATTGACTTTTATGAAGAATGATAAGGCGAAGAACAACCTGAGAAGAAAATCTGGCCACAATCTGGCTGAAGATTTTTACTTGCTATCTAACAGTATTTTACGCTATGCCAGTCGAGCTTTACCCAGACTCGATTTCGTGCGCGAGATCTCAAAGACGCTTATTGATTTTTCTGGATGTGATCTGGTGGAAATACGAGTTAAAAGACGGGAGAAGTTTTACCGCTGTAAAATGACCCGGAACAACAAGCATCTGTTCCGGTGGGAATATACCCCCTGTCTGCGAGCTGAGGATAAAAGACTGATACCGTGCTCGAAGGATGATTCGGGCGTAGAAACACTTTGCCGGGATATTCTGCTTGAGAAGTTTAGCCCTGCTCTTCCTTTTTTCACCAAAAGTGGTAGTTTCTGGACTAACGATCTGGGCAATTCGCAAGCATTGTCTAAGCAGGTTAAAAAAAGATTGACCGGCTATGACCTTTCTTCGATTGGCACCCGGGGTTCGCTGGCAATTTTCCCTCTGGTGGCGGATGAGGACAATAGCGGGCTCTTACAGTTGAGAAGCTCCCAGCCAAATTTCTTTACGCCTGATGAAATCCGGTTTTACGAGGGGCTTGCCCAGACTCTCGGGGTCGCCCTTATGCATCGCCATGCACAGGTGGCTTTGCGCGAAAGAGTCAAAGAACTGACCTGCCTTTACGGTATCGCCAGACTGGTTGCTAGATCGGACGTCCCCCTTGAAAATATACTGCAGAGCATCGTGGAGCTTCTTCCCCCTGCCTGGTTATATCCGGAGATCGCCACCGCCAGGATTATTTTTGATGGGGTTCCCTATACCGCTCCCAATTTCCAGGAAGGGTTATATAAACAGACTGCAGATATTATTACCAGTGGCAAGAAACGGGGTAGAGTAGAAGTCATCTATGTGGAGGAAAAACCAGAGCTGGATGAAGGTCCGTTCATGAAAGAGGAGCGAAGCCTGATAGATGCAGTGAGCCGGGAGATATCGCTTCTGGTTGAGCGAAGACAGGCGGAGGAAGAGAAAACCATACTGCAGAACCAGCTTATGCATGCTGACCGTTTGGCTACCATTGGACAGCTGGCTGCAGGAGTTGCCCATGAGCTGAATGAACCGTTAGGGAGCATTCTGGGGTTTGCTCAGCTTACAGCTAAAGACCCGGGACTTACTCCGCAAGCAGCTCAGGATATAGAGAAAATAATAAATGCATCCCTTCATGCCCGTGAGATCGTAAAGAAGTTATTGATATTTGCCCGCCAGATGCCAGCCACTAAAACCAGGGTTAATTTAAACCAGATCGTCGAAGAAGGGCTCTATTTCTTTGAGTCCAGATGCGCGAAGGAAGGAATAGAGCTGGTGCGCTCACTTTCGCCTGACCTGCCGGAAATCACGGCTGATCCAGCCCAACTGCATCAGGTTCTGGTTAATCTGGTAGTAAACGCTATCCAGGCTATGCCGAATGGAGGGAAGCTGACTATAAAGACACTGTCTGATCAAGCCTATGTCTCTCTGATCGTAGAAGACACTGGCATAGGTATGAGCGAGGAGATTATGAAACAGATATTCATACCATTCTTTACTACCAAGGAAGTTGGGGAAGGAACTGGACTGGGACTTTCTGTGGTTCATGGAATAGTCAGCTCACACAAAGGGGTTATCAAGGTTGAGAGTAAAATCGGTGCTGGCTCGCGTTTTGAAATCAGATTTCCCATAACAATCCGTCCAGAAAAAAAAGGAGAGCAAATAATATGACTCCTGATTCCAAAAAAGAGAGTCTTTTGGTCGTAGATGACACTCCGAATACTCTGGAACTGCTTCAGAGAAAACTGACCTCCCAGGGGTATCAGGTATATACTGCCCCGGATGTGGCGCAGGCGATTAAGATTTTAGAGTCAACTCCGGTGGACCTGGTTATAACTGACCTCAAGATGCCTAAGGTGAGCGGATTAGACCTGGTGAGACATATCCGTGAAAATCTCAAAGACACTGAAGTGATGATGATCACCGGTTATGCTACGATCGAAGGAGCGGTCAAGGCTATTAAGATCGGGGCTGAAGAGTACCTTGCCAAACCGTTTACCGACGAAGAGCTTTTCTCTGCTGTAAGACGGGTGTTGGCTAAATTACAGTCTCGCAGAGCTGCACGCAACCGAACGCCTTCGAGGTCCGCAGCCCCACATGGCTTGATTGGCGAATCCGGGGTGATGTTTAAAGTTTTTGATGCGATTTCCAAAGCGGCATCGACTTCAGCTACTGTGTTGATCTCCGGAGAAAGCGGCACTGGTAAAGAGCTTGTCGCCAGGGCAATTCATTATAGCAGCTCGCGTGCTTCAGCTCCATTTGTCCCGGTGAACTGCGGGGGGATTCCTGAAGGACTTTTGGAAAGCGAGCTTTTCGGACATGTCAAAGGCTCTTTCACCGGAGCCACAGATTCTAGGGCTGGTTTTTTTCAGACCGCAGACGGCGGTACAATCTTCCTGGATGAGATCAGCGAAACCAGTTTGGCGATGCAGGTGAAGCTTCTTCGCGTTCTGCAGGACAAGGAAGTTTATATGGTCGGAGCCACTCATCCCACCAAGGTAGATGTAAGGATTTTAGCGGCAACCAATAAGGATTTACTTAGATTACTGGAGAAAGAAGTCTTTCGTGAGGACTTATTCTTCAGGCTAAACGTCATCAGCATTGCGATCCCACCCCTGCGTGAAAGAGGAGACGACATTGTTCTTTTTACTAATCACTTCTCAGCTAAATTTGCCAAAGAATTTTCCAAACCGATTCCCCGTTTCACGGAGAAAGTGCTCCGGGCTTTTAAGACCTATGACTGGCCCGGGAATGTCAGGGAACTGGAGAATGTGATCCAGCGCCTGCTGTTGATGACTGACAGCGATACCATAGACGTTCCTGATCTCCCTTCGCTAATGCGTTTCTCTGCACAAAGGGTTGCGGGACTGAACCGGACATTAGCTGAAGTCGAAGCTGAATATATTCGTAACGTGCTGGCGAGCGTAAATGGAAATAAGACTAAAGCTGCTCAAATTCTGGGGATCGATCGAAAAACCCTTAGAGAAAAAATACAGAAGATACCACCTCTGAATGGCTTTATGTGAAAGCTGAGACCGGGTAAATTCTCCTCAATGGTTCAAATCTAACCAGAATTTAAGGGGCTTAAATTAGACCTACCTACAAATCCATCTCCTCAGTTGATTAAAATATCTTCCTAAAAATCTTTTGTATGGCTTTGACTTATATGCGAAGCTCTATAATCAGATGCCTCTTCTATACTAATCTTAAGACTAAAATCTCGAACGGCACGGAGTTTGCTTCTCCCTTACTCTGGATTGACATTAAACCTGAAGGAGGTAAACAAAATGTCTAAACGCTCAACCAAAGTAATGGAGAAAGTAAGTCCGCTCACTAAGAAACGGGAATATACCGGGCTTTGCCTGACCTGTCAGAATGCTTCCACCTGTATATACCCGCGAAATTTGGATCAGCCGGTATTGCAGTGTGAAGAGTTTGACTGCTATGAAACGCCGATGGAGAGAACTACCGTAGATAGAATTCTTGCCATTGCTCGCACCCAGGCCGAATCCGGGCCTGAGAAGATGAACTCGCTCAAAGGGCTTTGCCTTAATTGTGAAAACCGCGCAACCTGCATCTTTCCAAAACCGGAAACTGGTGTCTGGAGATGTGAGGAGTACATTTAAGTTCGCCAAACCAGAATTTCTCTGTTGTTTCGTATGATTGAAAAGTTAATGCTTGACGAGTAAATTCAGCTAATATATATTCGCTGATACTCGTCAAGCATTTTTTCTATACCAGGAAATAAATTGTCACCTGATATTTAAGGAGTTAATATGACAGATTCAGAAGTTGGGAAAAGGGGAAACGTTTATGAAAATGTGGTCTGGCAATTCAATAAAGCCTCAGACCTGATGAAGCTTGACCTGGATATACGCAAGATCCTTGGGAAAACAACCAATGAGATCATTGTGAATTTTCCGGTCAAGATGGATGATGGCCGGATAGAGATGTTCACCGGCTACCGGGTCCAGCACAACAACGCTCTGGGTCCTTACAAAGGCGGACTGCGTTTCCATCCGGCAGTTGACATCCATGAGGTCCGGGCACTTGCTACCTGGATGACCTGGAAGAGCGCCTTGACTTACATTCCGTTCGGCGGGGCCAAGGGAGGGATTCAATGTGACCCCTTCAAGTATTCGCAAAGCGAACTGGAAAGGATATCCCGCCGGTTCACTTTCGCTCTGGGAAACAATATCGGACCGGAGTACGATATCCCCGCGCCGGATGTGAATACTAATCCCCAGATAATGGCCTGGATTCTGGACACCTATATATCAACAATGCCTGCACACGAAAGGCAGGCTTGCATCCACGTGGTGACCGGAAAACCGATCGAGTCCGGGGGAAGCCTGGGCCGTGACAAGGCAACTGGTCAGGGAGTAGTCTACACCGTTGAGGAATGGGCAAGGGATAAAGGTTTTAATTTAGCAGGAGCCACTTACACGGTTCAGGGATTCGGAAATGTTGGTTCCTGGACTGCGCTTCTCCTGAAACAGCACGGGTCAAAATTACTTGCAGTCGAGGATGCCAGCGGAGCAATTGCCAATGCAGAAGGGATCGACCCCGAGGACCTCATAGCTTATGCTAAGAAAAATAACGGGCTGATTTCCGGGTATCCTAAAGCCAGGCAAATCGACCGCAAAACCCTGTTCCAGACTAAGGCAGACATCTTTGTTCCGGCTGCCCTGGAAAACCAGATCACGGCTGATACTGCGCCCTTGCTAAACGTGAAGCTCGTGGCTGAAGGAGCCAATGGACCAACTGACCCGGACGGAGACCGGGTCCTCCAGCAGAAAGGGATAGATTTGATTCCGGATATACTCTGCAACGCCGGTGGCGTGATCGTCAGCTACTTCGAGTGGCTCCAGAATAAACGGAGTGAATTCTGGGAACTGGAGGAAGTGGACACTAAACTGCATCGAAAGATTGTCAGCGCTTATGAACGGGTGCGCGATACGGCAAAAGAATATAAAACTGATTGGCGCACTGCTGCCTATATCGTGGCTTTGTCACATCTGGACACAGTTTACAGAGAACGTGGGATTTTCCCATGATAAAAACAAAGAAATCAACTTAACCTAAAAATTATGCCAAAACAAAAAAGTTTTTGCGATTATGTGGTCGACCATGTCAACCAGGCAGCTTCTCTGATTTCACTCGACCAGGACATTCGCCAGATTCTTTCCCAAACAATCAATGAGGTCATAATCAACTTTCCAGTGAAGACGGAAAACGGAAAGGTTGAGATGTTCACTGGTTACCGGGTACAGCATAACAATGTGATGGGACCTTTTGAAGGGGGAATACGCTTTCATCCTACCCTCGGAATTGAAGAGGTACGGGTACTGGCTAACTGTACGACCTGGAAAGCAGCCATCGCCAATATCCCGTTTGGAGGAGCCAGTGGTGGAATCCAGTTTGACCCTACCAGGTACACTTTCAACGACCTGGAGAGAATAACCCGCCGTTTCACTTTTGCCCTGGGGAATAATATTGGCCCGGAGTATGACATCCTTGCACCGGATGTCGGCACCAACTCCCAGATTATGGCCTGGATTCTGGATACCTATTTGTCAACTATGCCTCCGCACAAGCGCCAGGCTTGTAAACATGTGGTCACTGGTAAACCTATAAAATCCGGTGGGAGCCAGGGACGAGATAAAGCTACTGGTCAGGGAATTGCTTTTTTAGTGCAGAAGTGGGCAGAGGAGAAGAACTTCAATCTGAAAGGAGCCACTTACATTGTCCAGGGATTCGGTAACGTTGGCTCCTGGACAGCACGTCTCTTGAAACCGCTTGGTGTCAGGTTAATTGCAGTTGAGGATTTCACCGGTGCAATTTTCAATCCGGAGGGCATAGATCCCGATGATTTATGCGAATACGTCAAAAAGAATCGCAAAATCGCCGGCTATGCTCAGGCAAAATCAGTTGACCACAAGACCTTTCTCCAAACCAGAGCCGATATTTTCGTACCTGCTGCTTTGGAAAATCAGATCAATTCCGAAACTGCACCTTTGTTAAACGTGAAGCTGGTGGCTGAAGGAGCTAATGGACCGACTGATCCGGAAGGAGACCAGATATTGCAGAAAAAAGGTATCGATCTGATTCCTGACATCCTGTGTAACTCAGGTGGTTTGATAGTCAGCTACTTCGAATGGCTCCAGAACAAACGCAGCGAGTTCTGGGAGCTGGAGGAAGTGGATAGCAAGCTGCACACCAAAATCATCAGTGCCTATAATCTGGTGATTGATAAGTCAAAAGAGCTGAAAGCCGATTTGCGCACTGCGGCTTATGCATCGGCGCTAAGTCGGCTGGAAAGAGTATATAAAAGACGCGGGATCTTCCCGTGAGACTTTAGACAAATCATCTGGATGGAGTGTAAACCTTTAGGTTTACCTTTATAATGTAGTTGCCCAATTCATTAGGCTCAGTTGCTCGATAAATCGAGCAACTACAGTCTTACGAGAGATTTTAGAAATTCGAGAATAAATCTGGGGGAAAAGTCAAAACGGGGCTAAATCGTTCTCTCTTTTATACATTCTTCGCAAATTGCAACCCTGTTCTGAGCCCTTTTTAGGGCAGCTATTACCCTGGGGATATCAATATCTTTTTCTTTTGATTTGAGCCTCTGTCTTGCCCTTTCCAGGGCTTTTTTCGCCCTTTCCGGATCGATATCTCTGGCAAACTCCACTGCATCAGCTAAAACAACTACCTTATTCTTCAATACCTCTAAGAATCCACCGCTTACCGCCATTATCACCTCAGGTCCCTTTGAGTTCTTCACAGTTAACTTCCCTGGGACTAAAGCGGTGATCAAGGGAGCATGGTCAGTCAGAATTCCCAGATATCCTTCGATTCCCGGCGCAACCAGTGAGGATACCTCTTCCTCATAGAAGATCTTCTCCGGGGTCACGATGCTCAAAAGAAACATTTTGATTCGCTACTCGCTTTTTGTTGTTGGCTATTTGCCAAATCATTAATCTTCAGATAGTAATTATATCAAAAAATAGTTCTTCTGTCAACTTTTTCCTTGAAAATCGTAGTTGCTTGATTTATCAAGCATTCTATAACCGAGCTTAAGAAATGTAACGGAGGTCTTTAGACCTCTAGGGGTGAGAGAGGGGAAAAATGGAAGGCTGAAGCCTTCCCCAGGATCCTGGGGACAAGACCCTGGCGGCCTTCCCCTACAAAAAAGCTTGATTTATCAAGCATTCTATAACCGAGCTTAAGAAATGTAACGGAGGTCTTTAGACCTCCAGGGGCGAGAGAGGGGAAAAATGGAAGGCTGAAGCCTTCCCCTACAAAAAAGCCGTAGG
>JAUYBY010000044.1 GCA_030692925.1 Candidatus Zixiibacteriota bacterium | reverse complement strand
AGAATTAAAGTTTTTGGGTGAGGAACATATTCGCTTAAAAGATCAGAGGCTAAGCTCTTTCTGGCAGAAGCCCGGGTGATTATAAGGCCTGAAGTTGAGGAGGTAAGCAAAGCCGGCATCTGAAGGACCAGGCCTAAGCCGGCTGAAAGAAGTGCATAGGTTTTAAAAGCATCCTGATAACCCATCCCTTTCTTCAACATCCCGATAGCAAACCCGGCTATCAGGTTTATGAGGATCAGGATGAAAGAAAGTATCGCCTCTCCTCTGACAAATTTAATTGCACCCTCCATGGAGCCATAGAAATCTCCCTCTTTTGACACTTCTTCCCTTCTTCTTTTAGCTTCATCCTGAGTGATCAGTCCGGAGTTTAACTCCCCTTCAATCGCCATCTGTTTTCCTGGAAGAGAATCCAGAAAGAACCTGGCAATAACTTCAGAGGTGCGGTTTACACCTTTAGTTATGACTAAGAACTGAATCAAGAAAAGGACCAATAAGACCAGAAGTCCTACCACGTAGTCACCCTTGATTGTCAGGTTTCCGAAGGCTGAGACTATCTTTCCAGCATTAGCCTGGCTCAGGATTGCTCTGGTGCAGCCTAATCCCAGGCTTAGTCGAAAGAGAGTGTAGATTAAGATCAGCCCTGGAAAGGAAGAGAATTCAAGTGGTCTTTTAACCTGTAGAACCAGAAGCAAAAGCAGAATTGAAAAAGTCAGGTTAAAAGCTATGAGAAGGTCCAATAAAAAAGAAGGCAGAGGAAGTATCAGTGAAAAGACCCCGGTCAAAATCCCTGCCAGGAGAACCGACTCTGAGTGACCTTTTATTTTTGTTTTCTGTCGATTAGTCATTTACTCATCTTCTTTATCTTATGAAATCTCTAAAGGCTCCCTTAATCTCAGGAGAACCTTCCTCTTCTCTTAGTTCTCTTATAAGCTCTTCTCTGGTCATTCTCATTTCCTTCTGATATTGCCATCTCTGGAACAGATAGTCCCCTATTCCGAAGATTAAATAAACCCCTACAACTCCCAGTCCGAGCTTGAACAGAAATGACGAGAAAAAGGTCAAAAACTCGACCGGATTTCTGTCAGACAGCGTTACCAGATTAGGAAGTTCATCTTTGATCAGCAGAAATCCCAGAAAACCGATAACAACAAGTTTTAAACTGAATTTTATCCCTTCATAAAAAGTTGTTTTTGAGAAAAGTCTGGATAATCTTAAAGCCATTCCTGAAGATTGGTAGCTGGAGGAATTAAATCTTCCTCTGTTTGAGAATGGAGTTTTAAAGGTTAGAAGAAAATTCGATTGTAATAGATGAGAAAGAATTCCCGGTATTAAGGGTAATAAAGCCAGAGGAAGGATTATCTTAAAGAAATAGGTCGACCAATTATAAAAGAGCGATTGAAAACTCCGCAGACTCAAATCCGGCGAGATTATCTTGTTAAAGTTGTACTTGAAGACTTCTTTAGCTGCAGATAGCAGCGGGAAGAAAAGACAGGCTAAAACCAGGAAAAAGCTAAGCAGAACAAAGGCGAAGTTTAACTCTATCGATAGAGGCACATACCCTCTTTTTCGAGCCTCCTCTTTTTTGCGGGGAGAGGCTGGCTCCGTTTTATCCTGGTAATCTTGGTTAAACATATCTATTTAAGATTTTTTAATACCTCAGTGACTTCCGAGCTTGTATTCAGAAGTAATTTTTCTATGATTGTTCTGAAGACCGGAAAAGACAAAGCCAAGATTAAAAGCCCTGTACCTAACCTCAGGGGCATAAAGTTCGAGTAGAGATTTGACTGAGGTGTCGTCCTGCTTAGAATCCCTAAAAGCAGGTCAAGGATGAAAAGGGTGATTATAACCGGAGCTGAAATCTTAAGGGCGATCAGGAAAACCGAACCTGAAAACTGCCAGATCTGTTCTAAAGCTAAAGACGATAGTTTCAATTCTCCGACCGGGATAAGCTCAAAACTCTGGAAAATGGCGGAGATCAGAAGATGATGACCGTTGAGACCCAAAAAGATCAGAAGTCCCAAGAAAACCTGCAATCTGGCAATCGGCGATGACCCCTCTTCCTGATTATCTGTCTCCAGATTCAGTTGCAATCCCAATAAATTCCCACCCATCTCAATTCCCCAGAAAAGCAGATAGAATAAAACCCCGATCAATGCTCCGATGACAACCTCTCTGGCCAGAACCAGGATGAAAGAAGGGAACTGGTTCGGTAGATTGGTGACATTGACGCTGAAAACAGGCAGGATTATCAGGGAAATCAGAAGTATCAGCCCAATTCTCAGCAAAAAGTGGATCGACCTGTGTCCGAAAAAAGGTGCAGTAAAAATCAGCCCGCCTACCCGGAAGACAATTGCCAGGAAAAGCTTGAAATTACTGATTATGAGGTTATATGTCTGCTCAATGTTCTGCATTTTATACAGAGCAGTTTAGCAAACCTTATGCCTGAGAAAGGGATATATGGGAAAGTCGAGGTAAGTCTTTGTTCAGTCGAGGGTTACCTTCTATAATCAAAGAGACACGGAAAGAGGTTTCTATTTATTACTGGAAATTCTTTCCTGTTTGAAGGATAACCTTTCCTGTGCAGAAAACGACCAGCTTCCTGGTATCCCCGCCTTGACCTCAAGGCGGGACAGTAGTCCAGTTCAAGCTGTTAAAAGAAAAGAAATTTCTTATTGACTAAAACAGGCTTTGAGCTATATTGATTTTAGAACCAGTAATCTTAAGGAGGGGTTATGAGAAAACTAATATTTCTTATCTGTTTTCTCGGATTATTTCGCAGTGTGCAAGCTCAAGAGCTTAAAGGGAAGTTCATGCTCACTGCCAAAACCGCATATTCTTTTGCCCTGCCGGAACAGAGCACCAGAAGGATATACTACGGGTCGGAAATCGGCTATTTTCTTAACCACCAGCTTCTGCTTGGAATCAATCTTGATTACCTGGAGTACGGGGAGCGAGCCTACCTAATAGAGGTCGAGAATTCGGGGGCTAGATTCAGAAACATCCCTGCGAACAGCCATAGGTGGTACAGCTTCGGTCTTTTCAGTAAATTGTTTTTCGATGTCCGAAGATTCACGCCTTTTGTCAAAATGGGATTTGGTTTCTATGTTCCACAGACTATTTACTACCAAAGCCTTCCTTCAGCCGAAGGAGGCCATTATGTTAAGGCTGACGCTTATGGAAAGACATGCTTTGGAATGAATTTCGGAGCTGGAATTCAGTATAGATTCTGGAAAGGACTCTGCTTACAGACTGAGGGCTTACTAACTACTCTCACGGATAGAAATAAAGAGAGTGGCCTCAACCGCAATTTTACCTACGCAAACCTGAATGCAGGGCTGTCAATTATCTTCTAAGGAGCGGTAGACCCGCCTGAGACTTACTGTGGTGTCAGGAGTTACCTCCTGACACTTTTTCCTTCGGCGGTTTGCATTAATATGAACAATGCACTCTAATCTTATTCACCTAATCAAAAACGGAATACTCTCAAAAAGCTTGGTAGTGAAATAAATCAATCTCTGGAGCATCCAGGGGAGAAAAAGAAGAAGTGAGATTGCCACGGCTATCAGTTTAGGGACGAAATTCAAACCTGGTTCCTGAATCTGTGTAGCTGCCTGAAAAACACTTATCAAAAATCCAACCACCAGACTGAAAAGAAGCGCCGGTGCGGAGATAATCAAAGCCAGTATTATTGCTTCTTTTGCTAAATGTAAGATATAATCCAGATTCATTTGTTCTTGTACCCTTTCCCCTCGCTGGCGACCCTATTGCGAGTGCTAAAATGCCAACCTGTCATTCTGAGGGAGTCCGCTTCTGGCGAGACGACCGAAGAATCTATTTGATTAATGCGGAGATTCTTCGCTTCGCTCAGAATGACACCCCGTTACTTCTGAACTTTTCAGTAGTCGCTTAAAAGGTTTCATTACACTTACCTGAAACTTGTCACTAAAGACCTGACTAACAGATACCAGCCATCAACTAACACAAACAAAAGTATCTTAAAAGGCAGAGAAATCACTGCCGGTGGAAGCATAGCCATTCCCATGGAGGTTATGACTGACGAGACCACCAGATCGATAATCAAAAACGGAATGAAAATCAAGAACCCGATCTGAAAAGCGATTCGCAGCTCGCTTATCACAAAACCCGGTATCAGAACATAAGTCGGTATCTCCTCTCTGTTTTTTGGCTGAGGCAATTTAGAAAGCTGGACAAACAATGCCAGGTCCTTCTCCCTGGTCTGGTTGAACATAAACTCCCTCAGAGGTTTTATTCCCTTCTCATAAGCTTGATTCTGATTTAACTCCCCTTTCAGATAAGGCTGCAGGGCATTCTGGTTGATGTTAAATATCACCGGGGACATAACAAAAAAAGTCAAAATCAAAGCTAACGCAAAAATAAGCTGGTTAGGCGGCAACTGGGGAGTCCCTATCGATTGCTTTAGAAATGACAAAACCACCACAATCCGGGTGAAAGATGTCACCATTATTAAAATTGAAGGGGCTAAAGCCAGAACCGTGATAATCAAAAGGAGCTGTAACCAGTATGACAGGTCTTTAGGATTATTCACTTTCCCCAACTCCACGGATAGCTTAGGAACAGATTGAGCAACTGCATCAGAAAACATCAGCAGGACAAGGAAAACAACTATTCCCAGCATTATTCTAAATTTTAGTTTGTTAATCGGACTCATATGTTTACCGCATGTCATTCTGAGTCCGTAGGACGAAGAATCTGCCTCAAGGTCAAATTCGACAGATTCTTCGGTCATCCCGCTTTAAGCGGGATTCCCTCAGAAAGACAGAATGTAATTTCTACAAATTAAGCTTGTCTTTAATCTTCTGTAAAAAAGTAGTTCTAATTTCTTTTTCCGAAACAACTTTGTCTTTCAAGTCTGTCTTAGAATCCGGATTGAGATTAATTTCAGACAAAAAGTTTATCTGCGTTTCGGTCACGCCCAGAGCCAAAAATTTTGAGCCGACCTTGACAATGAATATCCCCTTCTTTGGAGAGATATAGCATTTTTCCAGAACCTGGATCAGGTCTCCTGCCCGATTCTTTTTCAGGCCGAGTGAGCTTTTTTTTAACAGGAAAAGGGATAAATATATTAGACCAATAATTAAAACTAAGGACAGGAAAAGCCTGATTATCAGGCTGCCTGTACCAGTATCCGGTATCTTTTCAGTTTCAGCAACTAAGTTGCCTGATGTAAGAACTACTAAAAGCTTGTTCATCTTTAATTAAGATTCCTTTTTCTCTGATGGATATGTGGTCGTCCATTTGGACGAAAAACCTGCCAGGTCAGTCCCGCCGATGGCGGGATGGCAAGCACTGAACCACTTAATTTAATTCTTTTTTTCCTCTGAATGACAGATCAATTCCGTGATCCGGACTCCCAATCTTTCCTCTACCACTACTACTTCACCCTTTGCCAGAAGTTTATCTCCAATGTAAAGCTCGAGCGGTTCATCTTGCAACTTATCTAACTGCACAATTGAGCCAGGCCCCAATTCCAGTATCTCTTTGATTTTCATCCTGGAATGCCCCAATTCCACATTGATCGGCAAGCATACTTCTGAAAGAAAAGATATGTCCTGCTTTCCTGAGTTCCTGAAGTCCGAGGTCAATTCCGGGAATTCACCTCTTCTGACTGAGATCTCTTCTTCAGGCAGTTTTTCTTTTTGGTTATCCGAAGAATAAATCTCTCCCTGCAAGATTTTATTTTCCTTCATATTCTCTCCTCTTAAGAAAAAGTTGCGACGATTTTCACCCCTTTTCTACTATTATAAATCCCTGGGGCACCTCTGAATCTGTTCTTCTCCTGTATTAAAATGGTTACTTCAGAGTCTCCTTCCCTGTCCATAAGAATTACATTCCCAGGCTTAAGCTCTGCAATCTGATTTAAAGTCAGCTGTAGAGACGCATGGCTATGCGTCTCTACATTTCCTAAAACACAGGTCAGCTCCACTTCTGAGTCCTCTATCAACTCCTTGATTTTCTGTTTAGATTCAATGCTTGAACTTGAGTCTTCAGTACTGACTTTATTCAGAACGGGTAAAGGATAACCTACCTCTATTTCTCCTGAAATTGTCCCACAGTTGACTGAAAATCTCGAAACTATAAGTCTCTCTTGTCCCGATTCTCTTCCGTAACATAAGTTCAGATTATCTATTTTAATATCTTCGATCCAGGCATTCTGCAATTCCGTAACCATTTTTTTTGTCAGTTTGAACAAAGAGATTTCTTCTATTTTGGTCAGTTTCCCCGGAGAGACTCTTTCCTCGGTTGGATAACCCAGATAAAGGCTCAATAGATGACTGGCTAAATTCCTGTCAAATTTAAACCTACCCAGTTGCCCGGATTCTATCTGAAAGGCAAAGTCAAATTTTTCTCCACTCTCTTTGACTGTGATAGGCTCTAATCCTGCCCTCTGTGAAGAAACCAAAACCTCTTCTTTTCTTTCTCCTGCTATGGTCTTGAAAAACAGGATAAGATTTTGAGCAAATCGGTAATTCACCTCCTCCAGCTTCTTTTCAATTCTGGGTGGTAATCTGCGGATCTGCCTGAAATCAAAAGGCTTTACGTCTTTAAATCCGGAATTGTCGATCATTTTTTCGACCTATCCTCTGGGCTCATAAAATATGCAGGCTGAGAGGATGAAGGTCCATTTCATTCTCTCAGCCATTTTCCCCCTCTCCGATTTCTTGCCTGAGAAACGATGCGGAAAATTTGTTTCTCAAGCCTGGTGTGCTGCAACTTCGGTTTACTTCAAAAAGGTTATTTCGCAATTTTCGTGCCAACAACTTTAAAATTGTTCTTACTCAGTTATCCTTTTGCATTTCAAATGATTAAACTCATTTTTGATCTGGATTAAAATACAGTCTATAAATTATTCCCGAAAAAAATTCCTATTTTCGGGTAAAAAATTCCTTTCCTAACATTAACATAGAGTTTTAAGCTTTTTACTAAAAAAATCTCAGGTTTAAATTTAAAAAACTGACTAAAGTTAGTTTGAACCAATCTCCACTTTAAAATGATTTATGAGAAAGCGCTCTGCTGACCTCATCCAGCTCCTTTTGCTCTTCTTTCCTCAGTTCGGCTAAGAACTGGGTGAATTTTGCCAGTCTGTTTTTTTCTAACGTCTTTTTTTCTTTTTCCCTTTTTTTAGTGAGTTTTTTGAGCTGGATTAGATTCTGTCGGAGTCTTTTTAAGTCTTGTTTTTTCTCCTTGATCTTTTCTTCCAACAGATGCAGGTACTCCTTGTACCAGTTAAGCTCATTGAGTTCCAGAAATGCATGGGACTTGTCCTTCAGCCTGGCTCGATAATCCTCCCTCTGGTTAGTTAGTAGACCCAGAGTCTCTTTTTCAGATTTAAACTCATCTCTTATTTTTCTTAGCTCCTTTTGAGCAGTTCTCAAGCGCTCTTTTCTGAAATCTTCTAAACTGTGAAGTCTGTAATTGAATTTTCTCATTCCTTAAAAATCTCCTTCAGGAGATTCATGCTGGATTCAAAATCTGAGTGCTCGTCAATTTTCTGCTGCAAAAATGCATTGATTTTCTCCATTTTGGATAATGCATAGTCTACCTTGGGGCTGGAGCCGGCTGAGTAGGCTCCCACATTGATCAGGTCCTCAGCTTCTTTATAGGCCGCCAGCAGGTTTTTGAGTCTATCTGAAAGCTCTAATTGTTCTCTGGATGCCACATCCTTCATCACCCGGCTCACAGAGTCCAGAACATCTATTGCCGGATAATGATTCAACCCGGCTAATTTTCGAGAGAGAATTATGTGACCATCCAAGGTCGCCCTGGAGCAATCTGAAATCGGCTCATTGAAATCGTCCCCTTCTACTAAGACAGTATAAAAACCGGTAATACTTCCGGAATCAGAAGCACCAGCTCTTTCTAAAATCTGGGGTAAAAGTGAAAATACCGAAGGGGTAAATCCACGGGTAGTTGGCGGCTCCCCAATTGCTAAGCTGACTTCCCTTTGAGCCAAAGCAATGCGGGTCAGAGAATCCATAAGCAGAAGCACGTTCATACCTGAGTCTCTGAAGTATTCCGCTACAGTTGTAGCCACTAAAGCCGCTTTGACCCTGACCAGAGGTGGCTGGTCTGAAGTAGCCGCTATTACCACTGTTTTCCTTAAACCTTCTTCTCTTAAGTCCCTTTCGATAAATTCCCTTACCTCCCTTCCCCTTTCCCCGATAAGGGCTATTACGTTTACATCTGCTGAGGAATCCCTCGCAATCATCCCCAAAAGCACGCTTTTCCCCACTCCGCTCCCTGAAAAAATCCCCATCCTCTGTCCTTGTCCACAGGTCAACAAAGTGTCAATCGCTTTTATCCTGGTATGAAAAGGCGTAACGATCCTTTTGCGTTTGAGCGGTTCTGGAGGAGCAGAATGAATGGATCTTTCTTCACATTCCTGCAAACCTCCTTTTCCATCTATTGGCTGTCCCAGTCCATTCAAGACTCTACCAACTAATCCTTTTCCAACCTCTAGGCTGAAGTCCTTTCCAGATGAAACCACAAAACTGCCGGGAGTTATGCCTCTCATCTCTCCTAAAGGCATAAGGATTATCCGGTCCTCCTTGAACCCAACCACTTCTGCCAAAATCTTTTTTTTCTTCCGGTTATCTATAAAACAAAGCTCCCCGATAGAGGCAGCCGGACCTGAGGATTCGATTACCATCCCCACGATCCTCTGCACCTTGCCGTTGACCTTATAAGGGTCGACCTTGTCTAAAATTTCGAGATATTTTTCTGAATTCATTTGAAGACTTTTAATCAAAATCTTTAAAGCTAATTTATCTCTAAAAGCGCTTTCCCGATCATCTCTAACTGGGTCTCGATCTGAGCATCAATATGACCCAATTCGGAGTGAATCAAGCAGCCCCCTCTGGTAACCTTACTATCTTCCTCTAAAATCAATTCCTTTAATCCCTCTGCTGATTTAATTTCTTTAGAATGCTTGCTTACTATTTCCAGATCTGCGGGATTTAGCCTGATTATTATTCTTCCTTTATCTAATAGGTGTTTTAAAGCATGTTTGAGGTTTTTCAAAATGACTTTCTCATCCTGCTCAATTTTCTGCTGAATTACTTTGGACGCAATCTCCAGAGACAGTCCTACCATCTCTTTTTCTACTGATTTGAGATAATCCTCTCTCTGATTCTTTAATTCCTCGATCAGGCTTAGAAAAAGTTGAATGACCTTCTCCTCTTCTTCCCTCATTATCTCTTTACCGTCCTCAAACCCTGACCTGTAAGCCTGTTCTTTCTCTAACTGGATCTTCTCCTCTAAAAAATTTACCCTGGACTGTATGATTTTATCCAGAGCCAGAGACTTGTCTTTAGTCTCGACCCTCAGGATACTTTCGCCGTTTCTCTTTGCTTTCCCCCTGCTGAGACTGGCTTTTTCTGACGATAGTTTATATTTAGTTAATATCTCTGACATCTTATTAATATTTGGAGTGTAAAACTTCAGTTTTACCTGATTCTGTCTGGTCTTCTTCCAGATATGAAGATGTGTATTTTGACTCAGGGGTTAGCAGCGATTCAAAAGCCTGCCATACCCTTTTCTTAACTTCAGTAGATATCTCCCCTACTCGACTTAAGGCTAAAGCTACCTCTGTTTGTTTTTCTGAAGGGAGCAGAGTTAAGATATTTTCTGCTTTGCTATTTGAAATTTGTGATAGAATTATGGATATATTATGAGGAGTCTCATCCTTTAATAACTCGAAATATACCTCAGTATCTGAGTCTCTAATCTCCTCAGATTCACTATCTAATTCACTCTTCCTCAGACCAGACTCAAATTCCGCTTGTGTTTTTCTGAGATTAGTAAAAGAGTTGACTGGTTTTCTGCTTTTGAACCACCTCAACGCAATGTAGAATAGCAATGGAGTTAAAACCAGAAGCAAAATCCAGGAATATCTATATAGGGGGTTTGAGACAGAATTCTCTTTCTCTCCAGTTTTAGTACTGTAACCTGACAAAGTCGAAGCCTTGTTTTTTAAATCTTCTCCAGTTTCTTTTCCGGCTTGAATTGGAGAGGATAAAAGCCCCTCTGGTGATACCTCAGTTTCGCCTGAAAACAATATGTCCCCGTTAAAATCGATTATGGTCACATTTGAGGTGGAGAGTCCTTCGATGCTGTTAGCTATAAGCTTGGCGATCCCCAGAGCCTGAGAGCTTGAAAGCTTAAATCCCGGTTTTAGTTTAAGCATAACCGAGGCAGATGGCTCACTCTTATCCTCTTTGAACAATCTCTCCTCAGGCAAAACCAGATGAACCCGAACAGATTCAACTTCCTTGAGCTCCCCGATCGTTCTGGAAAGCTCGCCTTCTAATGCTCTCTTGTAGTTGATTTTTTCTACAAAATCAGTCATCCCCCAGGTTTTCTTATCGAAGATTTCATACCCAACTCCAGATTTAGGTATACCTTCTCTGGCTAATTGTAATCTAACCTCCTCTGCCTCATCTGAAGGGACTGAGATTACTTTGCCTCCTTCAGAGATTTTATAAGAAACTTTACTGCTTTTCAATTTTTCGATAATCGTGCCAGCCTCATCCGCCTCTAATCCGCTGTATAGAGTGACAAATTCAACTTTGTGAGCACGGGAATAGATAACAATTAATCCTGAAAAAATAATTAAGACCAAAATTCCTAAAGTGACCTTTTTTAACAAACTCATCTGTCCCCAGAGATTCACTAACTGGTTTTTGATCTCGGTTAGATTCATTTTATAACTCTCGATTTTTGTAGCGGAGGTCTTCAGACCTCCATTTTTTGTGTGGAAGGCTGAAGCCTTCCGCTACTCGATTTTTGTAGCGGAGGTCTTTAGACCTCCATTTTTTGTATTTCAAAAAGCTACGAGCTCCCAGCTACCTGCTCCCTGCTTTTTTGATATAATTCGACATTCTGCTTTTCAGCAAATCCCGTGCCTGTAGAGGAGCTATTTAAAACTTAGGAGCTAATTTTATGTATAACTGAAGGTTAAGAGGAAGTACTAAATTTATAAATGAAGCTAAGCCCAGCTACCTTTAGGAAATAATTTCCTTTTGAAAGGACAAGGATTCCCCTAAAAATCTTGCTAAGTCAGAAGACTTGGAAGCAATGTAAATCAATTTCATAAAAAAGTATTTCTCTTTTACTTTTAAAAGTGAAATTTATTTCACTTCGGGGTTAATTTTACCCTGTAAAGGTATGGTTGTCAAGCAAAAAATTTCCCACTTTAGCCAAAGTGGGAAATTTAAAGAAGGCGACGTTGAGACTAAATTACCTATATGCTATAATGCTATAACCACGCCACCGACGCCGACTGCCCAACAATGTGTTGCGTCCACGCAAGAAATGTCATTTAATTGGATACCCACCCCGCTGTTTTGTTTTATCCAAGTTATCCCGCCATTGGTGGTATGGTAGATCCCCCCATTATCCCCCACAGCCCAACCGATATTCCCATTGACAAAGCTGAGACCCCTCAAAGAATCAGAGGCTTGGTATGTCAATCCGCCTGGACCGTATAAGGTCTTATCCTTGATAGACCAGATTTTTCCAAGTTCTGCATAGTCCACTGCTACTTTGTACGACAGTTGGTAGTCAGCTCCCCAGTTGTTGCCTCCATCGGTTGTTGTCAGTCCATATACCATATAATCCCCGCTAATTACACACCCGTTGTTGACATCGATAAAGTCAATTGCACTGTATGTGGCTGGAGTGCTTCTACCTAAATATACTCGGCCCCAATAACCCAAACCACTACTGAAATAGACCACCGGAAACAAATAGCCTGCACTATCAGACATTCCACAAGCCCACGCGTGATAGCGATCCAAAACTTTTATACCCCCTGAGTGCGGGTGGCTTGCCTGATTAATGTACAACCTGTTAGATATATAAGCGGAACTCCACGTATTTCCACCGTTTACAGTGTATATGATCTCGCCCGACCAATCTCCGTACAAAATACACCCGTTGGATGAATCCGAAAAATCAAGATCCTGCACTTCTTTTCCTTGGAGTTGGGATATGGCGGGCTTTAGCCAGGTTGTTCCGCCATCGGTTGTATGTAGGACGGTGCCGTTAGTCCCACCGACCCATCCTTTGTTAGCGTCTACAAAATCAACTGCCCTGAGGAATTCTGTCGTTCCGCTGGTCTGCAATGACCAAGTCCCAATATAGGCCGGAAGGTTTGCGTTGAGAGTGGAAGTAGCATTTGCAGCTACCGATACTGTAAGGGTCGTATCCCGATATCCTGAATAGGATAGTTTTATTTGGTGATTGCCCGCGGACACATTTTTTAAGGTATCAGGCGTTATTTTGCCTGTTGCTGATCCATCAAGAGAAATGGTTGCCCCGCTAGGAGTAGAAAAAATCGCTATTGAGCCCAGGCCCGGTGCAGGAGTTGGGCTTGTTGATTTTTTGCAGCCGTTTCCTGCGTAGAAGACCAAAACTGTGAAAAGTATTGTCCACAGGAGAAAAATTTGTAGCTTTTTCATTAGACCCTCCCCGTTAAATGTTATTTGAAATAGAGCATAACCACTCCGGAAGTCAAAGTCAAGAGAAATTTGACGGTTTGTTATAGCAAGATTAAAATGTCCTAATTTCTGCAAAGTTAAAATGTCCTGTCCTACAGATCAGTTTCTCGGATTTTCATGTTTTAGTTGGTAGTAGCTTTTTTTCATTTTGGGCACCTTTTTCTTTTTGTTCATAAGG
>JAUYBY010000028.1 GCA_030692925.1 Candidatus Zixiibacteriota bacterium | reverse complement strand
GGAAACAGCTATGATGTCGCTTATGACATAGCAGTAGATTCTTTTGGCAATGTCTATGTTACTGGATGGAGTGATGGTGGGGGGCCATCCTTAGACTACACCACCCTAAAGTATTATCCTAATGGAGACACTGCTTGGGTGAGAAGATACGTTGGCCCGGCAAACTCCGCTAATTTCGCTTATGCCATAGGCGTAGACAGGTCTGGGAATGTTTGTGTGACCGGAGGCAGTATGGGCAACGGAACATCTTTTGACTATGCCACTATAAAATATTATCCTAATGGAGATATTGCTTGGGTGAGAAGATATAATGGACTGGGGAACAACCTTGATGAGGCTACTGCCATAGCTATAGATGGTTCTGGCAATGTCTGTGTGACAGGGTACAGTTACTGTAACGAAACAAACGATGACTATGTCACCATAAAATATTATGCTAACGGAGACACTGCGTGGGTGAGAAGATATAACGGAACGGAAAACTACTCTGATTGGCCTTATGCTATAGCCGTAGATAGTTCTAACAATGTCTATGTGACAGGAGCAAGTCACGGTAGTGGAACATCCATGGACTATACTACCATAAAATATTATCCTAACGGAGATACTGCCTGGGTGAGAAAATATAATGGTACTGGAAACAGCTATGATGTCGCTTATGACATAGCTGTAGATTTTTCTGGCAATGTCTATGTGACCGGATATAGTGTTGCTGGCGGTCCAGCCTCAGACTATACTACTATAAAGTATTATCCTAATGGAGATACTGCCTGGATGAGAAGATATAACGGATTAGGAAATTATGGTGATGAAGCTTCTGCAATTGCCTTAGATGGGTTTGGTAATGTTTATGTTACAGGAAAAAGTTGGAATGGGATAAACTATGACTGTACTACTATAAAGTATTATCCTAATGGAGATACTGCTTGGGTGAGAAGTTATGATGGAACAGGAAATTCCGGCGATTATGTTCATGCCATAGCCGTAGATGGTTCTGGCAATGTCTATGTTACTGGATATAGCATGGGAAGTTGGACGAACTTTGACTATGTTACTATAAAGTATGTTCAAACTCCTGTTGAGGTAAAGGATGAGACCGGGAATAGGGAAAAGCCCTCTGAATTTACCCTTTCCCAGAACTATCCCAATCCTTTTAACCAATCCACCAAGATAGAATTCACCCTGTCGCATTCCGGCTTGGTCAGTTTAAACATTTATGATCTTCTGGGAAGAGGGATAAGAACCTTAGTTTTAGAGAATTTGACTCCTGGCTATAAGTCAGTTGTCTGGGATGGGAAGGACGATAAGGGGAATGAGGTTGCTTCAGGGATTTATTTTTATCAATTGAAAGTTAAGGATTTTTCTGAGGCGAAGAAGTTGGTGTTGTTGAAATAGGTAATGGAATTCACAGCAGATTAGATAGATTAAACGGATTTTCAAAGCTGAGTTATCAGCTTAATCCGGTAAATTGGATGTGAGGTTTTTGTAGAGACACATTGCATGTGTCTCTTTTTTTGGAAATCCGTTCTTCGTGGGCAGGAAAAGAATGTAGCGGTCCCGCCTTTGGCGGGATTAGACCTCCATATTTTAAAAATGGAAGGCTGAAGTCTCAAGACCTTGACGGCCTTCCTCTACATTTAATCGACCCACCTTAGGGGCAAGATGGGGATACCAGCGGAATTCACAGCTGATTAGTTAGATTAAACAGATTTTAAAGCGGATTTATCAGCTTAATCAAAATAATCAGCTGTGAGGTTTTTGTAGAAATGCACAGCTATGCGTCTCTACTTTTTTGCTTTGAACAAAAGGACTAATCCTACGACTCCGAATACCAGATTCGAAATCCAGGCGGCTAAAAGAGGTGAAAATTTGTGGGAGTAGCCAAAGGACTGTCCGATCTTTAAAAAAGTATAATAGACAAAACATATCGCCAGGCTGATGGCAAAGCTCAAAGCCAGGCCTGATCTTCTGGGGCTGGTTGCCAGGGTACATCCGAAAAGGACTATTACCAGATTGGCTAAAGGGAAAGAGATTTTTAAGTAAAGATCGGTTTTTTCTGCGGCGACATCCTGCCCGGTCTTCTGTTTGAGCAGGACATAGCTTTTCAGCTCCTGGTAGCTCATCTCCTCAGGCAATTTCTGCTCTTTGGTCAACGCCTCAGGTTTGAGTTTCAGGTCAAGCCTCAGGGTCCGTTCGAAAGGCATATATTTTTCAGGAGATAAAGAGAAATCAGAGAAGATCCGCTGGATTCCCTTTAAGAATATCCAGCCGTTTCCTCCCCAGACGATTTTGTCTGCACGGATCTCCTCTTTCATCTGGCCATCCTTGAAAGTCTGAAATAATACCCCTTCGCCTGTTCTAGTCTGGATATTGTAATGGTTGAGATACAAAACCTGCTGGTTTTCGGTCTGCAGGTAAACGTCATTGTACATGGTCTCACCAACATTGGCTTTTTTCTCTATCTCGCTGGAATGGATTTTCAGACTGAGCCGGTTGGTGTAAGGGATCAGATAATTCCCAGCCATCATCACCAGAAAACTTATGACCAGGGCTAATCCAAGAAGCGGGAAGAGGATTCGGTATAGGCTTATGCCTGAGGATTTCAAAGCTAAAAGCTCGTTCTGCCTGGAGAGGAGTCCCAGAGAAAAAAGGGAGGACAAAAGCATGGCAATCGGCAAAACCAGAACAAGTATGTAGGGTGAATAGAAAATATAATATTTTATTACTGCACTTAAACTGGCATGCCGGTCAATGAAAGTATCTATGTGCTCCACAACGTCCACTATCAAGAAAATTATCCAGAAAGACAGGAGGGCGAAAAAAAGGACATAGAGGAATTGTTTTAATAGATATCTATCTAAAATCTGCATAATCAAGGTTTATTTACAGATTGTTGGAGTATAAAGCCTCAAGGTCTTGAGACTTTAGCTTTATCGATGGTAAACCTCAAGGTTTACACTCCAGGTTTTCTTCAAGAAGCTTTTTCTCAGAGTCTTTCAAGTAAAACCCTTTTAGAGGTCAGTCCCGAAAAGAACTTTTCTAAACTTTTTCGGGATAAATCTCTCAGCCCATTTCCAGGAGATAAAGGTCATCTCTTTAGTTGACCTTACCAAAATGTAACCTCCGGCTAAGGCTAAGAGGATATTGGCGGACCACATTGCCCAGAAAGGTGAAATATAAAGCCGGTCTGCCAACTCCTCTCCCCCGATGAGGAAAGCCCAGTATAATACGAAAAAAGCTAAGGATAGACCTAACCCTACTGCCATATTACCCCTCCGGGCCATAACTCCTAAAGGCGCGCCTATCAAAATAAAAACTAAACAGGCAAAGGGGATAGAGTATTTCTTGTGTATTTCAACCAGGTATGAGTTTTGATCCTTTTCTTGTGAGTAAAGGTTCTGGGTTTCCATCTGAAGCTGATAAAAAAAGCTCTGGTTTCTGTAAAAAAGGTCGGACAAAATCTTTTGATCACTGGTGGAGGTCTGTCCTGAAGACGGAACGGTTTTTCTGCCAAAGACCTCGGATATTTTATCCTCTGCCAGCTTATTCAGATTATTCAGTTCTGAGCTCATGCTGTTCTGGATATTCCTGACCTGGTCTGACATCATCCGTATGTTCATTTCTCGATCTGTTCGGTAGTCCGAGCCTGCCTGGATAAACTTTCCCTCAACGTTCGGGATGTAGATGGTCTGTTTTTCGAAACTTATGCGGCGATACCTCCCTGGCTCGTTCTGATCTGCCTCATGTACTTCACCTTTTTCTAAGTTTAAAATCAAGGTGCTTCTATCCTGAGAGAACTCAATTTTTCCCTTCTGGGCGAGAATGGTCCTGGGAAATGGTCCTTCTACCTTTTCATAGATGGTTATATCTGAGATCTCGTTGCTTCTGGGGGTAATCTTCTTAATCAGGATATGATAGCCCGGGATCTCATCTATGAACCTATTTTCTTTCAGGATCAAAGTTGGCTTTATCTGATGAAGCTCAGACATAAGTATGCGAGCCTTATGATTAGCTTCAGGCAGAATTTTATCGTTGAAATAGATTAAGCCCAAAGTCAAGATCAAAGAGAAAAGAAGAGGGGAGAAGACGATACGATAAAGGCTTACCCCTGAAGCCTTCAATGCGGTGATCTCGTTGTCCTGGGAAAGCCTTCCAAAAGCCATCAGGGTGGAGACTAAGACTGCCATAGGAATAGACAGGGCTAACATCCAGGATAAATTCAAAACAAAAGCCTGAAGAACAATCATCAAGCCCACCCCTTTTCCAATTATGAGGTTAAGCAGCTCCAGAAGAAAATCCATTATCAGGACAAAGGTGATTATCGCCAGACCGAAAAAGAAAGGTCCGATATGTTCTTTTAAGATATAGCGATAAATTATGGGCATTGGTTACTTTTCTTTTACTCCTGCCGGGTATTATCACAAGGTAGCCGCTGACTTTAGTCTGTACCCTCATATTTTTCGCAACCTGAAGGTTACGACTACCGACTTTTCTACGACTCGCTCCTTAATTTTTTTAAATATAAGCAGAAACCTTTTCATTAACAACTATTTTGTGCTTGACTTTTGTTTGGCTATTTCGATATTATTAACCAAAATTTTGACCGATGAAAAATATCTGGATAAAAGACCTGAAGCCCGGCACCGAGGTTACCGACTTTTTTGTACTCAGAAAGAAGGAGATCAAACCGTTTAACGGGCAGAAATACCTAAAGTTAGAATTAGGGGATTCCACAGGCAGGATCGATGCGGTTTTATTCGAGAACGTTGACGAATCATATGCTGAGGCTGAGATGGGGGACATAGTTAAAGTCAAAGGGATGACCGTTACCTATCGCGAGGGCTTAGAGATAAAAGTTGAGAAGATTAGAAAGGTTAAAGAGGGCGAAGCTGATCCCACAGATTTTTTGCCCAGATCGGAGATTGACCTGGGGTTGCTCTTTGACAATTTCCTAAAAAAAACTGAGAAGATAAAGAACCAGCATCTAAAGAAACTTCTGAGCGTGATTTTAGAAGATGAGAAATTGACCCGGAAACTCAGAATCGCACCCGCAGCCAAGCTCTGGCATCATTCCTATTTAGGCGGGCTTTTAGAGCATACTTTAAAAGTAGTGGAGTTCTGCGAAAAGGCAGCGGATTTGTATGAATTGGTTGACAGGGATTTACTTATTACTGGCGCATTGCTTCATGATATTGGGAAGATATATACTTATTCCATAACTGGTTTTATAGATTTCACAGATGAAGGCAGGCTTTTGGGACATATTATATCCGGGGATGAGATTGTCAGGCAAAAGATAAAAAAAGTTGAAGATTTTCCGGAGGAGTTAGCTTTACAGCTCAGGCATCTGATACTGTCACATCAGGGTCAATTGGAGTTTGCCTCACCGGTTGTACCTCAAACCCTGGAAGCTATTATCCTTTATTATGCAGATGAAATGGATGCCAAAGCTGGAGCATTCACCGAGATAATCAAAAGGGAGACCCTGCAGGGGAAAACCGGGAAAAAATGGAGCGATTGGGTTCCTTTAATTCACCGATATATATATTTAGGAGAAGAAAAAGCCGATAAGCTACCTCAGGTGGATGCGGCTGGTAAACAGGAGTCAAATTAGAAAATTTCCCTTTAGGAGGAGGAATGGGTTTTTTTGATTTCATATCTAACGATATTGGAATAGACTTAGGCACAGCTAATACTCTGGTCTTTGTCAAGGGGGAGGGAATTGTACTGAATGAACCTTCTGTGGTTGCGTTAGAGGTATCTTCTAAAAAAGTCTTAGCAGTGGGAACTGCTGCCAAGGAGATGATAGGCCGGACCCCGGGAGGGATAGTAGCAATAAGACCTTTAAAAGATGGGGTGATTGCTGATTTCGAGACCACGGAAAAGCTTTTATCAGATTTTATCAAAAGGGTGGTCAGACACCGTTACCTGATGAAACCCAGAATCGTCATCTCGGTCCCCTCAGGAATTACAGAGGTGGAGAAAAGGGCAGTAAGAGATTCAGCTGAAAACGCTGGTGCCAGAGAAGTTTTTTTAATCCAGGAGCCTATGGCAGCTGCTATCGGGGTGGGATTGCCAGTGGACCAGCCTACCGGAAGCATGGTCATCGACATAGGTGGAGGAACCTCTGAGATTGCGGTTATCGCTTTGAACGGGATAGTCAACAATGTCTCCATCCGGATTGGCGGGGATGAGATGGATGAGGCTATAATCCTCTATCTCAAGAAGAATTACAACCTTTTGATAGGAGAGAGGACTGCTGAGGAGATCAAGATCAAAATCGGCTCAGCCTTCCCCCTGGAAACCGAAGAGGTGATGGAGATAAAGGGAAGAGACCTGATTGCCGGGATTCCCAAGACCATAAAGATCAGCTCAGTTCAGATAAGGGAGGCTTTAAGCGAGCCGGTGGAATCTATAGTCGAGGCAGTAAGACAAGCGTTAGAACAGACCCCGCCGGAGTTAGCCTCAGATATTTTGGACCGGGGGATAATCGTTACCGGGGGCGGGGCTTTGCTTAAAGGGTTGGATAAAAGATTAAGGCATGAGACCAATCTGGCGGTGATCGTAGCAGATGACCCCCTGACCTGTGTGGCGCGCGGGACAGGTAAGGTTCTGGATAATCTTCCATTTTACTCTAAGGTATTGATAAAGAGCAAGAAGGACTGAAGAAAAGGTGATAGGTAATAGGTCATAGGTTGTAGGAATAGGTACAGGTGGTAGGAAAAAGCGAGAAAGGGTAAACTCCGGTTTGCCCTTTAATTTTTGATTAAACTTTCAGGCTTTGACAGTGTCAAACAAAATAGAAAACCAGAAGATGAACGAGGAGATCGTCAGGGAGTTAGTTCGGAGGTTTAAGCACGGAGAGGAAAAGGCTTATAACGAGCTGGTCAACCTGTACAAGCAAAGGATTTTCAATCTGGTCTTGAAAATGGTTCGCAACAGAGAGGATGCTATGGATTTAGCCCAGGAGGCTTTTGTGAAGGCGTATCATTCCTTAAAAGATTTCAGAGAGGAAGCAAGCTTTTCAACCTGGCTTTATCGGATAGCTGTGAACCTGTGTCTGAATTTTACTCAAAGAGATAGGTTCAGGTCTTTTATCCTCTTAGAGGATTTGACTCAACCGGTTTTGTCCTCTGATTCCCCTCTTAAAGACCTTGAACAAAAGGAGCTTGACAAGGCTATAGATCAAGCAGTGCTTAATCTGCCCAGTAAGCAAAGGACGGTGTTCATCTTAAGGCATTATCAGGAATTACCCCATTCGGAGATAGCTAAAATCCTGGACAAAAGCGAAGGCACTATTAAAGCCAATTATTTTCAGGCAATCAAAAAGCTCAAAAAATCTTTAGCCGGTTTTATTGAATAGAAATGGGCGATAAATATGAGATGTAAAAACATACAGGTCAAGCTGGTAGATTATTATGAGAATTCTCTCCCCCCTGAGGAGAAGAAGTTAGTTCAGAGCCATCTGGAGATCTGCTCAAGCTGCCAGGAAGAGTTGCAAAAGATCAGGTCAACCTTTGAATTACTGAAAAATGAGAGTGCCTATGAGCCGGATGAGGCATACTGGATTAATTTTATCCCTGGGGTCAGGTCAAAAATCGAGAAAGGCTGGGGAACAACGCTTGTTCCTATTCCAAAGTTGAAAATAATTGGAGGAATCGTCAGTCTGGCCTTGGTCTTATTATTAGGCATCTTTTTCTTTAAGGAAGACCAAAGGGTTATGTTTAAATCCAGTGAAGAACCATACAGTTACCTCCTGCCGGCTGAAGGCGAGAAAATAGACCAGCTTTTCTATGCGGAAGCAGGTAATGAAAGCTCGATCAGTAAACTTTTTTCAGATACCGACAGGAATAAATTAGCTCTGGCCGAGATAGAGTTGGAAAAAAATAATTGGGGCAAGGGTGGAAAAGAAGAGGCTTTAAGAGAATTAGACTTAAAACAGTTGGAGAATTTGAAGAAAGACTTGGAAAAGACAAAATTTAAAAAGGAGATTTTGTGAAAAAGCTTAAACTCTCAGGGATGTTCTTTCTTATCTTTATTTTTATATTGACTGCTCAAGCAGTTTACGCACAAAGACCTCCAGCCCGCCCCTTCCCGGAAGAAGGAAAAAGGGAAAGATTAAGGGAGGAGATCGAAACGATGAAGATGTGGAAGATGTTAGAGGTTCTGGATTTGTCCCAGGAACAATCGGATAAATTTTTACCTGCCTGGAGAGAGATGCAGAAAGCACAGAAGATCTTCAGGGAAAGAAAAGAAGACCTTTTAAAGTCGCTGGAAGCAGTTTTAGGAGAAGAGAAGCCGGATGAAGGCAAGATAAAAGACATCTTGAGACAGTTAGAAAAAGAGAGGGTCCAATTGGAAGAAGTCCAGCAAAGGTTCAGAGAAAAAACAAAAGAGGTTCTGACCTTAGAGCAGCAGGTAAAACTTCTGCTGTTTGAGGATAGATTCGAAAAAAGGATGATGGAGATAATCAGACAGTACCGGGAACGAAGAGGATTTGAACAATAAAAATTAAGGAGGTGAAAAGATAATGAGTCCAAAGAAACTAGCCTTACTTTCCGTCGTTATGCTGGCTTTCCTGTTTCTTACCACAGGTTTAGTTTTCTCTCAAATGGTGGAAAGGGAGAAACCTTCTAAGCCTGGTCTGGGGCTTACTCCAGAACAGAAGGAAAAAATCAGGAGCATTGCCTTCGAGGGAAAGAAGGAGCAGATTCGTCTCCAGTCCGACCTTGGAATTGCCAACCTGGAACTAAGGGAGCTGATGACTCAGGAAAAGCTGGACAAAGCCAAAATAAATAGGAAATTAGATGAGATCGGAGCTTTGAGGACCAAGCTGGAGAAGGCTAAAGTCGACCGGCTGATGACATTAAGGGATGTTCTGACCAAAGAGCAGCTGCAGGGTATAAGGGAAAGAAGACTGCATCGCATGTTAAGTAGAAGGGTAATAGAAAAAAGGATACGGCTGAACGAGGGGAGATTACAGAGATTTCAAAGTCAAAGGACGGGACCGGGACCTCTTTCTGAAGAACCAGCGCCAGTCTTACCTCAACAGGAGGAAGTGGAACTGTCTATTGCTCCTGAAGAGCTACCTGCAGAGCCGGAATTAGTTTTATTAGAAGAGGAGCTTGCCCCTCTATTTGATGAGGTCGAGCCAGCACCGCCTATGGAAGAATTTCAACCTTTACCGGATGAAGCGCCTCTACCCGAAGATTTGCAGTAAGCATCCTATTCACTCCTTCTATTCTTCTAAAAGAGCCCCCTAAAGGGGCTCTTAGTTTTAAGGGGATAGGTAGGACAGACTTTCAGTCTGTCTCTCTTTCGGTAAGATTGGAGTAGGGACGTATTGTAGTAATAATACACCCCAACAAATTTCTATTTCAAAACTTTACTCAAAAATGCTATGGTGCGAGGGTTTTGGGGGGAGTTCAGGATATCTTCTGTTTTTCCTTCTTCGATGATTTTGCCCTGGTCCATAAAGATTATCCTTTTAGCTACTTCCCGTGCAAATCCGATCTCGTGGGTTACCACCAGCATGGTCATCCCTTCTTTTGCCAAAGTCTTCATGACTTCCAAGACCTCGCCTATCATCTCAGGGTCTAAAGCTGAGGTCGGCTCATCGAATAGCATTATCCTGGGATTCATAGCCAAGGCTCGGGCAATGGCTACTCTCTGCTGTTGCCCGCCTGAAAGCTGATTAGGAAAGGAATCTTTTTTGTCTAAAAGCCCCACTTTTTTTAAAAGCTCCAGAGAGATTTTCTCGGCATCCGGCTTGCTCCTTTTACGCACGGCCTCCTGGGCTAAACAAAGATTTCCTAAGACCGAAAGATGAGGGAAAAGGTTGAATTCCTGAAAGACCATCCCCAGCTCTTCTCTGACCTTGTGGATACTACTCTTATCCTTGTCTAATTTTATCCCATCGATTATGATTTCACCTGAATCTGTTTTCTCCAAACCATTCAGGCAGCGAAGCAGGGTGCTTTTGCCAGAACCTGAGGGCCCGATTATCACCACAACCTCACCTGCTTCAATCTCAAAATTGACCCCGTCCAGGGCAATGATTTCGCCGAATCTTTTGCTGATTTCTCTGGTCTGAATAATCATAATTTGCTGCGATCGGAGTGTAAGGCTTCAGCGCGTAGGGGCGGAGTTTAGCTCCGCCCCTACGCGAATTATGCACAACTCAGTGGGGTATTCCAAAACCATGCACTCTGTATTTTTTCTCCAGATAAGCAACCAATCTAGATAAGCTTAAGGTCATTATCAAATAAATTATGCCGACCACAAGCCAGGTCTGGAAATCTACAAAATACTGGGAGTAATATTCCCTGCCTGCACGGGTCAGCTCTCTCAATCCAATAATAGAAACTAAGGAGCTATCTTTCAAAGATGCTATGAACTCGTTTGCCACAGGTGGGACTATAATCCTTAAGGACTGCGGCAGAATCACATACCTCATAGTCTGATAAGGGGTCATTCCCAAAGATAGGGCTGCCTGGTACTGACCCTTGTGAATTGCCTGGATGCCAGCTCTTATTATCTCCGCTAAATAGGCGGAATAACATACTGCAATGGCGATAACCCCAGCTAAAAACCGATCTAAATTCAGGATTTTGCCCAGGCCGAAATAGATGAAGAAAATCTGCACTAAAAGCGGGATCCCTCTCAACACATCCACATAGATTTTGGAAAAAACTTTTATCAAGCCTCTCTGCGATAATCTGGCTAAGCCTATCAGGAGTCCTAAAATCAAAGCTAAAGCAAAAGCCACTAAGGTTAGCTTGATGGTCATCGGTATTGCTGGGGCAAGGAAAATAAGGACATTTTTCAGGATATGAAGCTGAAATGAAATCCAGTTGATTATTTCTCTTAGGAACATATCAAAATACCCAATTTTAGCGAAAATTTAAGGAATGGGAAAGAGAAGTCAAGGGGAATATTGGGGTTTCTCTGGAGTGCAAGAGCTTGCTCTTGCTTTATCAGGCTAATTCGTTCCGATTTTCTTTCTATAAATGTGATGTCGGGTCCCCCGACCCGACGTAGAAAGTAACATAGGGGTGTATTGCAATACTCCCCTATCCTACGGATCCGTTTTCCGGGACAAAAATATTTGGGCTTGATGAATCAAGTCCTCAAACCGTAGGGGCACGGTGCGCCGTTCCTCTACCTTCTATTGCATCAGCAAGCTAATGCACTCCGATTTTTAATTTACTGTATCCTGGTCTGGACGGAGAACCACTTTTTATTCAGGTCCTCTAATTTGCCGGAAAGCTCTAAGGAGGTGAGGGCGTTGTTGATGGCATCCAGTAACCTTTTCTCCCCTTTTCTCACTGCAATTCCGTAATTCTCTGAGGAGAGGTCTGTTCCTGCTATCTTTGCATTTCCACGCAGAGCGATGATTCGCTGGGAGGTGGGTTTGTCGTTGATTATAGCATCTAATTTTCCGTTTTCCAGATCAATAAAAGCCGCACCGATATTGTCGAAGGAGACAACTTCTGCTCCATCGACCTTCTTAGCTAAAAGCTCGCCGGTAGTACCTAACTGCACGCCAATTTTCTTACCCTTAAGGTCGGTCAGAGAATTGATGCCCTGCCGATCAAGTTTTACTGCTATCGACTGGCTTGCCTGATAATAGGGCTTGGAAAAACCAATTATCGTTTCTCTTTCAGGAGTGATGGTGAAAGAGGAGATGATGGCATCATATTTTTCATTGTTTAAGCCGGAAATTATACCGTCAAAAGGGACCACGACATATTCACACTTAGCCCCTAACTTATCGCAGATTTCATCCATCAGGTCTATATCGTACCCCACCAGTTTACCAGTCTCGTCCTTAGACTCGAAAGGAGGATATGTAGCATCTGTTCCCACCAGCAGCTTTTTCTCCTTCAGCACTCTGGAAAAAGCATCTGGCTTTTCCTTAGTGCAATTCAAAGAAAATAAAAAAGAAGATATTACGAGAAAAACAACAAGTGTCCGAAATGATTTAAGTGATTTTAGCATATGTTTTGGATTTAATAGCCTACTACCTTGAGTGTAGAGATGCCTCCGTGAAGAAGTATCTCTATCTTTGAAGGGGCAGAATCATAGTTGGAGGTCCAGTACCTTTTCTTTTCGTGGTTGATGGAAATATCCTTAAAATTGGTGGAGCTTAAGGAAGAACGGTTTTCTATTTTCAGACCCGCATCTTTAGGCAGGAGAAGCTCAAGGGTGGAAGCGTCTGAGTCTATCCTGGCTTTTAAATTCTTTGCTTTATTCCCTAATTTTATCTTAAGAGTACTGGCATCGGAATCCACCGACAGATTCTCCACGGTAAGTGCGGAGAAGTCAAGGTTTCCGCTCATAACCGCATTCTCGATAGCTAATTCCCAGGGGATTTTATCAGAAAGAAAGACGTCCCATTGGTGCCTGTTCTTGATCCCGGGCTTAAACCAGCCTCTCCAGAAATGGTCCCGGTCCTTTATCTCCAGCCTGACGATGCTATCCTTATCAGAGTAGTTGTAAAGACAAAGAGGCTCTTTTCTCCAGTAATCCAACTCGGCCAGAACCAGCTTATCCTGACTGGCGTTGGTTTTCAGGGTGCCAGCCTTGAAATCGAAGGTCGCGAATCCTCTTTTGACAGGAGGGGACATTTCCTTCTCCCAGCGAAAGATCTTACCATCGTAGGTAACGTTGTCTGTCTCGTGGTGATAATAGTAATAAGCTGGACCCAGAATCGCAATGAGGAGTAAAATTGGTGAAAGGTATGCTAAGAAGTTCAAAGAGGTTTTGGCAAAGATCTTCTCTATGCCGATGGCAATTAGCAGAACCGGCCATAGAGATAAAATGGAAACCCAGACTGACCAGTCCACGTAATCCAGGTTGTTCAAAAGTAAAACTATGCCGACTGAAAGCAAGATGACCCCATTCCTTATTCTGGAAACTGTCATATTTCCTCCTGTTAAACTGGTTCTAAATTTAAGCCCGGATTAAAAGAAAAAGCCCAAGGATTATAAGGATCACCGGCCAGATGAAATGAAAGTGGAACCAGGGGATTAAATTATTAAGCAAAAACAGGATGCCTACCCCGATCAGAATTAAGCCTGGTAAATATTTTCTTGACGCAGACTCTTTCTGGCTCACGGTCTCACCCTCAACTACCTCTGCCCGGGGCATGATTATCCAGGCGATAAGATAAAGGATTATCCCTATCCCTTCAGCGAAGATCAAGAGGACTGCAAACAAGCGGACTATGGTCGGATCGACATTCAGATATTCTCCTATACCTCCGCAAACCCCGGCGATCATCGAATTTTTTGTGGAACGATAAAGTTTTCTGTCCATCTTTACCTCTTTTTTCTTCCTAATACGAACCTGTCAGCTCTTCGGTTTCATTTCTTTTCTGCCTCCCCGGTCATAGGCACAAACCGGACCGGGATGACGTTTTCCTTTTTAATACCTTTTTCAGTTTTGGTAACCAGGATAAGCTCCTGAAAAAGTTCTCCCACCGGGATAACCAATCTTCCTCCAATCTTCAACTGGTCGACTAAGGGCTGAGGGATATGATCAGGAGCGGCAGTTACGATTATCCCGTCAAATGGGGAATGTTCTTTCCATCCCTGGTAACCATCCCCGCACTTGACTGTGACATTCTTGTATCCTAATTCCTTCAAACTGCTTTCAGCCCTTTCAGCCAGGGGGCAGATAATCTCAATACTGTAAACCTCTTTAGCGATTTCAGCCAAGATAGCTGCCTGATAACCAGAGCCGGTTCCTATTTCCAAAACCTTTTCTCCTCCTTTTAAGCCTAAAAGCTCGGTCATCAGGGCAACTATGTAAGGCTGGGAAATAGTCTGCCCCTCTCCGATAGGCAAAGGCTCATCTGCATATGCTTCTTCCTGATAGCTCTTAGGGACGAAAAGATGTCTGGGGACTTTTCTCATGGCTTTTAAAACCATAGAGTCTTTGACCCCCCGGCTTTCAATCTGGGCTTTTACCATCCAGTCCCTTTTCTCCTGCATCCTCAGGGAATCTGGCTGAGCATTATTCTCCATAGAAGAGTCCTTTTCCTCAGTTTTCCCGCAGCTAAACACAAGAAACATGAGGATTACAAGTAATACCTGCCATTTCATCTTTCCACCTGAAAACTATTGGAATCTCCTTTGAGGAAAATAAAAATCAAAATATAGGCTTTGTCAATAGATATTTAAGAATAAGGGCTCGAGGATTAAGGGGTCAAGGGTTCAAGGAAGAAAAGAGGAAAAAATGCTGAGCAATAAGCGAGGCGGGGTTGATTTTAGGGCAGGGGCGAGTTTTCCTCGCCCCGTAGCCTTAATGTAGTTGGTTGAGGGCCTCGATCTTTTCCTCACCCTGGTCTGAGATCTCAACCATTTTATTCTGATGTACAAAGATGACCCTATCACCTAAGGCAAGATACTTCTCAAATTCCGGGAACCTTTTTGCTAACTCGAAATAGGCCGGGCTGAATCTTTGAATTTTTATAATCTTAAGAGTGCTGTCATATTGACTATCCACCCAGAAGTTTCCTTCTTTGAAGAAGGTCTTGTTCCCTGCCTGGACTATGCCGGATATTTTCTTCTCTTTACCTGAAGGGTCAATGAACGCCTCTGGAGCTTTCAAGGCGTCCTGCAGACCAAGTAAATTCTTGGATTGATAAACTGCGCCTGAGCCAGTCACTGTTCGAAGGTTAGCGGTTACGCCTTTCTCGATTATTGGCCTCTCAGCTGTGACAGTTATCGGGTGATCTGCATCTACAAGAAAAGAAGTATATTGGGTTATTATACCATATCTCTTGGAGAGACGGACAATTTCGTCGATTAATTCTGTGCTTTGGCCATAAAGTCTCATCTGATCAACTAAATATCCGATCCTTCTTGTAGCCCAGAGACGGGGGATGAAACTGTTTTTTCCCTCGGGTGAAAAATTTACTCGATAGGAATAGGTCTGCTTTTCTTCACCACTATATCCGCTCAGAGTAGCTGAGCTGCTTCCTTCTCCTTCATATTTTCCTAAAATGAGTATCTGCGAGCCGCTGAAAAGATCAGGCAGTTCTTTGGGATAGATTTCAAAGGTTTTGATACCTGGGAACTTCAGGCTTAAGTCGGATAATATCGGATTAGAGATCTTCTTAAAGAAATTGGATACTTTGACTTCAATGTCCTCATCCGGAGTCACATAATCGGAAGTAGCATGATTTTCCTGAGCCAGTCTGTCCAGAAAATGAGTGTTCACATCAAAGCCCACTCCGAAGACGAAAATCCGGTTGGAGATGTTTTTTCCCTTCACGTTCTCAAGTATCCTCTTGATGTCAGTTAGTCCTACAGTGGGCAAGCCATCAGTCAGAAATACGATATATGAAGTTTTGTCTTCAGGGTTTAAGTTTTTCAGACCCTCTAAAAGGGCGGAATTAATGTCTGTTCCTCCATCTGCTTCGCAATTCTGAACGAATTTTATTCCGGAATTAATATTTTCCCTGGATGTGGGGAGAAGTCTTTCACTGAAAGGCTTGATCTGGTCATCGAAATCGATCAGATTAAAGCTGTCCCCTGGATTCAGGCTGTTCAAGCAGAAGACCAAGGCATTCTTTGCTTGTTCCATCTTCTTTCCCTGCATACTGCCTGAAGTATCCAGAATAAAAATTACTCTTTTTTTGATGAACCTATCAGCCCTCTGGATTTTGGGGGAGAAAAGAGCCATAAAGAAGTTTCCCTCTTTTTTATCCTGATAACTTAAAAGATTGAACCCCACGTCTTTATCTGATAAGGAATAATAGAGAACAAAATCCTTATTCGGTCTGGCGTTCTCCTCAAAATAGGAGACCCTTATTCTATGGTCAGTCTCCCTTTCAATCTTTATATCCTGAGTAGGAGAATAGATATTTTTAATCGGAATGTCTGAATTGATGACCAGTTCGATTCTTACGTTTTCCAATGGAGTCTGAGAGAATTTCTCAGTGGAAAGAGAATACTTGTATTCGCAGAGGTTGTTCTCAGATTTCAAGACCTGAGAATATCCCAATTTTATCCTGGTCTCGCCGTGTGCAGGTATGGGATAGACCCGAGCCCTGAACATCCCCTGATTATAATATTCCAAAAGAGCCGGGTCTTTTCTACGGCGAACTATCTCCTCGTAGATTGCTCTGGCTCTATTCCTGTCCAGAATCTCACCTTTTAGCTCTTCACCACCCACGAACATTGAAAATTTAGAAATAGAGGCATCCTCAGGCAGAGGAAATATGTAGGTTCCTTCTAAATCCCGTGGATAATCGTTTCTAAAAACCTGGTCAACTGTAGTCTGAGCCACCTGGTTATCGATTTTAATTTCTACGTGATGATATTTGATCGAGAGGTAAGGCGGAAGCGGCTCATCTGGATGGCGGGGAACCGGGACGATGAACCCATCCGCTAAGGTCTTGGAGTAGAGGATGAGGAAGAGACCTAAGGCAAAACTTAATTTCTTCATAATTCCCTCCTGGTTAAAGTTTTTCTACTTTTTCTACAAATCAAGGAAGGAATTATTCCCGAAAATTTTATTTTTTCTTCAAAGTCTCTAATTCGGCAATTTTCTGACTGAGTTCCTCTTTGATTTTCTGGTCAGTTACAGACGTTTTACATTTATCTAAGAGTTCTATTCCTTCTTGAAGCGCCGACTGGTCCCTGGTCTTCAGGAAAAGCAGTTGATAGCCAATTTTAATCTGTGAAAAACCTTCCGGAGCCCATTCTGGTACAGGCTTCTTATCAAAAAATTCTTTCCAGCAAGAAATTACCTTTTTTAAAGTATCTGCTTCCACCAGTGTATCTTTTTCGGTTAAGGCATGTACCCAATTATTATCCAGCCTGTAAAATCTTAAGATTTCAATCGGTTGTGATTTATCTCCAATGCTTATTCGCGGGCTGACCGGAATGCCACTTGTTGTCCTGATGCGTTTATCTTCTGGCGACTTCTGAACATAAAGGATGGTTTCTGGTAAGCTTGGAGGCTTCATAGCCATTTCTGCTTGAGTAACAGTCCTTAAATTTGCTGTGACTCCTTTCTCGATTACTGGTCTTTCTGCGGTGACCGTGATAGCTTTCTTGTGCTCTGAACTGATGCCTTCACCGGCTTGTTTTGCTTTTTCTTCTCCTTTTCCTCCAATGGATGAAATCGCTGACTCTGAAGGGGTGGGGACTTGGGCTATTTTTTCTTCAACTGGAGACACTTTTGAGCCCGTGAAAGTGGTTTCTTCCTTCTGTTCTGCGACCTGGAGCGATTCTTTGACTGCTGGAGCTAATGCTTCAACTTTTTGCTGGGTTTGAGGGATTAGCACTTTCTCCATCCTTTCAGACCTGATTCTCTCCAGCTCTTTTCCTTTGTAATCCCAGTAGAGCTTGCCTACAATAAAAACCAAAAGGACTGAGGCAATCCCGGCGGCGATTCTCAATTTTACAGGCGAGTAAAAGAAAAAAGATTCCCATCCGGATTTGAGCCTTGCCCAGATAGATTTTCTCCTTCTTAGGATAATCTCATTCCTTACCCTTTCAGCAAAGGTTTTCCAGTAATCAGGGGAAAGTTCTGGCATTCTTATACTCTTAGCACTTTCTTCAAGCTTTTTAAGCTCCTGCAGTTTTGCCGCGCAGTTTTGACAGGTCAAAAGATGCTCCTCCATCTCTTTTGATTTTCCCGCATCTAATTCCCCGTCAAAATAAAGATAGACGAATTTGTTAAAATCCTCACACTTCAATTTTCCCACCTTCTTTCATAGATAACCTTTTAAACTCTTCTGTAGTCTCGCTCTTGCCCGGAAGAGCCGGGACATCACGGTCCCCTTTGAGATTTTCAGAGCATTAGCAATCTCCTCATAGCTTAATTCCTCATACGTTTTGAGGATAAAGACCGCCCTGAATTCAGCTGGCAGGTGATCTATCTCGCTTTCTATTTTTCTGGTCAATTCATCCCTGACTAACTGTTCTGAGGCATCGGCTTTCCCCGTATCCTCTACAAGCTCCAAGGAGCCCTGGGGTAGCTGGCTTTCTGAGATGGTGAATTTCTGTCTTTTAAGGTAATTTATGGTCAGGTTCATACAGATCTTATAAACCCAGGCACAGAAGCTGTAACCTTCTTTAAAAGATTTAAGGGAATAAAATGCCTTGATGAAAGATTCCTGAGCCAGATCATCTGCTGCCTCATGCGATCTGGTCATCCTCAAAGCCAGATAATAGATCTTCTTCTGGTATTTCTCTACCAGCCTTTCAAAGGAATAGATATCCCCCTTTTTCGCCCTGGCAATGATCTTGCCCTCAGGCTCCTCAGTTCCGGTTTTGAATCTTTTCTCCACCATCCGGACTTCCATCATTATTAATACAAATCAGAATAAATAATATTCCCCTGTTTTTCCAAATTCAATTTGCTGCTTAAAAGTGAGTTTCCTAAACCTTATAAACGACAGAGTTCATAGACCAGAAGCTCAAGCAAAAACTTTTCCGGCATCTTGCCTGATTTCAGGTCTGAATCTGCCTGGTAAAGGAGTGCCAGTCCTTTTTCCAACTGTTCCAGGCTAAAATTCTTTGCCTGGTCCTGGTATTCGATAATAAAGTTAGAGCGAGTCCTTAAGGCATGAGCCAGATTATATATATTTTGGTCTTTGGAGGCTTTCACCTGATACAGTTTCAGAAAATGGTCCCCCAGCTTGTAGTTTATGCTGGTTTCTCTTTCTTTGGAAAGGGAGAGGTCTTTCAGGATCTTTAAAGCCTGGCTGAGGTTTTTCTCGACAATTGCCTGGGCTAACTGAGATATGTTCTCAGCTTTGGTATAACCGACTACTGCCTCGGTATCTTTTAAATTGATCAGCTCCCGTTCTTTAACATAAAGAGATAACTTCTCCAGCTCATTTGACAGCTCATACAGGGTATTTCCCACTGCTTCCTGCAGGAAATTAATCCCATCTGAGGTTATTTTTTTATCGTAGGTTTTGACTCTTTCCTTGATCCAGTCTGATGCTTCCTCCGGGCCGAGTGCAGAAAATTCAACTTCGGCTGCGAGCTTCTTTAAACTCTGATAGAATTTCAAGCGGTTATCAACTGTATTCGAAAATAAGACCAGGCAGGTTGTCTGGGGAACATGGGGAAGGTATTTTAAAAGCTCATCCTTCTGAGCAGGGTGGAGTTTCTGGCTCTCGTAAACTACCACCATTCTTTTTTTGGAGCCAAAGGGAAAGGTGGCACACAGGTTTATAATCTCCTCTGCCTTGACTCCTCTTGCTTGGAGAAAATCTAAATTGAAGCTTTTCAGGGATGGCTCTATCAGAAGCTGGATCAGTTTCTCAGTAGCTTCTCGTTTGAGAAAATCCTCTTCACCGGAAAAGTGATAAAGTGAAACTATCTTTCCTTTTTCGATCTGGGTTATGAATTCAGTATATTTCACATTTTCCAAGTTAGCAAAATAGACTTAGTCTGTCAATATTTTACTCTTTAAAACAATGACAAATAACAGTCGATAAATGCCTTACGACCCGTAGGGATGTAAGATGACAAATAAGAAAATAATGACCGATGACGGATGTCGAATAACGAATAAAGGAAAATCTTTCTGTAGGGACAGGGCTTGTCCCTGTTCTAACTCTAATGCGGACAGCCACAAGGGCTGTCCCTACGTCAACGACTCCTGACTCAATTTACCATTTCTATGAGTTAAGCAACAGCCCCCAAGGGGTCGCCCCTACAAAAAAACGTCAGGGATAAACCCTGACGTTACACTTCCTCACCCTAACCCCTATCTTTTTTAAATTATGGCCGGATTGTCATTTTTGGGGATCCAGTTCAGCACGTAAGGGATTTTCCTTTTATATCCCAGGGCCATATTGCGATAAGGCTCTAAGTCTTTGGTACAATGCATCTGCATATTGACCTGATGGACCACGGTGAAACTGTCACCGTAAATCTCAATCCTTTTGCTCTTAAACAGGTTCGGGTTCTGCTCGATAAATTCCAGAAGGGCTAAGAGGCTGGCATATTCACATTCAGCCGGGGCCCCTTTGAACTGCGCCCGGAAAATGAATCCTAAATCAGGTATGGCGAAGGACAGCACTCCATTGAATCTTTCTTTTACCTCTTGTTCTCTTATCGTTCCGTAAAAGAAGCATTCCATATCTCCTCCCTACGGGGACTACGTCCGGCGTAGCCTTCGTAAAGCTTTTAACGACCTCTGCCATTTTCCAAAGTTACTCTACTGCAAAACCTATGCCTGTTAAGAGGTGATAGGTCATAGGTTGTAGGTGATAGGGGAGATGCTGAAAAGATGACCAGCAAAGGTCAAAGCATTTTATAATTCCCTGATTTCAAGTGGGATATGAAAAGCGATGAAAAAATCGGGAGTATTGCAATTTGCAATAACAGGTTGTTGGCGATGATTTCAAGATAAAGGAAGGCCACTGGAAAGATTTTTTATGCAAGCAGATTCATACTTGGTGCAATCTCTTACATAGACGTTTCATGGAGAATAGCGGGGCTGGGAGCCCCGCCTACGATTAAGAAGAATTACATTTAGTTTCGTAAAGCGGGCACCCCTACCCGATGAGGTACTTCTGTTTTTGTTAGCCTAAACCCTTTCAAACGGATCGAAAAGCTTTTTATATTCCTGAAGTGCATACCTATCGGTCATCCCGGCTATATAATCACAGATCACCTGCATCTTTTCGGTTTCTTTGAAATTCTTTCGGGTATGGGGTGGAAGCTGATCCGGATTACTCAGATACACTTCGAATAACTGGGTGATTATCCTCTTAGCCTTGTCCGCCATCCTAATCATCCGGTAATGGCGATACATTTTATTGAAAAGGAGCATCTTCAACTGAGAGTTGAGCTTTTTTAAATCCGGGCTAAAGCTCAGAATGTGTTCTCCTGAAGAGCGGACTTCGTCTATGCTTTTGATCTGATATTTGTTCAGGCGTTTGGTGGTCTCCTGGATAGCATCCGTGACTTCCTGGTTAATGATCATCCTCACCACCTGGATATATTTATGATGCGAGGGCAAATTCTTATATTTTTTCTCGATCTGCTCTATGGTCATTCTCCACAGATCGACCTCGCTCAGCTCCTCCTCAGACAAAACCTGTGAACGCAGCCCGTCATCGATATCGTGAGCTGAGTAGGCGATCTCATCAGCTAAATTGACCACCTGGCATTCGAGCGTGGGGCAGAATTTCGGATTGAACTCAGCCGGGGCCGGTTTATCATAAATGGTCTCATGTTTTATGATTCCCTCGCGCACCTCATAGGTCAAATTTAGACCCGGGAATTCAGGATACCTTTCCTCCAGCAGGTCGACCACTCTCAGAGACTGACGGTTATGTTCAAATCCGCCATATGATTTCATAATCTCATTTAAAGTCTCCTCCCCTGAATGTCCAAAAGGGGTATGGCCCAGGTCGTGGGCTAAAGCAATGGCTTCAGTCAAATCCTCATTTAACCTTAAAGCCCGGGACAAAGAGCGTGAGATCTGGGCAACTTCGATAGTATGGGTCAAGCGGGTGCGGTAGTGGTCACCCTCGTGATTTACAAATACCTGGGTCTTGTATTCCAACCTGCGAAAAGCAGTGGAGTGGATGATCCGGTCTCGATCCCTCTGGAAAGAGGAGCGATAAGGATGATCCTCCTCCTGGTACTTTCTTCCTTTGGTCCCTTCACTTTTCATGGCATAAGGTGCCAGATATTTTTCCTCCTGTTCCTCCATATTTGTCCGGATATTATCGAATATCTCCATAAAACCTCCAAAACTCTCAAAACAATTTTAAACTTTAACGTGCTTGTCGGGTCTCCTGACCTGACAAGAAGACTGGTAAACCTGAAGGTTTACACTCCAAAAAAATTATCTCCGGAAGAAATTTTTTGCCACAAAGAACAGATTGGCTGGTCTTTCTGCCATCCGGCGCATAAAATAAGGATACCACTGGTCTCCGTAGGGAACGTAGATTCTGACGTTATAACCCTTTTTGACCAATTCCTCCTGTAGCTCTCTTCTTATACCGTAAAGGAATTGAAATTCATAACTCTCTTTAGTTATATTTTCTTTTTTGGCAAAATCGATAGTCGCCTGGATCATCTTGTCATCATGGGTGGCGATTCCATGATAGACCCCGCTTTTCAGCATCAGCTTCATCAATTTTACGAAATTATCGTCCACTTCTTTTTTCTTCCGGAAAGCTACTGTTTTCGGCTCCTTATAAGCCCCTTTGCATAGTCTTATCCTGATCTTCTGTTCCAGAAGTCTTCTCACATCCTCCTCGCTCCGGTAAAGGTAGGACTGAATCACAGCCCCGACATTCTGGTAATTTTTATGCAGAGCAAAACAGATCTGTAGGGTCTTGTCAGTACGAGGGGAATCCTCCATATCGACCCGCACGAAGTTATCATACCCTTTTGCCCTTTCGACGATCCTCTTAACGTTATTAAAACAGAATTCGTAATCCAGATCCAGTCCCATCTGAGTGAGCTTGCAGGAAACATTGGAGTCAACACCATTCTGATTGATCTTATCTAACAGCAGGAGATAATCATCTGCCGCTTTTATGGCTTCCTCCTGATTGGTCACATTTTCACCGAGACGGTCGAGGGTTGCCAAAAATCCTTTTTGATTCAGTTCTTTAACGGCCTGAATTGCCTGCTCCTGAGTCTCGCCTGAAACAAACCGGCGGGAAACCCTCTGGGCAAACTCAAATCCCAGAACGAAATTTTTTAGTTTCTCCTGACGGGAAAGAAAGAGTAGTGTGCTTTTCAAGACCATTTGAAAACTCCTCAATGTTCATTTACTTAAAGAGTTCTTAAAAAAGATTACAATGGTCGGGCAGGGTGCCCGACCTACGAAAGTTACTTATCGTGGACGTAGGCGGGGCTCCCAGCCCCGCAAGATAGATTTTTCAAAGACCTCCAAGAAACCTGACCTAAAGGTTAAAAGATAGCGTGACCTTATGGCTTCCGCCCAAGACAGGATGGCTTAGATATCCATAGTCGAACCTTAAATTCTCCAATTCCAATCCAGTGCCCAGAGAGTAGCAGGCTGGAGATGTTTTCATCCCGAATCTTAGAGCCAGGTTACGGAAAACTTTTATCTCCTGTCCGAATCTCAATTCCTCTTTCTCTGATTTAGTTTTGTACAGTTCTGCCGAGAGGAGAATCTGCTTATAGGGATATAGGGAGATTCCGGCCGAATAGGAGAAAGGGATTCTGTCCGAATTCTTTATCAGCTCTGGCTGATTTATGTTTTTCAAAGCTAAACCGATCTGGACTTTTTCTTCTATCTTGTAAAGCGAGCCTAAATCCAATCCCAGGGTTTTGAAATCGCCATAAGGTGAAGGAAAAGAGAGTTGAAAATATTTCAGATTTGTTCCCAGAGAAAGATGTTCAGACACTTTTATTCCGAATCCGATTATTATCAGGTTCTCTTTATAGTAATCATTTTTTCCAAAGATATTATATCCTGCGCCTAAGGTCAATCTTTTATTTAGAGGTAATGTCAAATACAGATCTCCCTGGGAAAGCTCATCCAATCCAAACAATTTAGACCAGCTTAGCTGTATTTCCTTTTTAGAAAAAAGTCCTGTAGATGCAGGATTGGATAAAAGATGGGAAGACTCCGAGCTAAGGGAAGAAGTAGCCCCTGCCAGGCTTAACCCTCTGGCACTGCCTGGTTTTTCCTCAAATGCTCCGGAAGAAAACTCAAAAGAAATCAGGCAGAATAAGAATGTAAAAATTAATCTTCGCATGAAAAACTACCTTTTAGCCACTGCTATAGTTGTTTTTTTTGAAAGGTTACTTGACCCGGAAGTCTTGAGATACAGAATATATATGCCAACTCTTACTATATTCCCATTATTATCCTTACCATCCCAGACAATTTCTCCTGAGACCTGAGGAGATTTGTCCATCAAGGTCCTGACCTGCCTTCCCCTGACATCATAAATCTTCAAGGTCAGTTCAGATTTGAAGGGGATATCAAAGCTAATTCCTGTTTGGTCCTCAAATCCATCCCCATCTGGAGAAAAAGGATTGGGATTTATGTCCAATTTTGTCCGATCCAAGGAATATGAGTCAAACAAGCTATTCTTCCTGCAAGGCGTGGAACCTTTGGGATCAACTGATCTCCACCAGTTATTCTGATCAGAGGATACTCTTTCTGGACTGACTCTTTCCTGGGAAATACCTTTTATATCCGCATCCGCGGCGTAGCTCAATTCATCTACTGTAAAACCCAGGCTATCCTGGAAGATGATCCAGTCTCCTCCGTTATTCAAAATATGCCAGCTTGGAGGTTCTATTACGTTACAGTTCGCCTCAGGGTAGCTCGAAAGAAATAAGGAGCGATTTTCAGTTAAGATTAAGTATTCTCTAGGAAACAGATTCAGGTCTTCATTGGTAATCAGACTCTGACCTGTCGAATCTCCCAAGTGCCAGCTTCTGAGATTGACCGGAGTAGCTGTCCGGTTGTAAAGCTCTATCCATTCAGGCTGGTTATCACCAGGTGAGCAGAGGAATTCGTTAATGACTATTTCGGGAAGTGTCTGTCCTACCCGGATATTGATAAAAGCCTGATTGTTATACTCCTTTTCATCTTCGCCTATCTGTACATATAACCTGTAAACCCCCTTCGAGAAAGAAAGCTCCTTTGAAATGATAAAGTCCTGATTCACAGGTATCAGAGGAATGTATTCAGGGGAACCCAAGCTTTCGTTTCCTTCCAGAACTCCATCCAAATCATAATCACAGAAAAAGTAGAGCAGGTTCTCCTTTGAAATCGAGATACCTGTGTTTGTCACCTTAACCTTTAGTCTAAAAAAATCGTTCTCCTCAGGAGATTGTGGTTCTATAGACAGGTTTTGAGGTGAGATTGAAAGGTCATTATCAGCTGGAGTTACAGAGTTCACTTTTCCAGGGGTGCTTCCTTTAGAAAAAATGCAGAAACCCCAGTTGGAGATGCTATCTTCCCCTGAAGGCGAAATCCTTTCCCAGGAAACCCCGTCTCCGGCATCTTTGTTCCAGGAAAAGCTGGAGCTATTTTGTTGCGGATCGATAAAAGTAACAGTCCCTGAGCTGTTGTTCAGGGAGAGCTTAACCTCAATAGCAGGATAGCTCTCTTCAGGATAATCTCCCCAGATTCCACTCCCATTGCCCCAGTGATATTCGAAACTTTCAGGATCGGGAGGAACAGAAACTAACTTGCGAGCCAAGATTAGATAATTTTTCTCAGGAATTAATGTCCCAGCAGGGAATATAGTAGTGTCGCTTTTGCTTATGAATGTCCAGCCGCCCAGATCGATTGCTGAAGTGTCTGGATTAAAAAGCTCGACCCATTCCAATTTCACCCTGGAGCCAGGCTCATTAGCTAAAATCTCATTCAGCACAACTCTGCCAGATGCGGCTGGAGGAAGGACAATAATCAAAAGACATAAGAGAAGAAAGAACCTGATCAAGAAATTCAGTACTTTATCTGTCAAAATCCAACCTCCAATCTGAATTTTGCGCCCTGAGTTTTAGCCTGAATACCAGAGGGCAATTTTATGAAATACTCGCCATAGAAAATAGAGTTTTTGAAAAAAGACAGACGTTCCTGCAGCCGGAAATCCCAGTAACTATCCTCTCCTTTTGAAAGGTCATTATCCTTATACCTTGCCCAGAGAGTTAGAAGAAAAGGGAAAGGTTTTTGAAAATCTGAGCGGAGCTGGAATTCAAATGAGCTTTTCTCTTCAAAGGTCACCGCAGATTTCTTTTTCCCGTACCGGGTTATTAGACGGAATAGAATATCTTTCAAGGGCCCAAATATAAAAGTAGAACTTATCAAGTGTTGAGAGCCTGCTTCTCCCTCTAAGTCTGAGCTGGAGTAAAGATAATCCAGCCCGGTTTTAAGCTTTTCTGCAAGTATCATTTTTAACCCTATCTTTTGTCTGAGTTTGAGAGGGGAGTAGGGGGAAGCTTCCCACTGGCTATAGCTAAAATTCAAAGAGTATCTTGAAGAGAGCCTGTAAGCTGACTTCAACATAACCCCTTTTTCTCCTTTTTCTCTGGAAGGGTATTCGTACTCAACCTCACCAATTTCTGAAAGAATATAATCCGGATTGGAAGGGCCTGCTCCGAAAAGGTGAACGTAATTATTGGAATAGCTCCAGCCGGATAATTCCATCAGGGCCGGCTCGTCCCTGAAAACCAGTACCGAAGCCCAGCCGGTGGCGCCGTTGTTGAGAAGGGAATATTCGCTGGAGAGGGCTAATTTGCCTTTTGTACCTTTAAGATAAAAGCTAAGGTTTCTATCATAAAATGAGGATACGTTTTTTAATCTACCCTCAGACCTCAACAGGCCAAAATTAAAATCTTTAAATGAGGCTGAAAGATTTAAAGCCCAGAGATCCTGGGATAAAGCTCCTTTTTTATTTTTTGAGAGGATAATCTCAGGCTGAAAAAAGCCGAAATCAGATTGGATCAGAATCCCGTTGAACCTGCCTGAAATAGGATAAAGAAAAGAGCTCTGATTATCTTCCTGTTCAGCCCTGAGAAAAGGATGGTAACCGATATTCAATCCCAGACCAATCTTTTCATCAAAGCTGCCTAATATGATTCTTTTAACATATCCAAGGTTTAAAATCTCCAGGCTTCTTTTCTTTACCTGAGGATCGGATGTGCCCTCCCTTTGAAGTTCAAACTGGAAAAGGAATCTCTCTCTAACTTTAAATCTGGCGAGCACAAAATCATAGGAATAATCCTGATCAAATCTCTGTCTACTTTGTAAGGAAATGCGTCCTCTTGCCTGGCTTAGTATCTTAGGCAGAAAAAAGCTTCCGGCTGTAGAATATATAGGTACGGTTCCTTCAGGGGAGAGTTTGGTGCCAGATGAATCTGTCAACTGCTCCATTTCGGACTGGGTGAAATCCGGTAAAAAAAGCAGCCGGTCTTTTTGCGTAGAACTGGAACCTACCCCTTCATGGAGTAGGTCTAAAAGCTCTAAGTATTCGGTATAAGTTAGGTCCCCTGATAGAAGACCCTCCTCTAGATCCTCCTCATTTTCATAGAGCTGGGATGAGATAGACTGAGAAAATGTAAGTGAAAAGGGGACTAAGAGAAGTATGAAAAGATAGATTGCAAATTTTGTCATTCGGGAAAAGGGTTTTAATAGGATGAAACCATCTTTCTGAAGATCCTAAGGCTCTCTCAGCCCGTACTGGTCGATCTTTCTATATAAGGTCCGTTCTCCGATTCCTAAAATCTTAGCAGCTTTTTTCCGGTTGCCGCCCACCATTTTAAGGGTTTTATCGATAAGCTCCTTTTCCATCTCCTCCAGGCTCATCTGAGGTTTGACCTCAACACTTTTGGATTCTTTTTTAGGCTCCGAGCTTCTTTCCTCTAAGAATTCCTTCCGCAAGGCAGAAATCTCCTTTCTCAAGCCTAAGAGAGCCTGGTAGATTAGCTCATGCTCGGCCACAGTCACACTTTTCCCCGTAATTACGGGCAGATGCCTTTCGATTTGCACCTGCTTATCGATATATCTTAACACATCCTGGGCTTCAATGTAGCGGTCTGCAGAAAAAACCAAACTGCTCTCTAACAAGTTCCTCAATTCCCGGACATTTCCGGGCCAGTGATATTTCAGCAAAAGCTCCATCGCCTCTTCTGTTACTCCTAAGATTTTCTTAGGGCTTTCCTGGTTCAGCTTCTGGATGAAATCATAGACCAGTATGGGGATATCCCTGGTCCTTTCCCTCAAAGGCGGGATGTCGATTTTCACCACGCTTAATCTGAAATAGAGATCGCTGCGAAAACTTCCCATCTCTACTTCCCTTTCTAAATCCTTATTAGTGGCAGCAATGACCCTGGCATCCACTTTGACGTCTTTAACCCCTCCTACCCTCAAGAAAGTTTTTTCCTCCAGAATCCTCAAAAGCTTAACCTGTATGGCAGGCTTGATCTCGGCTATCTCATCCAAAAAGATGGTTCCCTTATCCGCTCTTTCGAAAAATCCCTCTCTCCGACTTATTGCTCCGGTGAAGGATCCCTTCTCATGTCCGAAAAGCTCGCTTTCCAAAACCCCTTCAGCCAATGCCCCGCAATTAGCAGCCACAAAAGGACCAGCTTTTCTGGGGCTATTGTTGTGAATTGCCCGAGCCACTAATTCTTTGCCGGTTCCACTTTCTCCCGTGATAGACACGGTGATGTTGGTCGGGGCAACCTGCAGAATCGCCTCCGCGATCTTTTTTAATTCCTCTGATTTCCCCACCAGGCCGCAGGATTCCAGGAATTCTTTTTCCTTGAGAAGTTTCTTAACCTTTATCCTGACCTCCTCAGGTGCCAGAGGTAGTTGAAGAAGGTCATCTGCCCCGCATCCTAAGAAAATCTCTCCCTGTTCTGGTATTTCCTCTGAAGCCACCAGGAGATCTGATCTCGGATTTTTGTTTGCAATCTTCTTTATCAGGCTCTCGCAGGGGTAGTCCTCTATGCGAGAGTCCAGAATCACAATCTCCGGGGGTTCTTCCTTGAGTTTTTTCAGCCCTTCGGTGCTGTCAAGGGCTGAAACTATCTCAAAATCTGGCAGGATCTTTCTAATGTCCTGGTGAAACTCGCTGGATTTGCTTATGCTGAGAATTCTATGATTTTGAACCATAAAACATTAAGAAAATAACAGGAAGGAGTCTTTTTGGCAATCTTTTTTATATTTTGTTCAATGCGGAGATCTTCTTTTTCTCTTCTTTAGCTTACCAGCCCCTGTTTCAGATATAAGGTTAAAATCTATCTCCCTTTCCTCTTTGTTCACTCTTATTAACTGAACTTTAACCCGCTCACCTAAATTATAAATCTTTCTGGAATGTCTGCCTACTAACCTTTTATTCTTCTCATCATACCTGTAATAGTCATCCTCCATCGAACTCAGGCGGACCAGGCCTTCTGCCAGGAGGTCATCCAGCCTTACGAAAAACCCGAAGGGCAGGATTCCAGAGATAATTCCGCTGAAATGCTCTCCTAATCTGTCCTTCAGGTACTCTATCTGTTTGAGTTTGATAGATTCCTGCTCAACTTCATCCGCTAACCTTTCCCGGTCTGAGGTGAACTTCCCGATAAAAGGCAGTTTTTCCTGAAGATAAGCTCTTCTCTCTGGGATATAGTTTTTTGTTTCTTCAAGTTCCTTTAGAAGTCGGTGAATCAAAAGGTCCGGATACCTTCGGATCGGGGAGGTGAAATGGGTATAATGGGAAAAGGCTAAACCAAAATGACCGATGTTCTCAGGCTGGTAACAGGCTTTTTTCAAAGACCTCAAAAGGAGCTCATTTATCAACTCCTCCTGTGGGGTTCCCTCAGCCGATTTCAGAAATCTCTGAATCCTCTTTGGACTCATTGTTCCCTCTTTTTTTTCAACCGGGAACTTATAACCTAAGGTGGAGATGAATTCCGCGAAGTTTTCAATTTTCTCCTTATCTGGCTGGTCGTGAACCCGGTACAGAAAAGGGACTCTTAGTAAGCTGGCATATTTTGCCACGCACTGATTTGCTAAAAGCATAAACTCCTCAATCAGCCTGTGGCTTTCCAGCCTCTCCTGTTTGAAGATGTCCAGAACTCTGCCATCCTTTCCTACGAGGACTTTAGCTTCCGGCAGGTCAAAATCCAAACTTCCCTTGGCTATCCTTTTCTGGTGAAGAATCTGACTTAATTTCAGCATCTCCTTTAAAGTCTGCTCAACTCCTGAAAGATTTTTATTCGATTTACCAGTATCGAAAAAAGCCTGCACCTCGTCATAATTCAACTTTGCTCTGCTCTGAATAAGGCTTTTTACGATCCGATACTTGATTACCTTACCCTTTGGGTCTATCTCCACTAAGCAGGAATAGGTGAGCTTCTCCTCTTTGGGTCTTAAACTGCAGATCTGATTGGAAAGCTTTTCCGGCAGCATAGGGATAACCCGATCGGCTAAATAGATGCTGTTGCCTCTGGAAAATGCCTCTTTGTCCAGCCGTGTATTTTCCTTCACATAATAAGAGACATCCGCAATATGCACTCCCAAGAGATAGTTTCCGTTCTCCAACTTTTCCAGGGATACTGCATCATCATGGTCTTTAGCATCCCAGGGGTCGATGGTGAAGCAGATATTATCCCGGAAATCGACCCTGGTGCGATATTCCAGCTCAGGTATCCTCTGGGAGAGTTTTTCTGCTTCTCTATCGATTTCTCCAGGGAATTCGACAGGCAACTGGTATTCTCTGATCAGGGTAAGGATATCTACTCCGGGATCATCCGGATAACCCAGTACCTCCTGGATTTTCCCCTCCGGGTTCAGATATTTATCCTGCCATTCCTCCAGGGAAACAACGACTTTCTGTCCTTCTTCTGCCTTGCCTGGCTCAGGTATATAGATATCACGGGTAAACCTTTTATCGTCTGGCTGGACAAAAAAGAAATGTTTTCCCCGTTTGAAAGTTCCAACAACTATTTGATTAGCCCTCTCCAGGATTTTTATGATTGTTCCCTCTCTGCTTTTTCCGGTCTGCCTGCCGTAGATCCTGACCACAACCTTATCGCCATTCCAGGCTGTTCCCACATCATCTTTATTTATATAGACCTCTTCCTTGCCATCCTCGGCTTGCACAAAGCCGAATCCGGACTTATTAAGAGTGAGCTTTCCGACCACTAAATTGAGCTTTTCCGGCAAGCCCAGGCGATTCTTTTTGATCTTGACGATCGAGCCTTCCTGCAGCATCGAACGAACAGTGCGGCGGAAAGCGCGATAATGTTCCTCAGGAATTTTCATCCCCTTTGCCAGTTCCCTTATCTTCAAAGGGCGATAGGCTTTTTCAGCCATGAAATTCAGTATGCGGGCTTTGTCTATGGGCATAAGATTGAACTGCTTTATGAAAAGTTTCAGAGTTTAGATAATATTACAACTGGACAGGATTGTCAAGTGTAGAAAAAAAATTATCAATGTGAGAAAAAGCAGAAAAAAAACGTTCACAGTCGATTTTGACCTTGAGGCAGATTGAACAGATTAAACGGATGAAAATCTTGAAATCAGCTTAATCCTTTTGATCAGCTGTGAGGTATTTGGGATTATCCTCGGACATAAATGATATTAGGTGACTGTCGGGTCCCATGAAAGGAGAGGGGAATTGATTCTGTAGGGCAAACCTTTCCTCTGGATCCAAATTCGGACAGGTTTGCTTTATTTTGTTGAAACCTCACCCTATATCCCTCTCCTTTCCTGCGGTGGCTACGAGCCCGCCCGCCCGTAGGGCGCCAGACGTAGTCTCCGTTTAGGAAAAAAGGAGAGGGAACGCCCCACCCAACCCTCTCCTAACAAGAGAGGGGACAAAACAAAGTTTAAATTTGACTTTGATTTTGCGGGTGACTATATTGTTGCTTCAAAATAATGGGAAGGAAATATGTCTTTTTTTGAAGATCTGGCAATAGGGCAATATCATCCCGGGGATTCCATAATCCACAGATTAGACCCCAGGATCAAGCTTGCTTTGGTCCTGGTGATGGTGCTTTTTGTCGCGGTTGCGGTGAATATTAAACTTTATTTATTATGGCTCATTCTTTTTTCGGGGTTATTCTTTTTATCGGAAATTCCTATACAGATTTTTTTAAAGAGCTTAAAATCATTTATCTTTTTTTTCATTTTTATTTTTTTACTTCAGGTGCTCCTGACCTCTGAGAGTCTTGGCACCTATTTTTATTTTGGATATTTCCAGATAGGGTGGGAAGGAATTCTGAACGGGCTGGTCTATTCTCTGAGGCTTCTTCTTTTTATCTCCGGTGCGATCTTCTTAAGCCTTTCCACCTCGCCGATGGAGCTTTTAGATGGGGTTTTAAAGCTTTCAGGCCCTCTGAAAAAATTAAAACTGCCAGTGGAGGAGTTTTCCCTGATGAGCATGATCTCCATCCGGTTCATCCCGCTCCTTTTAGAAGAAGGGGTGAATTTAAAAAAAGCCCAGATGGCTCGGGGTGCAAATTTCGAGGGAAATTTAGTTCAGCGTGTCAAGAAAACCTTTCCTCTTCTGATACCCTTGTTCATCTCCTCCTTCCGCAAAGCAGATGATCTGGCACTGGCTTTGGAGGCAAGAGGTTTTCAAAGCGGGGAGAAGCGGAGCTCGTATCAGAGGTTAAAATTCAAAAAAGAAGATTACCTTTTTGCGGCAATAATTGTCCTGGTTTCTTTTTTATCTTTTAGAATTATTTTGTAAGGGTTCTCTGAAAAAGTGACAGAGAATAGTCGGGTCCAGAATGGATCCTGCGGACAAGGGTGCCCGACCTACGAAATCAACAGTTTCGACTATCGTAGGTGGGGTTCCAAGCCCCGCAAAATCGATTTTTCAGAGCTTTACCTAAAAAGCTTTGACAGAATCTATGTCGTGATGACCAGAAACATAAAACTGAAAATAGAATATGACGGGACTGACTTCTCCGGGTGGCAAAAACAACCCAAATTGAGAACAGTACAGGGAGAGATAGAAGATAAGCTAAACAGAATCTTGCAGGAAAAAATTATATTGATCGGTTCTGGCAGAACTGACGTTGGAGTGCATGCTTTGGAGCAGGTGGCAAATTTCAAGACCGAGTCTGAACTAAGTCCAGATTCAGTTTATAAAGGATTGAATTCGCTTCTACTGGAGGATATTTTAATTAAAGATATCGAAGAGGCAGATTTAGATTTCAACTCAAGGTATGGTGCCAAAAGCCGGGTTTACAGATATAAAATCTGCCTCGGAAAAGATATCTTCCTGAGAAGGTTCGCCTGGGAGGTATCCTATTGTCTGGACCTTTCGAAGATAAAAAAAGCTACCAAGATAATTCTGGGAAGACAGGATTTTACTTCTTTCTGTGTGAGCAAATCTGTCAAACCGGATAATCACTGTCAGGTAATGCGGGCAGACTGGAAAAAGGATGGAAACAGATTGGAATTCGAGATAGAAGCAAACCGGTTCCTGCATACTATGGTCAGGAGTCTGGTGGGGACTTTAAGCGACGTCGGAAGAGGGTATTTCAGTTTAAAAGATTTTGCAGATATCCTCAAAGCTAAAGACCACAGAAAAGCAGGCTTGACTGCACCAGCTAAAGGATTATATTTAGCCAAGGTCAACTATTGAAAGGAGAGTTTATGAAGATTTTTTTGGATACAGCCAATTTCGAGGAGATAAAAGAGGCGGCGAGCTGGGGAATCCTGGATGGGGTCACTACAAACCCGACCCTGCTTTCAAAGGAGAAGGAGGATTATAAAAGCCTGCTCAAAAAAATCTGCGAGGTGGTGGATGGTCCCATCAGTGCAGAGGTGGTAAGCTTAGACCCGGAGGGTATGTTAAAAGAAGCTGCTGAGCTGGTCAAAATCGGAAAGAATATCGTTATAAAAGTTCCCATTTCCACAGAAGGTTTAAAAGCGATAAGAATGCTCTCAGATAAAGGGATAAAGACCAACTGCACATTGATATTCTCGCCGATTCAGGCACTATTGGCAGCCAAGGCTGGCGCCTCCTTTGTAAGCCCATTTGTAGGAAGGTTGGATGATGCCAGTCACATCGGGATGGACATAGTGGGGCAAATCGTGACGATATTTCAGAATTATGATATTCCGACTGAGGTCTTAGTTGCCAGCATCCGGAATCCTCTGCACGTAATTGATGCCGCCCTTATGGGAGCGGATATCGCCACTATGCCGTTCAAAGTTTTACAGCAACTGGTAAAACATCCCTTGACAGACGTGGGGATTAAGAATTTTTTAGCTGACTGGGAAAAGGTCAGAAAAGGGTAGGGATTTTAAAAGAGCGGAGAGTGAATCACGGTAGCGTTGCCATTCCCATGGCAACGAGAGGAATTTAGAAAGGATCAAGCTATGATAGCAAGATACACCTTGCCAAAGATGCAGGAGCTGTGGTCAGACGAGAACAAGTTTAGAAAGTGGATCGAGGTAGAGATATTAGCCTGTGAAGCGCAGGCAAAATTGGGAAATATCCCTAAGAGCGCTGTCCCGCGCATAAGAAAGAAAGCCAACTTCAATGTGAAGAAGATCAACCAGATCGAAAACAAAGTTCATCATGATGTGGTCGCCTTTCTGAACAATTTGGCTGAGTATATCGGTGAGGATTCGAAATACGTTCACCTGGGGATGACCTCTTATGACGTGGTGGATACTGCCCTTTCTATGATATTAAGAGATGCCGGGAATATCATCCTCAAGGATTTAGAGGAGTTGAACAAGGTTATTAAGAGGAGGGCTTTTCAGTACAAAATGACTCCTATGATCGGCAGGACCCACGGGGTTCAGGCTGAGCCGATCAGCCTTGGTTTCAAATTCGCCTTATGGTATTCTGAGATCGAAAGAGATATCGAGAGATTAAAAAAGGCGATAAAGACTGTTTCAGTTGGCAAAATCTCAGGTGCGGTGGGCAATTTCGCCCATATCAGTCCTAAGGTAGAAGAATACGTATGCAAAAAAGCAGGTCTTGCACCGGCTTCTGTTTCCACCCAGATTTTGCAGAGGGACAGACACGCAGAGTTTGTAACCTGTATGGCAATAATCGCCGGAGCAATCGAGAAGTTCGCCACAGAGATAAGAAATCTTCAGCGGACAGAGGTCTTAGAATTGGAGGAAGGATTTGTAAAAGGGCAAAAAGGCTCCTCTGCAATGCCGCATAAAAGGAACCCGTTTATGTGCGAGAGATTGACCGGGATGTCAAGGTTGGTAAGAGGAGATGCTTTGGCTGCTCTCGAAAATATGAACCTGTGGCATGAGAGAGATATAACTAATTCCGCAGTGGAAAGGGTCATCCTGCCTGATTCCACCAGTCTGGTAGATTATATGCTGGTTAATTTTACCAGGATTATGAAAAATCTGACAGTTTATCCAAAAAATATGCTGAAAAATATCGACCTGACCAAGGGTCTGGTTTTCTCACAAAGGGTCTTGACTAAATTGACCAAAAAGACACATACCAGGGAGGAAGCTTATGCCTACGTGCAGGAAAATGCCACCAGAGCTTGGGAAACTGGTGAGAGTTTTAAAGAATTAGTCCTTAAAGACCAAAGGATCAAAAAATATCTGAGCAATGAGGAAATCTTAGACTGCTTTGATTTGAAATATTTCCTGAAAAATGTGGATTATATTTTTAAGAGGGTGTTTAAGAAAAAATAATAGATAAAGTAAGAACTAATCACAGATTGTGATAAGTTCAAAAAGCTCAGAGAGTAACTAGCAAAGGTAAGAAGTTATGAGAAATCACAAGAAGATAAAAAAGATAATTCAAAGGATTTCGGAAAAAATACAAAAAGAATACCAGCCCGAGAAGATAATCCTTTTCGGCTCTTATGCCTGGGGCAGACCGAATAAACATAGTGATCTTGATTTCTTTATCATTAAGAAGACAAAAGAGCGCCACATTGATCGCTCAGTGCGGGTGAGACGGATACTCAGAGAGGAGAATGCAGTGGTTCCGATGGATCCGATTGTGTATACACCGGATGAAACTAAGCACAGGATAAAACTTGGAGATGATTTTATTAAGAAGATCATGACGGAAGGAGTGGTACTCTATGGATAAATCGGAGATAGTCAAAGAATGGTTCAGCAAAGGCAACAAAGACCTAAAGGATGCTGAGTTCCTATTTAAACATAATCGAGCTTTAGAGACAATCTCCTTTCATATTCAACAAGCGGCGGAGAAATATCTAAAAGGGTTTCTTATAGCTAAAGGTAAAAAGCTAGAAATGATTCATGACTTGGTAAAACTGCTCAGTGATGCGATTAGAATTGATCCTGATTTTGAGCAATTTAAAGAGATAGTGGAAAAGGTTACCAATTTTTATTTTGAAAGCCGTTATCCCATGGGCTATGAGGTGGAATATACCAAGTCAGAGATAAAAGACTCTTTGATTCAGATTAAAAGACTTATTAAGATGATTGAAGCGAAAACGCTATGAAATGTGGATTATATTTTCAAGAGGGTGTTTAAGAGGAAAAAGTAAGAGGTTATAAATTGTCATCACGGATCGGGATTTGTACACCTCTTGTTTATTAGGTAAGAAGATAAATGGCTAAAGAAGGTTTAGGCATCATATTTTTCAGCTTGATTTTGACCATCATATTTTTCCTGCTTTCGGTTTTGACCAGAAGCAAAATAGTTTCAGGATTTACGGTTCTTTTTCTGGTGATTACCCTCTTCATCGTTTTCTTCTTCCGTGACCCGGACAGAGAGATTACTCAGGGAGAAGGGATAATCCTTTCTCCGGCTGATGGAAGAATTGTAGAGATTGCACCTTTTTCTGAGAATGGTTTTTTAAATTCAGGCGGCACCAAGGTTTCGATTTTTTTGTCTTTGTGGGACGTGCATATAAACAGAAATCCGATAAGCGGGGTGGTCAAGTATGCCAAATATATTCCCGGCAGTTTCAATGCGGCTTATAAAGAAAAAGCCTCCTCTGAAAATGAACAAAACGAGCTGGGGCTGGAAAATAGCCAGGTTAAACTTATCCTGAAACAGATTGCAGGGACTATTGCCCGCAGGATTGTCTGCCGAATAAAAGAAGGAGACCAGGTTAAAATCGGAGAGAGGTTCGGGATGATAAAGTTCGGCTCCAGGGCTGAGCTTTTTCTTCCGGAAAAGGTTAAAGTTTTAGTAAAACTAAATCAACAGGTCAGAGCGGGTGAAACCGTAATTGGGACCTACGACGTGTGCCATCCCTGGCCAGAGAGCCGGACGTTTGGATGAGGCTGTAGTTGCTCGATTTATCGAGCAGGAAAGACCCCTCCCTAGATGGCCAATAAAAGCATTACGGTCCTACGGAGGATTCGCTCCTCGTAGAGGGGAGAGAGAACTATGCCCAGTGAATTGGGCAACTACACCAGAAGACTTAAATGAGAAACTCTGGCTGGTGTCGGTGGTCTCCTGACCAACAACCTGTTCCGGACCTGCTCTGTTGGTCTGGAGACCAACAGAGAGCCAAAGGGTTTTAGATGAGAGATTTCAAAGGAATCTTTCCAGGTGTTTTCTCAGTGGGGAATATGCTCTGCGGGTTTTTATCCATCCTGCAGAGCTTTGAGGGTGAAGCCACGCATGCGGCTTGGCTTATTGTCTTAGCTGGTTTTTTTGATGCCTTAGATGGTAAGATCGCCCGCGTTTCCAGGAGCGCATCCAGATTTGGAATCGAGCTGGACTCCTTTGCGGATTTCGTCTCCTTCGGGATAGCGCCGGCAGTTATTTTTTATTCTTTCAGGCTTTTTATCCTGGGGACCTGGGGCTGGCTGATCGGGTTTATTTTCATAATCTGCGGGGCATTCAGATTAGCCCGTTTTAATATTCAAGCCAAGCTGGAGGATAAGCCATATTTTATCGGTCTGCCCATACCGGCTGCGGCAATCACTCTCTGCGGGTATACACTTTTCTCCTACGAGCTATGGGGAGAACTTAGGTATCCTGAGGTTTTAATCACCATGATAATAGTCTTCTCTGCGCTTATGGTCAGCGGAGTAGAATATTTTACTTTGCCCAGATTTTCCTTGAATTCCAGGAAAAATATGATTAAACTTATGTTGATCCTGGGAGCTTTGATTGCGGTACTGATAAGACCAAAATTAGTTATCTTTCCCATAGGGATTATCTATGTGCTCTCCGGGATTATAAGAGAGATTTATTATATAGTGCATGTCGAGCCAAAGATAGATGATAACCTTCTGAGGCGCAGGGAGGAAAAGTTCAAAATAGATAAAACAGATTTATCCTGAAAAATAAGGTCAATAAAAAGAGAAGAATATGAGCAAAGAAAAAAAGTCATACCAAGCCACAGTTTACGTAAGATTAAAAGAAGGTGTCTTAGACCCTCAGGGCACCACCATAAAAAGGGCTTTAGGAGATATGGGGTATAATGGGGTTGAGGAGATAAGGAGCGGTAAATTCTTTGAGGTAAGCTTTCTCTCCGCTAACAGAAAAGAAGCCTTAAAGTTGGTCAATGAGATCTCGGATAAGCTTTTAGCTAATCCGGTAATCGAAGATTTCAAGGTGGAGATCTAAGATGAAGTTCGGAGTGGTCATTCTCCCGGGATCCAATTGCGATTATGATGCTTATCAGATTATAAAAACTATAATGAAAGAGGAGGTGGGGTTCCTCTGGCATCAGGATAAAGATCTGAATGGTTGTGATTGCGTGATCCTGCCGGGCGGGTTTTCCTATGGTGATTATCTGCGCACCGGTGCGATTGCCCGGTTTGCCCCGATTATGCAGGAGATATTCAACTTTGCGGAAAAAGGAGGGTTGGTCATAGGGATCTGTAACGGTTTTCAAATCCTTCTGGAAGCCGGGCTTTTGCCTGGGGCTATGCTTAGAAATTCGTCTTTAAGGTTCGTGTGTAAGTGGGTTCATATAAAGGTCGAACAGGAGAACACTCCTTTCACCAACAACTGTCAAAGATTTCAGGTTCTGAAGATACCTGTGGCTCATACAGATGGTAACTATTTTATCTCAGAGGAAGGACTAAAGAAATTAAAAGAGAATAACCAGATAGTCTTTCATTACTGCAGCCCCCAGGGGGAAATCGACCCGGTATATAACCCAAACGGGGCACTGGAAAATATTGCAGGCATCTGCAACCTGAAAAGGAATGTCTTAGGAATGATGCCTCACCCGGAAAGGGTTGGCGAAAAGATCTTAGGCTCAGAAGATGGGAAACATATTTTCAGTTCCATCGTAAATTTCGTAAAGGGGAAAGCAAATTGAAGAAATCTGAAATAACTTCAATCGTGATCGCCTTACTTTTAGCCGCGGTTATCGGCGGGCTGATCGGCGATTTAATCGGGACTTTCATACCTGAGGGTGCGGTCAGGATCCTTTTCAAAGAGAGCATTAACATAGGTTTTAAAGCTATCTCTTTTGATTTTTATTCAATCTCTTTGACTTTCGGGCTGATGGTTAAGATAAATTTCGTCTCCATCCTGATGGTTATTCTGGTCATAGTTTATTTCAGATGGTGGTACTTATAATAAAAGGTCTGAGGTGATAGGTGTTAGGTAATAGGTAGAAAAAATAAAAAAACCAATGAATATTTTTTCGGAAAAAGATATTAAAAAGATCGCGGATTGTCTTGAACCTGAGACAATTTCTCAGGAAAAAGACCATCACCGGCTGAAAATAGTTAACCGCAAGGGGAAAAGGAGCGTTATCCTTGAGCTTTACCCGGAGGTAACCCTGGGGAAGACCAAAGGTCCTTTGGTTGTGGTTTATACCTCTAACTGCCATCTGCAATTGCACAATGTATCGGGCTATGTGATCAGCGAGGAATTGGGAGAGGTAACTTTTGTGGGGGAGGATGTGGGCAAGATCTCCGGGCTGGTAGTGGAAAAGGATGCTGGCTGTGCCTTCTATGCTAATGTGAAAAGGGAGCTTATATCAGGAGATTTCACCAGATTGGGAGTGGAGGTGATGCTCTCCGGAGTGGCGCTTTCTTTGGCTGAAGAGGTTTTAGAGAAGAAAAAAACTTGAGTTGGTAGCATAGACATTCTTGTCTGTGCATTGGTGTCAGAGGCAAAGCCTGGCGTAGCTACAAGAACGTCTGACTTGCTGTGTTTAATGTAGCGGAAACCTTGAGGTTTCCATTCTTTTTATATAAAAATTGGAAGGCTGAAGCCTTCCGCTACAAAAAAATGTAGGGGCGCTTCATGTCTATTTGGATCCATCTGGAAATCGCCCCTACGATCAGAGGGGAGTTCAGGCTGTGGTCGGGGAAGGGGTAAGATACTTCTTTGCCTGAAAAACACAACCGAAACCAACGAAAAGAGCTAAAAGATAAAATATCCAGTGGAAGTAAGGGATTAAGAACAGTATGTACAGAATCAGAAGTCCTATAAGCAGTGACCAGACCGGGGCTGGAGCACCATTGGTCTTTAAAAGCTGTAAAACTTTTTCACCTAAGGCATACCCAACAAAAATCTTGGCAATATAGAAAAGAACCAGATAGGCAAATAGAACAATTATCGATATGGGGATACCGATAACTGTGAAAAGCAAGATGATGAGGGCAATCGGTATGCAGATCACAAAAACAAATCCTAAACCCAGATTTTTCAGGAAATCTTTAAATACCGATTCTTTAGCAGCCTTAACCTCTCTTTTAGCAATGAGTAGCATGAAAAGCCCGGTCAAAAAGGAGGCACAGAAGAACAAGAATTTCCAGAAGAGCTTACCCAAGGTCAATCCTTTTTTCTTCTTAGGGGTGATCTTGGTCCACTTTGTCTCTCCGGTTATCTGGGCACCTTTTTCGATCTTTGCTTCCTTTTTACTTTTATAATGTAAGTTTCCATTTATCTTGGCATCCGGCATTATACTTATCTCATCCGCTTTTATATCCACATTTCCGTTTATAATCCCGGATATGACCACAGAACCAACACCTCCCCTTAAACCCTTGTCAACTTTTCCAGAAATTTTCAACTCTCCGCAGAAGGCGATGACGTCCCCACCCACCTCCGACCCTTCTTTGAGATTAATAGTCTGGGCAAAACCCAGAAAATTTCTTTTCATCTTGCCATTAAAACTGATGTTCTGGGCGGCACCCCAGAAGCTGCCTCCTAACTCTCCGGAGATATCCAAGTCCCGGGCAGCAGAGATTAAATTCCCTCCTACCATCCCCTTGCTGGTAAGGGTCTGGCTGGCAGAAACAAAGTCGCCATCCACTTTACCAGAGAATTTGATATTATTCCCGGAAACAAAATAGTCATCCTGGATTAAGGTCGACTCCGGGATGACTATATTTTCGCCACCTTTTAGCTCTATAGCCTGGATTAACTGAGGTAAAAGAACTGAGAAGAAAAGCAAAAAGAGAACTGGAAGCTTTAGGAATTTAAGCATTTTTTCCTCCTTTTTTAAGCTCTATTTAAAATTTACGATAAAAAATTCCTTTGGTTTCAAAAAAGTTATTTATTAATATATATAATTGATTTTCTTAAGGTCAATCTTTTTTTTAAGCAAAGGCGGCTCAAAAGATGGAAACAGAAAAAAAAGATAAACCAGAGATTTGTTTTCCAGAATACCCAAAAGCTTTTATCCTGGGTCGTTTAATTTTTCTTTCTATAATCTTCGGCTCCGGGGTTTATGTCTTTTATCTACTTAAGACTGAATTATCCTTCATCTATGTCTTTTACAGTCTTTTAGCTCTTAGTTTAGTCCTGCCCTTATCCAGATGCGTTTTTTGCTCCTATCATGGCAAGCTCTGCAATGTGGGCTGGGGCAAGGTTGCCGGTTATCTTTTCCCCAAAAGGTCTGAGGACAACTTTACCTCAGGATATGATTATATGTTGTTTATCTATCCAATATGGCTCTTCCCTTTATTAGGAGGCCTGGTGCAACTGGCAAGGTTCAGAAGTCTGTTCTGGCTGGTCTTCTCCCTGGGATATATTTTAATATTAGTCCTAGAGAAAGTTTACTTGAAAAACTCAGGGTGCAGGTTTTGCTCTCAAAGAAAGAGCTGTCCTGGTATACCCTTTAATTCAAAAGGTATGACCTAAAAAGGTGCAATGAACGAGTCTGCTTCTGTTCTTTTTTCCTGGCTGGCAGATATTTTAAATCTCCTCTTTTTAAGGCTTTTTCCCAGGGGGATACCCTGAGATTGGATGGTAAAAAACCGTTCTTTTCTCAAACAACAAATCATAGGAAAGATTATATTCATATGCCAATACTCCTTGTGGCTGAAGCTCTTAGAGGGTTTTTCCCGGAAAACTAATCCCAAAACAAATATTTGATTTCTGCATTCTGCCGATAAAAAAAGTAAACTTGGAAACTTAACAAACGGTCTAAGAAAACCTTTAATGGATAGTTATCCTTTTCAGAAAACTAACTGGGAGACTTATTTAGGGGCGAATAACCTTTTCTTTTTTGCCAGGAGCCTCCTTTTTTTAGGCCTGTGCATCTGGCTTTCATTTATCCCGGTTTCTCCCGGACATACTCCTTTTTACAGATGGGGTTTACTGATAATTTTCCTCTTACAGCTTTTTGGACTTTACCTTTATGCCAGCAGGCTTAAGCCCAGATCTACGCAATTCTACAGCTTCACTTCCCTTTTTGACCTGGTCTTCATAACCCTTCTTATCCTGTACACAGGTGGGGTCACGAGTAATTTCTATCTTTTATATTATCTTTCCATTCCCCTGGCTGCTTACCAGCTAGGCTTTAGTCCAGGACTTTTCCTGGCATTTTTGGCCAGCCTTTTCTACATAGCTGCCATTATGCCTCACATAAGGGAGCTTTTCTTAGGGGACCTGTTGATAAGGATCTCCTTGCTCTGGGTTTTTGCCGCAGGGGTGGGTAAGCTTTCCACTTTTTTGAAAACCTCAGAGGCAAAGCTGATGCAGGTGTTTGATACTTTAAACCAGAGGACCTCTGAGCTGGAGAAATCCCAGGTCCAGATAGAAACGGTCTATGAAGCCAGCCGTTCACTGGGGGAGATCTACAAATTCGAGCAGGTGGTGGACGAGATTCTGGAAATAGCCCATAAGGTATTGAGGTATCAACATTTTTCCATTTTGCTTTTGGATAAAGAAAAAGAGGTTTTTCTCCTTAAAGGAAAAATAGAATGCGACCAGAAGTTCAGACATTCAGACCCTCCTCATATTCCCCTTACCGGGATAACCGGCTCGGTGTTGAAGGATAACAAAGGAGTCAGGATCTACGAGGTTAAGGATGATCCTCGATACATACCGGGGCTGGAAGGTGCTCACTCTGAAATGGCAGTGCCGATGATTTCCCAGGGAAAGATAATTGGAGTTTTGAATGCCGAGTCCAAAAAGGTGGGAGCTTTTTCAGAGCAGGATCAGAAAATCTTCTCCATATTGGCCAGCTCTGCCGCTATGGCTTTAGAGAACGCCAGCCTGCACCAAAAGATGGAGGAACTCACCATAATCGACGAGCTTACCGGTATTTATAACTACCGCTACTTTGTGGGGAAGTTAGATAATGAACTCAAGAGGGCCAGAAGGTATCATCAAAGTCTGTCCCTGTTGATGATTGACATCGACTGGTTTAAAAGGTATAATGATACTTATGGACACCTTTTCGGCAACCTGATCCTGAGAGATTTAGTCAAAACGATTAAAGTGTGCATCAGAGACGTGGACATCCTTGTCCGCTACGGCGGTGAGGAGTTTGTGGTGATACTGCCACAAACCGATAAAGAGGATGCCCGGCAAATAGGTGAGAGGATTCGCTCCAAAGTTGAACAGACCCAGTTCGAGGATGAAAAGAGAAGGCTTAAGGTCAAATTGACCGTAAGCTTGGGTGTTGCCACCTTTCCGGAAAACGGAACTGATCAGGAGGAGCTGATTAAAAATGTGGACCAGGCTTTATATTTAGCCAAATGGAAAGGCAAAAATTTAATCTGCACTCTATAAGGGAAAAATTGGACTACCCAAAGCTTGGTCAACTCTTTTCCCTGGGATATCAGGGATCAGAGCTCTCAGTTGAGTTCCTGAATCTGATCCAGAAGTATCAAATAGGGGGGGTGATACTTTTTTCGGCAAATATTAAAACCAAAGAACAGCTCAAAGAAAGTATAGAATTACTGCAAGAAAAGGCTGAAATCCCTCTGTTTGTGATGATAGACCAGGAAGGGGGCAGAATAAACCGGATAACGGAAAACTTTCCGGTTTTCCGGTCGAATCTTTTTTATGGAGAAAACAGGGATAAAGAGGGGGTTCGCAAAGCTTATTCCCAGACTGCGAGGGAGTTAAAAAAACTGGGTATAAACGTAAATTTAGCTCCAGTAGTAGATGTGCTCACTAATCCCTCTAACAAGGTGATAAGTGACAGGTCATTTGGCTCTGATCCTGTACTGGTGGCAGAACTTGGTAAGATTGCAATTCAGGCACTAAAAGAGGAGGGGGTTTGTGCCTGTGCCAAGCATTTTCCAGGGATAGGAGATATCTCAGATGATCCGCATAGCAGCTTGCCTTTCAATCACAACTCCAGGGAGAGGTTTGAGAAGATAGATTTTCTCCCTTTTGAAACGGCTATTTCCTCTGAAGTAGATTTCATAATGAGCACCCATGTTATCTCGACTGAGCTTGATTCTGAATTTCCGGCTACCTTGTCGAAAAAAATCTGCTCTGATATTTTAAGAAAAGGGCTGAATTTCAAAAAGATATTGATCAGCGATGATATGCAGATGAAAGCGATGAGGAATAACTTCCCCTTAGAAGATGCCTGCTGTCAGGCTTTTGAAGCCGGGCACGATATGATTTTGATTTCTGAAAATTTAGAAGAACAGACTAAAGTGATAGAGCGTTTTGAGAAAAAGATGAAAAATAAGGATTTAAACCTTACCCGATTCGCTGAGGCGACAGGCAGGATTTTAGCTTTAAAAGAAAAAATTTGCAGTTGAGGTTATGTTGGGCCTGAAAAGAATTCTAGGAAAAAAGAAGCTGAAAGTCTTAGGGCTTATGTCCGGCACCTCTGCTAACGGGATAGATGCCTGTACAGCTGAAATCGAAAAAAAGAAGGCCGGAATCAGAATAAAACAAATCGGGTTCAGGACTTTTGAGTTCCCATCTTCTCTGCAAAAGAAAATCCTGAAAGTGTCTGACCCGGGTTATCAGAATATCGACCAGGTAATCAGGCTGGATTTTCTCTTAGGAGAATATTTTGCGGATGCGGCTAAAAAGATGGCTCAAAGCTGTGGTCTGAACATAAAAGATATAGACCTTATCGGCTCACACGGCCAAACGGTAAGGCATCTTCCTCAGCAAAAAAAAATGGGTGGTTACCTTGTCAGGGGAACGCTTCAGATAGGTGAGCCGCAGGTAATCTCAAGCAGAACCGGAGTTATCACGGTGGCTGACTTTAGGAGAAAAGAGATCGCCGAAGGAGGTGAAGGTGCACCTTTGACTCCTTTAGCCCATTTTTACCTTTTCAATAAAAAAGAAAAAAATCAGGGGGCCTTAAACATAGGAGGAATAGCTAATTTGACTTTTCTGCCCAGAGGGAAGAGAATAGAGAAAGTCTGGGGGATGGATACCGGTCCCGGAAATATGCTGATAGATAATCTAATGAGGAAGTTTTTCAAAAAGAACTATGATAAAGATGGAAAAACTGCCTTTAAAGGTGAAATCATAGAACCTGTTTTAGACCATTATCAGAAGAAAATTCTTTTCCTGCTGAAGAAAAGAAGAAGCACAGGCAGAGAAGATTTCGATGAAAAGTTTACTGAAGATTTCGTCAGAAAAACTTTAGAATATACCAGCAAGCCTGAGGATGTAATAAAAACAGCGAGTGAGCTGACGGCAAGATCAGTCTATCTGGTTTACGAAAACTTTTTTAGATCTGGTGAATTGGATGAGCTTATCCTGTGCGGGGGCGGAGCTTTGAACCGATATATAGTTAAAAGACTTAAAGAACTTTTTTATCCAGCTAAGGTATATGTATCTGACGAACTGGGTTACAATCATAGTGCAGTTGAATCTCTTTCATTCGCCATCTTTGCCTTTCTTACCTGTTTACAACTGTCAGGAGATAGTTCACCCTTGACTGATATAAGTCAATCCACCATCTCGGGGAAGATATGCCTGCCTTAACAAATAGACGACATAAAATACTGGTAGCTAAACTTACTTTAGTTCTTACTTCGATTTTTATATATAACTGCGCCCAGATGCCTCTTTACCGGGAGGAGGTCTATTATCATAGACTTAAATACCCGATTGTAAGGGTCAAGCTTTTGGAAACCAAAGAGGAGCTGAAAGTTTCTCCGGATGGCTCATTTGTCATCAAATGCTATACCCGGAAAGATAAGCAGAGAGACTCGGAATATTTCTCTTCAACCCGGATCTGGTTAAAGTCAAATCAGGCTGGGATAGACATAGGTGCGAATGAGAGTGATGAGCTGGAAAAAAACCTTCAAAAAGCAGTCATTGAGCCCAGGGGTAAAAATCAATGGTTTTATTTGAACGGCAAAAGATACAGGGGAATACTGGAGGTTAACTACTCACCTCAGGACACTGCCGCTTTAGCTTTGAATGTAGTCTACATAGAAGATTATTTAAAGGGAGTCCTCCCGGCGGAGATCGGTAACTGGAGTGAAAAAGAATTAGAGGCTTTAAAGTCGCAGGCGATAGCGGCAAGGACTTATGCCCTTAACTCTTTAGGAAGCTCTAAAGAAGAGGGATACAACTTAGAATCCACCGTAGCTGATCAAGTCTACACCGGGGCAGATTATGAGGACCAATTAGATAATCTGGCAATTAAAAAGACTCAAGGTATGGTTCTAAGCTACGATGGCAGGTTCATAAAAGCCCACTACCATGCTAATTGTGGCGGCTGGACCGAAAGCATAGAAGAGGTCTGGAATAAGCCTCCGGAGCCATATTTATTTTCTCTGGGAGATGACGGTTTTTGCTCCTGGGCTAAGAACGCCACCTGGCAGGAAAGCTGGTCAAGAGAAGAGTTGGAAGAGATTGTCTCCGCATATTTAAAGGCTTACCAGGAAGTACCCCAGGGAGGAATCGGGAAAATCTTAGATCTTCAGGTTCAGAAAAGGTCTCCTTCGGGCAGGGTCTCTCTCCTCGAATTAAGGACCGACAAAGGAATTTTCACATTAGAAAAAGATAACATAAGATGGATCTTTAGGAGAGAAAAACCTCCACATCCCATTCTGCCTAGCACCTTTTTCGATATCGAGCTTATAAGAGATCCAGATGGAGAACTGGAAAAAATCATATTTAGAGGCTCTGGTAATGGACACGGTGTGGGAATGTGCCAGACCGGAGCTCTGGGAAGAGCTCGCGCTGGGCATACTTATAAAGCCATTCTATCCTATTATTACAGAGGGGCAAAAGTAGTAAAGATTTACTGAACCGGCTTCTTTTTTTCAAAAATTTAAAAAAAACACTTGACAATCAGAGATGAGTTTCTTTAAATTCTCGAAACTTTAAATGTTATAAGCAGGACTACATAAAGAAAAAGGAATTTTAACTCAAGATAACCGAGGGGGTGATACCCAAGAGAAAAACAAGTTTTTGAAACAGGGTAGATTTTGAATTCATAACCTTAAAAAGGAGGTCAGAAAGTGAAGAAACTATCCTTGTTACTTGGGGTAATAGCGTTAGTTCTTACTCTGAGCGTTGTTACATACCCAATTGAGATGAAGGGTATGGTTGGATTGGGGGCTAACGGTGGACTTTGGAAACCGGTCCTGACTGATCATTCAGACATGTGGACAGTGGGGTTCGACGGCGGAGCTACCGTGAAGTACGGTATTCTGAAGAATCTGGCTATTGGTGTAACCGGGTCTTATCTTATGACCTGGGAGGCAAAGCTCGACAGCAGCAATGTGAATGATGGAGCGAAATTCTCTTTCTCCAAGGCAGATAATGCCAGGACTTACCAGCACATACTGGCCGAGGCAGCTGTTTACTACTATTTTTTGCCTGAGAAGAAATTCACTCCCTATATCTTTGGTGGTGGTGGAGTCTCGATATGGAAAGTGAAGGACTCTAATGGGAATCAGGCATGGTTCACACCAGAACCGCCCATCTCTGGTAAAGCAGATTCAGTCGAGTTGAAAGACCAGGAGATAACTGCTTTAGTGGGAGCGGGCATCGAGTATTATCCCGCGCCGCAGGTAGGCATCAATATCGGCGCCAAATTCCATTATCTGACTCGTTTATTAACCAGCTTCAAAGATGATAAAGACGTGGTCGGAACAGGAGCCAATCAATTAGACCTTCCCAAAGGGATTGTCGAGGCATTCGTCGGGGTCAACTACTATTTTGGAAAGCCCAAGGATTCGGACAAAGACGGAGTGGCGGATAAGACTGATCAGTGCCCGGATACTCCTATTGGCTGCCTAGTGGATGACAAAGGCTGTCCGATGGATGCAGACAACGATGGAATCTGTGATGGTTTAGACAAATGCCCGAATACTCCTAAGGGCTGCAAGGTTGATGCAACTGGTTGTCCGATGGATGCAGATGGTGACGGAGTCTGCGATGGTTTGGATAAATGTTCAGGTACTGCCAAGGGAGTTAAAGTAGATGCTACCGGTTGCGAACTTGATTCAGACGCTGACGGAGTGCCAGATTCCAAAGATAAATGCGCTGATACTCCTAAAGGTTGCAAGGTAGATGCTACTGGCTGTCCGGTGGATTCGGACGGAGATGGCGTGTGTGATGGGCTGGATAAGTGCGCGGATACTCCTAAAGGAGCAGAGGTCGATGCATCCGGATGCCCCAAGGTAAAGCCGATCGAGCAGAAGATAACCCTGCACATATTGTACAAGGTGGGCAGCGCGGAGATCGATGAAGCCAATAAGGCTATCCTGGATGACCTTGCCACAAGACTGATGACTTATAAGGATGTGAAGCTGGAGATAGGCGGCTATACGGATGCCACCGGAACTGCTACAGCTAACAAGAAGCTCTCTCAGAAAAGAGCGGGAAAGGTCTTGGATTACTTGATTTCCAAGGGAGTGGAAAAGGACAGGCTGACTGCTATGGGATACGGTGCGACTAACTTCATAGCTGACAACAAGACGGATGAAGGAAGAAAAGAGAACCGCAGAGTAGAGATAGTGCAGAAGTAACAACCTTTTGTTCAAGGTTGTCCTTGTAGGGGCGGGGTAACCTCGCCCCTACTTTTTTAATACCTTTTTTCCTGGAGGATTGCGAGTTTTTTTGAAGCGGTTTTTAACTCAAGACAATCAGAAATGTGCCTAAATTCAAAATAGATTTCCAAAACAGCAGAAAGGTTCGAATTCATATCTTGAAAGGAGTTTAAAAAGTGAAGAGACTGGTGTGGTTGTACGGGGCAATATTATTAATTCTCAGTTTAAGCGTTGTTTCATATCCCATTGAGATGAAGGGGATGGTCGGATTGGGCGCTCAGGGTGGGCTGTGGAAACCGGTTTTGACTGATCATTCAGATATCTGGATAGTAGGACCTCAGGGTGGAGTTACCCTGAAGTATGGTATTCTCAAGAACTTAGCCGTTGGCGTAACCGGAACCTATTTTTACACCTGGCAGGCAAAGCTGGAAGGCAGTAAACTGAATGATGGAGCAGGATTTACTTTCTCTAAGAAAAAGGATGGCAATACTTATCAGAATATAATGGCTGAGGCTGCTGTTTACTATTACTTTATGCCTGAAAAGAAATTCACTCCTTATGTTTTTGGCGGTGGCGGAATCTCGGTCTGGAAGTTTAAGAAATTTGACGGGACCCCACTTGTTTCGTCTGACTCGATGCTTATGTCTAAAGGCTCGTTGGTATATGACAAAACGGGTAAAGCTTTTGATGTAAAGGACCAGGAGATAACTGTTTTAGTGGGTTTAGGGGTCGAATATTATCCTCTGGAAAACCTGGGCTTGAATATTGGCGGTAGAGTCCATTATCTGACTCGCTTACTGACCAGTTTCAAGGATGATAAGGATGTGGTTGGCACAGCGGCAGGTGAATTGGACCTTCCCCGGGCGATCCCTGAGGCTTTTGTCGGAGTCAATTACTATTTAGGAAAGCCTAAGGATACGGACAAAGATGGAGTGCCAGATAAAATTGATCAGTGTCCGGATACTCCTTTAGGCTGCATAGTGGATGCTAAAGGTTGTCCTCTGGATTCGGATGGTGATGGCGTCTGCGATGGTTTAGACAAATGTCCCAACACGGCTAAAGGTTGTAAAGTCGATGCTACTGGCTGTCCGATTGATTCAGATGGAGACGGAATCTGCGATGGCTTGGATAAATGTCCCGATACTCCCAAGGGAGTAAAGGTTGACGCCACCGGCTGTCCCATAGATTCAGATGGCGATGGAGTACCCGACTATCTGGATAAATGTTCGGATACTCCTAAGGGATGTAAAATTGATAAAGACGGCTGTCCAACAGATTCAGACGGAGATGGCGTGTGCGATGGTCTGGACAAGTGCCCTGACACTCCTAAAGGAGTAAAGGTCGATGCTTCTGGTTGTCCTCTGGTGAATCCGATCGAGCAAAAGATAACCCTGCACATCGTGTATAAACCCGGCAGCGTGGAAATCGACGAACCTGCCAAAGCTATTTTAGATGATCTGACCACAAGACTTCAGACTTATAAAGATGTAAGGCTCGAAATCGGAGGTTACGCGGATAACTCTGGAACTCCTGCAGTCAATAAGAGCATCTCTCAGAAAAGGGCTGAGAAGGTGATGGAATACTTAATCTCCAAGGGTGTGGAAAAGGAAAGACTGACTGCTGTGGGATACGGTGCGACTAACTTCATAGCTGACAACAAAACCGAAGAAGGAAGAAAAGAGAACCGCAGAGTGGAGATAGTGCAAAAGTAATCCAATCTAAGGGTCTATTTTTTTAGGGGCGTCCGCCTGTGGCGAGACGCCCCTGCTTTTTTTAGATTTTTCCCAGAGATAATCCAGTTCCTTCAGACTGGTTTTCTTTAGAGATTTCTTATTTCTGGACAACTCTTTTTCTATATAATTGAATCTCCGGATGAATTTTTCCACAGTCCTTCCCAGGGCTATCTCCGGATTTATCTTCAGATGTCGGGATAGATTTACCAGGGTGAAGAAGATATCGCCTAATTCCTCTTCAATTCTTTTTTTGCTCTTAGATAAGCAGGCTTTTTGAAATTCCTTAAGCTCCTCCTTTAATTTTGGTAGGACATCTTCTTTTCTCTTCCAATCAAAACCATATCTTCCCACCTTTTCTCCTACGCGGAAGGCTTTGAGCAAAGCAGGTAAACTTCTCGGTATCCCGGATAAGACCGATTTATTATCTGAAGTGGCTAATTTTATATGTTCCCAGTTTTTTATTACCTGGTCTGGAGAAAGCTTTTTTCTTTTCTTGAAGACATGGGGATGTCTATGAATAAGTTTGAGTCTCAGACTGTTGATGACCTGATGGATATCAAACCTTTTTTCTTCCCTGGCGATCTCAGCATGAAAGATTATCTGCAGAAGCAGGTCCCCCAGCTCCTCTTTAAATTTCAAATCATTCTCTTTCTCCACTGAGTCCAGAACCTCGTAAGCCTCCTCGATCAGATAGGGAAGAAGCGACCTGTGGGTCTGGGCTCTATCCCAGGGACACCCCTTTTTAGAACGGAGTTTTTTCATCAAACTGACTAACTGGCTGAAACTTTCAGAATCGTTTTTCATAACTCCTATTTTTAAAGATCAGAATTCAAACTACGTTTTTGAACAATTAAATAAAAGGAACCATATAAAGCTACAAGATTTTTCTTTTTCGAAAAATATGAAAACAGAGACTATTTGCCCGTTCCATTACTAATTTCCCATTTTTCTTGACATATTAAAAAAGTGCCACTATATTCTCCTAAATTATTCAGTTTAGAAGAGGTGAAAATTAAGCAAAATCAGACAAATTAACCTAAAAACCCTTTATAAGGAGGAAAAAATGAAAAAGGCGGTTTATGGTTTGATGATTTTTTTGCTGATAGTCAGTTTTGCCGGGTGCAAGAAGGAAAACAAACAAGAAAGTTCACAGACAACTGTGGGGGAGAGCGATGCCATGGCTGATACCACCAAATCTAAGTTACCCGTTGATACTACTGAAAAAATAGTCCGGGAGAAAAACCCGATCGTGGTCATTGAGACGGGTTTCGGCAATATAGAACTGGAGCTGTTCTGGAAGGAGACTCCCAAGACCGCTCTGAACTTCTTGAGACTGGTTCATAAAGGTTTCTATAATGGCTTGACCTTTCATCGCATTGTTCCCAATTTCGTCATTCAAGGGGGCGACCCGGAGGGAACAGGCGGTGGCGGACCCGGGTATACAATACCTTTTGAGAAAGCAGACACCAAACATCTGAGGGGTTCAGTCGGAATGGCACGTGCTCAAGAGCTGAATTCCGGAGGAAGTCAATTCTACATCTGTTTAAAAAACCTTCCGAGCTTAGACGGCAAATATGTTGTTTTTGGGAAAGTCATCAAAGGTATGGACGCAGTAGACAAAATCGCTGCTGTTAAAACTGGACCAGGTGACTTCCCCCTGGAAAAAGTAGTGATGAAGAAGGTTTACGAGCTGAAAACCGGCCCTAAAAAATAGAAGAACGTCTCAAGAGTCTACAACAGAGTATCAAAAAATCTGATTGGGGAGGTCGCTTCGACCTCCCTGATTTTGTTTGTGCCTCAATCTTCTTGACTTGCAAAGGGAATAAAAATATATTTTCAGCAACAGTCTCAAATAAACAAGCCGGACTTGTCCGAAAAGGGAGAGGAAAAAAATGATGGAATCGAAAGACAACGAGGGTGGCAAAGAGAAAAAAAGTTCAGCTGAAGTAGACATTCAAAAATCGGATGTAGAGCGGCTGGAAAAGAAAATCCGCGATGCCAGTCTGCCTTTGCAGGTTGAAAGGAAAGCCTTAATGGAGATCCAGAGACTGAAGCTAATTTCTCCAGCTTCTACTGAGTACGGTTTGATCCATGACTACATCGACTGGCTGCTTTCACTTCCCTGGGCCCAGAGTTGTGCAGAGGAGATCGACGTAGAAAAACTGGAAAAGGTCCTGGATAAAGAATTTTTTGGGCAGAAAAAGATGAAGGAGCGAATCTACGAATATTTCTCCATTCGCCAGCTAAAAAAAGACATCAAAGGTTCGATCTTATGTTTTGTCGGACCTCCCGGGACTGGCAAAACTGCCTTAGCCCGGTCAATAGCTTCAGCCCTGGACCGGAAATTAGTACGGTTAAGCGTAGCGGGTTTTTCCACCAGCCAGCAGATAAAAGGAGAAAGGTTCGGTTTCTCCACTGGTTCTCCTGGGATAATAATAAAAAATCTGAGAGAAACAGGTTGCAATAATCCTTTATTTCTAATTGAAGGGGTGGACAGATTAGGGGATGGAGCTCCCAAGGGAGAGGTCATCTCTGCTCTGCTTGAGGTTTTAGATCCAGAGCATAACTCTAGTTTCATAGATAATTATTTAGGACTTTCCTTTGACGTCTCCCAGGTTCTATTTATTGCCACAGCTAAAAATATGGAGGAAATCCCGGATGCGCTTCTGGAGTTCTTCGAGATAATCGAGTTCACCGGATTCATAGAAGAGGAGAAGTTACAGATTGCCAGAAGATATCTTGTCCCCACCCAGATCAAAAGGCATGGGTTGACTGAGGGGGAGGTAAAGATAACGGATGAGGCGATAAAGAAAATCGTGAGGGAATACACGATTGAGGAGGGTTTGAGAGAACTGCAAAAAGAGATAGAAACCATCTGCCGAAAATGTGCCAGGCTAAAAGCCTCAGGCAGTGGAAATTTCTGGAGGGTCTCAGCAGAAAACTTGACAGACTACCTGGGCACTCCGCTTTACATCCCGGAAATAGCAGAGAAAAAACCAGAGGTCGGAGTGGCTTGCGGCTTAGCCTGGACAGCCTCAGGCGGGGACATAATGCTGATCGAAGGTCTAAGGATGAGAGGGAGCGGCCAGATATTCTCCACCGGGCAGTTAGGGGGAATCATCCGTGAATCGATCCAGACCGCGCATAGTTATGTTCGCTCCAGGGCTCAACTTCTCGGAATCAACTATCAGGATTTCACCAATTATGATATCCATATCCATTTCCCTTCAGAGGCTATTCCTAAGGATGGTCCTTCTGCCGGGATGACCATTTGTCTGGTTATCGCCTCGGTGATGAGCGAAAAGCCGATACGGAACGATTTAGCCATGAGCGGGGAAGTTTCCTTGCGGGGGAATATCCTTCCGGTCGGAGGAATTAAGGAAAAGCTTTCAGCGGCAAGAAGAGTAGGGATAAAAAAAATAATTTTGCCCAAATCTAATCAGAGAAACCTGCCGGATTTACCGGAGGAGTTAATAAGCGAGCTTGAGTTTATCTGGGTGGATAGGATGGAGGAGGTTTTTGAAAAAGCTTTAATCGGATTTGGAAAACAGAAGAAGATCTTCGAGGTCATAAAAAGAGAAGTTGAAAAAGCTGGCAGGAAAAAGAAAAAAAGAAAAAAATCTTAACCGGAGGCAAAATGAACGAAATGGAGAAAATCTTTGCGGAGTCTAAAACTATTGCTGTAGTGGGGCTTTCTTCTAACCCTGCCCGTCCCAGCTATTCGGTGGCAAGGTATCTACAATCCCAGGGTTACAAGATCATCCCGGTTAACCCGAATGAAAAGGAGATACTCGGCGAGAAATGTTATCCGGATTTAGTATCTATACCGCAGGCGGTCGATTGTGTGGATATCTTCAGAAGGTCTGAGGAGGTGACTCCAATAGTGGAACAGGCTATCAAGATCAAGGCAAAGGTAGTCTGGATGCAGGAAGGGATTATTAACGAAGATGCGGCTAAAAAAGCTACTGATGCCGGCTTGACGGTGGTTATGGATAAATGTATGTATAAAGAACATTGCAAATGCAAACCGAATCTTTAAAAAAACAAGGGTTCGGGGATTCAAGGGGTCAAGGGTTCAAGTGAGAATTGCTCCGTAACGCCCGACCTTGGTGTCGGGCGAAGAAAGTCGCGTAGGGGCGGAGCTTGTCCACAGGATCCAAATTCGGATTGAGCGAAGCGAAATCCCGTTTATGCGGGGCCTCCGCCCTTCGCTTGTCGTTGGTCTCCTGACCAACGACAAGTGCTAACCTATTATCTGTTGGTGGGGACACCAACAGAGAGCGGAAAGGAGGAAGAGATGCAGATAAAATTCGATTATACAGTTAAGACCGATAAGAGTTTTGTACAGGCGGCTGTGGATATCCGCAAAGCAGTTGAAGCCAAAGGCTGGACGGTTCTGCAGGTCTATGATATGAAGGAGATGCTGGCGGTAAAAGGATTTGAACACCCGCCGTTGAAATTGTTTGAGATCTGCAATGCCAAACATGCTTATCAATTTCTAAAAGAGGATAGTTTAATCAGCCTGTGTATGCCCTGTCGAATAAGCCTGTATGAAAAAAATGGAGAGATTTTCATCAGCGGAATGAGACCGGTAATGATAGGCGAGTTTTTCCCGGATTTAGACTTGGGAGAACTCCCATTGAAGGTGGATGAGGATTTAAGAGGGATTGTGGATAAGGCGAAATAAAAGCAGGTTGTGGAGTACATCGTCTGTGACGATGCCTGTGCATTAGCTCAAAGGCGAACGTTATCATCCGCCTATTTTGCCTGCGGATGTCAACGTCCAAAGGGAGTAGGTAGTCATTGCGTTCTCCTGAGAGCCGTACACATAAACCCTTATCTTCTCACTCGTGTCAGACAAGAATGTCTGACCTACCAGAATTCGCTCCACAGCTTCAGTCACCAGGCAGACACGCAGGTCTGCCCCTACTATAAAAAAATCCTCTGCTAAACCTCTTGATTTTTATCTCATTTTTCAATATGTTTTCAAATGCCGATTCTAAATATGGATCTGGCTATGTTCATAATGTAAAAAGATGAGTAAAATCTATTCTCTTATAGCCATTCTCTTTCTTCTGTCAGGGAATCTCCTCTGGGCTAAACCTCAGCAAAAACCTGAGGAGCCTATAGAGCTTCTGAATGCGGACCTGTCTGAATTGAGGATGGAAAAAGAAAACGTAATCCTGAACTTGAACGGGAACGTCCATTTAAGACACGGGCAGGCGGACCTTTATTCTGACCGGGCGGTCTGGTACCGTTCTGCCGGGCTTTTGGTCTTCATAGGAAATGTAAGAATCGAAGACCCGGATCAGTTCATAAAAGCCGAAAGGGTTACTTATTACCAAAGAACCAGGAAGATAGTGGCAGATGAAAACGTGGAACTGGAAAGCAAAAAGGAGAAGGCAATTGTTTTAGGAGGGCATGGAGAATACGACCGTAACAAAAAATATCTTATCTTCACTCAATCCCCTTCCCTGATATATAATCCCCAGGTGAAAGATGGCTCGCTGACTGTCAAAGCGGATACTTTAGAATATTTCGTCGAACAGAAAAAAGGGACAGCCATAAGGGATGTTCACATCTTAAAGGGGGATATGGAAGCCACCTGCGGAAAAGCTGAGCTTTTTGGCAAGGAGGAGAGGATAGTTTTAACTCAGAATCCATCTGCAAAGAAAACCGATTCGGAACTTTCCGGTGAGAAGATCGAGATATTGTACAGAGAGAATAAGGTTTATCAGATAAAGGTTTCGGGTGAGGCAAAAGCTTCTCATCGGGAGCAGGTTGATTCTTTATCTCAGAAATATAACGAGAGTTACTTAGCCGGGAAGGCACTTTACTTTTTCTTAGGGGATGACGAAAAGCTCAAACTGGTGAAGGTTTTGAACAATGCTACCTCTTTGTATTACCCCTCGGCTAAAGACACTCTTTCCCAGATTAAAAACGAAGCCTCAGGGGACAGTTTAGAGCTTTATTTTGATGGCTCCAAGCTAAAGCGGATAGTAATCATAGGAGGGGCTATCGGCTCATATTATTCTCCAGCCGAGACCAGAGATTCTCTGCATTCTATAGACACGGTGAACTACTCGGCTGAGAAGATAGATTATCTGACCGATCAGAACCTGATTGATTTGGAGGACAACTGCAACGTAAGATACCGGCAGATCTCTTTGAAAGCCGGCAAAGTTACCTACCAGACCGAAAAAGAGTATCTGAAAGCAGAAGGGATTTATAAAGAAGAGGAGGGGAAACAAAAACTTACCCAGCTCCCGGTTTTAATGGATGGAAAAGAGGAGATAAAAGGGGAGGAGATGAGCTACTATCTTCAAACCCGTAAAGGGAAAGTTAAAGCAGGCCAGACTGAATTTCAAGGTGGATATTATCATGGAAACGAATTGGGGAGGATAAAAGAAGACGTTTTCTTAGCTTCAGGTGGCAGGTATACCACCTGTGATTTAGATACTCCACATTATTACTTCTATTCCCGGAAGATGAAGATAATTGCTAAAGACAAGGTGATTGCCAGGCCCGTGGTCATGTATATCGAAAAGATTCCGGTTGCGGCAATACCGTTTTATATCTTTCCCATTAAACCAGGCAGGCATTCAGGATTTCTGACTTTCGAGGTGGGCAATTTTGTGTCAGGGGAATACTTCATCCGTAACCTGGGTTATTACTGGGCACCTTCGGACTACTGGGACCTGGAGACCAGCTTCGATTTTTTTGAAAATACCGGCTGGCTCGTACGCGAGAATTTCAGATATGCTAAAAGATATTTTTATAACGGGAGCATTTCCAGTTCCTTCAAAAGGGATGTTCTGGAAACAGCTTTTTACAAAAGCACCACTGACTATTGGGACCTGGTCGTGAGCCATTCGCAGACGCTCTCCCCTCTGACCAGGCTCTCTGCGAATGGAAGGTTCGTAAGCAATAGTTCATATTATCAGCTTTACAGTTTCGATCCGGCAGAAAGAAGGAACCGTATCATTACCTCCCAGGCAAATTTAGCTACCAGATATCGTGGTGCGGCTATATCCTTGGTGGCATTACGAACGGAGAACTTAGATACAGATTCAAAAACAATGAATCTTCCTTCGGTCAGTCTGACCCAGCCCGCTTTTTCACCTTTTCCGAATTTGGATCCAAAGGACAGGTCTAAGCCTGACCAGCCCAAAAGATGGTACCAAAACCTGTATCTCTCATTTGCCTCTTCTTTTCAGAACTATTATAGCAAAATCAGGGTAAGTGACAATTTTGCCCGGAAGCAATTTGTCAGTCTGGATAATTCCTTTCATTTGACTTTTCCCCAGACCCTTTTCAGCTGGCTTATCCTGTCACCTAATTTAGATTATCGAGAGACCTGGTATTATGTTTTCTCGACCGATACCAGTCTGAGCCAGACACTGAAAAATTCTTCACCAGCCCGCAGGGGAACATATTCCGTAGGTTTAAATGCCAGGACCACGATCTTTGGGACTTTCCGTCCAAAGCTGGGCAGGATAACCGGGATCAGGCAGGTTATGACACCCAGTCTGAATTTAGTCTTTGTTCCAGAGATAACAAGGCATCTTCCCTTTGTCTACTATACAGGAGTGGGGAGCGGAGGAGGAAAAGCCCAGCTGCTTAACTTCAGTTTTACCCATCTTCTGCAGATGAAAACCCAGAAAGAAGGAAAAGAGAGCAAGTTTGAGCTTTTCAATTACACCCTGAGCACAGGTTACAACTTCTTAGCCAAAGAGCACAAGCTCTCTAATCTTTCCTCCGGCTTGAGGTCAAATGCCATTCCCGGAATAGACATAGGTCTAACATTTACCCATGACCCTTATAAACTCGAAACCAAAGGGCTTGACCTTTTACATCCCCGGTTGCTCAATTTGAGTCTGAGCACCAGTTTGTCTCACAGAGGCGTCTGGGGAGCTTCGGGACAGGGTGGGGAAGAACAAGGTAAGAGTGGAAAGAGTTATAGTTTCTCTTTAAGCCACAGGTATTCTGAGACAAGATACTCACCTGGAACTATTAAAAACCACTGGATGAGTCTTTCCCTGGATTTCTCGCTGACCGAAAAATGGCATGTGAACTATCTTACCCATTATGATTTTACCCGGAAGAAAATCGTCGAGCAGAGCTTCGTGTTCTATCGGGACCTCCACTGCTGGGAAGGTAATTTTACCTGGATAGCCAATGGAGTGAGGCAGGGCTACTATTTCAGGATAAATATAAAAGCCTTGCCCGAAGTCAAGCTGGAGAAAGGGATGGTGGGTATCAGGGAGCTGGGGTATTAAAAGCCTTATTTTATCAGCCCTGAGTCGGGTGTATGTATAAAAAAATTTTAGAAAAATGAAAATAATCCTTGACAAACCCGCATAGATACTATATTTTTTGGAGCGTAAACTAAAAAACCTTAACCCTTAGCCCAGATTAAGGGGGTGAGTTGATGACGAAAGAGGAACTGGTTTCCAAGATTGCCAAGGAAGCCAATGTAACCAAGACCCAGGCCCACAAAGCCCTGAACGCCTTTTTTGATGGGGTGACCAGCGCCCTGAAGAAGGGAAAGAAAGTTAGTTTTGTAGGTTTTGGCACGTTCTCGGTTGGAAAGCGGAAAGCCCGAACTGGAAGGAATCCTCAAACCGGTGAGCCTATAAAGATAGCCGCCAAAAGAGTGCCGCGTTTCAAAGCCGGGAAGTCGTTGAAAGATGCTGTGAGGTAGAAAGAAAAGTTTATGATTAGAAAAAGGCAGTTCCTACACGGGGACTGCCTTTTTTATTTTTTTAGAGATATTGTTGAAAATATAGATAGATTACGGATGGTGAGTCTACGTTGGCACACGTTACGATAGCAAGCCGAACCTAAAGAATCTAGTTGCAACACTTTAGAATGGTTTCCCTTTTTTGCTTGACAAAATTTAGAAATCTTTTAGATTAAGTGTGACAAAGAATAGTTTTAATATTTTTAAAGAATGGAAAACCATTGGTTAGAATCCTCTTGATGTTTTTCTTGATTTTATTTTTGACGTTGCCTGCTTTTACTCAGTCTTTGGATACTGCTTGGGTGAGAAGATTTAATGGGCAAGCGAATGACTATGATGCAGCTAATGCAATAGTCGTAGATGATTCTGGTAATGTTTATACGACTGGGAGAAGTTACGGCATCGGAACAAACTATGATTGTGTTACGATAAAGTATTATCCTAATGGAGATACTGCTTGGGTGAGAAGATACAATGGACCATCATGTGACTGGGAGGAAGCTTATGCTATTGCTATAGATGGATATGGTAACGTCTTCGTGACTGGAGTGAGTTGGGGCAATGCGACATACTGGGATTACCTTACCATAAAGTATTATCCTAATGGAGACACAGCCTGGGTCAGAAAATATAATGGACCGGGGAACTTACAGGATAAAGCTCTTGCTATTACCGTGGATGGTTATGGTAACGCTTATGTTACAGGAGCCAGTATGGGCGATACCACAGGCTATGACTATGCTACTATAAAGTATCATTCCAATGGAGATACTGCTTGGTTGCGCAGATACAACGGTCCAGACTACTCCGAAGACGATGCGTTCGCAATAGCCGTTGATGACTCTAACAATGTTTATGTGAGTGGGACAACTGGGACGATAAAATACAATGCAGAAGGAGAAGAGTTATGGGTCAGGTCCTGGGGTGGTGTTGCTCTAGCTCTCGACGGTTCTGACAATGTGTGTGTGACCGGAGGTCAGGATGACTATATTACTATAAAGTATTATCCGAATGGTGATACTGCCTGGGTAAGAAGATATAACGGTACGGGGAATCCTTATTATTATGATTATGCTACTGCTATAGCCATAGACGGTTTCAATAATATCTATGTGACTGGCTATAGTTGGGGTGACCATACATCGCACGACTACGCTACTGTAAAGTATTATACTAATGGAGATACTGCATGGGTAAGAAGATATAATGGACCGGGAAATTACTGGGATGTGGCTTTAGCTATGGCAGCAGATGATTCTGGTAATGTTTATGTGACTGGATATAGTTCCCAAAATTGGATTTGGCCAAACGCCAACTATGACTATGCCACAATAAAGTATGACTCGTATGGAAATGAAATTGGAGTGAGGAGATACAACGGGCCTGGAAACTTGGATGACAAATCTTATTCCATTACAACAGATAATTATGGTAATGTCTATGTAACTGGTTGCAGTTATGGTATAATAGGGTTGGGTGACTATGCTACTATTAAATATATTAATTTTTTTATGCGCGGAGATACGAATGGTGATAAACAACGGGACGTTTCAGATATAGTTTACCTAATCAATTATCTTTTTAGGTATGGACCTGCTTCGAATCCTTCAGGATCAGGAGATGCCAACTGTGACGGGAAAGTATCCATTTCTGATGTGGTTTATCTTATAAATTATCTATTAAAAGGTGGATCTCCACCTCCTTGCTAAAGTCACTCTGTCCCCTGAAAAAGCCCTCTTTGAAAAATTGAGGGCTTTTTATTTAATAAACTTGAGCATTCACATTACTTACACCTCGTCCTTGAAAGTGACCAGATGGTTCAAAGACGGTTTTCTATTAAAAAACAATTGACATTTCATTGATTTGATGATAAGATATTACAAAAATAAGTGCTTTAGTTTTCAATTACCAGATGAGTTGATAATATGAAGCTTTTCAAAAATATCTCGGCTGACAGGAAAAATGAGATCTTCGGGGTTTTGCTCTGGGCTTTGGCTTTATTTGTCTTACTCAGCCTTATCACTTACAGCTATGCCGGAGACACAAAGTTCCTGAATCAGCTATCCTGGAACAGTTTGGGTAAGCTTTTCACTCATCCTGTAAAAAATCAAGCTGGCATTATGGGAGCTCTGGTCTCTTATGCCCTGTATTATCTTTTAGGTCTCTCTTCTTTTTTCCTGCCGATAATTTTAGTTTTCTGGGGAACTAATTTTCTTTTCAAAACAGAGTTTTCCACGCTTTTCAAAAAGACCGTCTATATCTTTGCCTTTATTTTCCTCCTGGGAATTTTTTTCTCCATCTCCTGGGCTAATGCCAGTGTCGGGGTAGATTTTTCTAAAGTGACCATAGGTGGATGGTTTTCTCTTCTTTTTGCTAAAATCCTGGTCAAGATCTTCGGGACTTTTGGTTCCTATACTTTGAGTTTAGCTTTTTTAATCGTGGTGGCTTTACTGGCTACACCCTGGAAGTTCTCTGAATCTTTACTTTTCGGTAAGTCGATCTTCCAGAGATTTTACGATCGGGGAAGCAAATGGTGGGAATTAAAAAGGATGGAGAAAAGAAGGACTCAAAGGGTAGAGGAGATCAGGGATACTTTGGAGAAGGACAAAAAAGATGAGCATATAGTCGCAGAAATTCCACAGATAAAAGATGTCAGGCACGAAAGAATAGATTCGGAAGAGGAAAGGGAGGAGCAGGTAAACTTAGTCGGCGAATTGAAAAGCTCCTTAAGGTTAGTCCGGGGTAAAGAAGAGAGCAAGATTGGAGCTTATCAATATCCGAGCCTTTCGATTCTAAATGAGCCTCCCCAGATAAAGCCTTCGGTCACAAACGAGGAGCTGAATCAAACAGCTAAAGTGTTAAGAGAGACCCTGGAAACTTTTGGCATAGGGATAGAGGGAGATTTAATTGATAAAAGTCCCGGTCCAGTCATCACCCGGTATGAGTTCAAACCCGCGCCAGGAGTTAAGGTAAATCAGATAATGAGCCTGTCAGATGACTTAGCCTTAGCTCTCCAAGCCAAGAGGATAAGGATAGTAGCCCCGATACCCGGAAAAGCGGCTGTGGGCGTGGAGATACCGAATAAAAGTCCGCAGACGGTATATCTTAAAGAGATTTTAGTATCTCCTTCTTTTCAGAATACGAATTATCGTTTAGCCATAGCCCTGGGCAAAACCATATCTGGAGAACCTATAGTGACTGACCTTTCCCGGATGCCCCATCTTCTGATCGCAGGTGCTACCGGGTCAGGAAAAAGCGTCTGCATAAACGTGATTTTAGCCAGCCTGCTTTACCGTCTACATCCGGAGGAGATAAGGTTCATAATGATCGATCCCAAGATGCTGGAATTGACCGTTTACAACCAGATCCCTCATTTAGAAAGGCCTGTGGTTACTCATCCGAAAGCTGCGGAGAGAGTGCTGTCTGAAGCGGTAGTGGAGATGGAGGAAAGATATAAGAAGTTAGCCCGGATAGGAGTAAGGAACATCGAGGATTACAATAAAAAGAAGAAAAAAGAGGGGTTGCTTCCGTATTTAGTTATAATCGTGGATGAACTGGCTGACCTGATGATGTCCAGCTCTTTGAAAACCGAGGCTTTGATCACCCGTCTGGCACAGATGGCAAGGGCAGTGGGAATTCATCTGATCTTAGCTACCCAGAGGCCTTCAGTGGATGTAATCACCGGTTTGATCAAAGCTAATTTTTCTTCAAGAATAGCTTTCCAGGTAGCTTCCAGGATAGACTCCCGGACGATAATCGATGGTTCAGGCGCAGAAAAGCTTTTAGGAAGCGGGGATATGCTTTTCATCCAGACTGGCCATCCCGAGCCCCAGAGAATTCATGGAGCTTATATCAACAGCGAGGAGACTCAGAAGATGGTGGATTTTATCAAATCCCAGGATTACGTACCGACACCAATCGGAGTCTTCACACGGGAGGATGATAAGCTGGAGCTAACAGAAGGATGGGATGAAAAAGAGGAGGATGACCTTTACAAGCAGGCAGTTGAGATAGTCATACGCCATCGCCAGGGTTCGGTCTCTTTACTACAGAGAAGATTAGGAGTCGGGTATCAAAGAGCAGCCCGTTTGATAGACCAGATGGAGAGAGATGGGATTGTAGGACCTTATGACGGAAGCAAGGCCAGAGAGGTTTTAGTGGATAGGAGCTATTTGGAAAAGGGGGATTTCCCTATTGAGGAAAAGAAGGATGAAGAGAATAATCTTTAGTCTTACTTTTTTTATATTCCTGATCGTTCCAATCCGGCTTTATTCAGAACAGAGCCAGGGACTCACTTCAGAGGAGTTAGCTTTAAAGATAGAGGAGAAGTATAATTCTTTAAAAACTCTCTCCATCGGTTTTCAGGAGGAGATTAAATCTGAGGATTTTTCGACCCTGCGCAAGTTCAAAGGGAAGATGTATCTGAAAAATCCAAACAGGTTCAGGATAGAAATGCCTTCACAGGTGGTGGTTTCGGACGGGGAGTATATCTGGGTTTATTCCAAAGGGAATAAACAGGTGACAAAAAATCGCATAGATAAGTCTAAAGACCTTTTTAGACCAAATGATTATCTTTTCAACTTCAGAAAGAATTATAATTATAATCTTGAGGGGGAAAAGAAAATCGCTGGGAAAAACTGTTATAAGATGGTCTATACATCCAAGACCGAAGGCGAGTTTTTCACAAAGATCACAGTTTTCTTTGAAAAGGAAACTCTTTTAGCCCATAGGATTGAGTATCAGGACGTGAACGATAATTTCACTACTCTGAGCTTCACGCAGATTAAACCGAATATGGAGATAGCAGATTCCAAATTTGTATTTAATCCTCCGGCTGGGGTAGAGTTAGTGGACTTGACCGAGATGGGTGGTAAAAAAGAATAGGATTTCTTGAATGTCATTCTGAGCCCGCAGGGCGAAGAATCTGATTTCCCGGAAAAGCGAGATTCTTCGGTCATTCCGCCAAAGGCGGACTTCCCTCAGAATGACAGTAGTGGCAGTTCGTGGAACAAATGGCAATAAAAGTCAATATAGTAAAACTTGGGTGTCCCAAAAACGATCTGGACTCCGAAGCTATTCGGGCACAACTGGTCGCTTCTGGATTTGAATTGACCGAGGAAAAAGATTTAGCAGATATTTTCGTAGTCAATACCTGCGGGTTCATAGAGGAAGCCAAAAGAGAGTCAGTAAATGCGATTTTGGAGCTTTCCAGATTTAAAAATGGAAGTAACGGGAAAAAGATCGTGGTGACAGGGTGTCTGGCTCAGCGGTACAATTCCCAGTTATGGAAATCTATACCGGAAATAGATGCCATTTTGGGGTTGAACGAGTTAGATAAAATAGGTAAGGTATGCTCTGAGGTCAACAGTGGGAACCGGGTTTGTTTTATTTCGCCTTTGCCTGAGGAGTATCAAGAACCCTCTGAACTAAAAATACCCCGGTTTTCGCCTTATGCCTACCTGAAGATTGCAGATGGATGCGATAACTTCTGCGCCTACTGTTCCATTCCTCTGATCAGGGGAAAATATAGAAGTAGAAAGATTGAAAAAATCTTAGAAGAGACAAGGACTCTGGCAGGAAACGGTGTCAGGGAGATAAATCTGATAGCCCAGGATACTACACTCTATGGGCAGGATATCTATGGAGAAAAAAAATTACCTGAACTACTCTCTTCGCTTTCTAAAATTGAAGGAATTGAATGGATCAGGCTGCTTTATACTCATCCGGCTCATTATACCGAGGAGCTGATTGAGGAGATTGCCACAAATGAGAAAGTATGTAAATATTTGGACCTTCCGCTCCAGCATATCTCGGATAAGCTTCTTTTTCTGATGGGTAGAAAAATTCAGCGTAAAGGAGTTGAGAATCTTTTGCAAATGCTGAGAACCAGAATTCCAACTCTGGTGTTGAGGACTACTTTTATTGTTGGTTTTCCGGGGGAAAGCAAGGAGGAATTTGACGAGCTTTTAAATTTTGTGGAAAGCCAGAGGTTCGACAGGTTAGGGGCTTTCACGTATTCCAGAGAGGAAGGGACTGAAGCCTTTAAGCTGAAAGAACACTTGTCTTTCAAGGAAAAAAACCAGAGATTGGATAGACTTATGACCCTTCAGCAGGGGATTGCTTTTGAGAAGAATAAAAAGAGAGTGGGGGAAAAGGTCAAAGTCCTGATCGAGTCAAAGGCAGATGGTTCCAAAGGAATGCCCGGTCACTATATTGCCCGCAGCCAAAAAGAAGCCCCGGAGATAGATGGGGTGATTCTGGCTAAAGGAAAAAATCTGAAGATAGGAGAATTTGTAGAAGTCAAAATTACCGGGTGGAAGGATTATGATTTGATCGGGGAGGTTTTATAGTTCTGTAGGGACAGAACAGCATTCTGTCCATTTGAATTGAAGTTTCAAAGGTAATGATGATATGAAAACTGTTAGATCAAGGAAGGAGATAAAACCTTTTTTACCTCAGATAAAAAAACTTCTGGAGCGAGTTTATGGTGATCGCCTGTTGAATGTTTTTCTTTATGGCTCTTTTGCTAAAGGCAGAGCAAATAAAGAATCGGATATAGATATTGCGGTTATTCTCAAAGGAAAGGTGAACAAGGGAAAAGAAATAGATAAGATATGTGACCTGCTGTATGATTTAGAGCTGGAAACGGGCGAATTAATCTCCGTATATCCTGTTTCAGAAAGTGAGTTAAAGAATACTGTTTGGCCCCTATACCGCCACATAAAGAGAGAGGGGATAAGAGTATGAAAGAAATAAGTAGCCTAATCCAAAAGCCTGAAATGGGCAAAAGGTTAAGCAAGACCTTTGAGAAAAGATTGGTTGGTGATTATAGTTTTGCTCCACAGGTTGGAAAAGAAGAGGCACAAGAGGCATTGGCCTGGGCTAAAGAATTTCTCGGTGATGTAGAGGACTACCTTTCAAAAGAGACGTAGATAAAATAGAAACGGATGCTTTTTTATGCTTAAACTCAAAGAAATAACCTGCAAAAATGCCTTAGTTAAATCCCGAATTTCCGGGGTGGATTATTGTTTGAATCCATATACCGGGTGTGAGCATAATTGTGCGTATTGCTATGCTATCTTTATGAAAAGATTTACTGACCACGGAGAAGAATGGGGAAAGTTCGTGGATGTTAAGGTCAATTTCTTAGAAAGGCTGGAGAAGGAAATCAAGAGGGCAAAGTCCTACGGATCCAAAGGCAGACCTGGGACGGTAATGTTGAGTTCAGTTACGGATCCATATCAGCCCCTGGAAGAAAAGTATAAGCTTACCCGTGGAGCTTTGGAAATACTCTCCAGATACAATTTTCCTGTGCACATCCAGACTAAATCTGACCTGGTCTTAAGGGATATAGACCTTCTGAAAAAGTTAAAGGAGCCAGAGGTTGGTTTTACTATCACCTGCCTGGACCCTGAAATCCAGAGCAAATTTGAACCAGGGGCTTCCTCAACTGAAAAAAGGTTTGAGGCATTGAAAAAACTAAGTCAAGAAGGAATAAGCACCTTCATCTTCTTTGGTCCTATTCTTCCTTACTTCTCCGACACAGAAAAGAGCATAAGCTCGGTTTTCCATAAAGCGATTGAGGTTGGGGTAAAATATATCTATATTGACAAGATGAACTATACCCCATCCATCTGGTCCAGACTTAATAAGTTTTTGAGCTTGAATTTCCCAGAACTTTTATCTCATTACCAGAGTACTTATTATTCAAATGGTTCCTATGCTGAAAAACTCGGAGCAAAAATCCGAAAATTATATAAGGATTCACCCTTTGAGTTGAATATAGTTTTCTAAAAAAGAGAGAGGATTATGGTCCTGGGAATAAAAATTATCCGGAGAGCAGGGTTAACCATCTCCAAGTCTGTCACCTTCATTTTGATTTTTATCTACCTGCTTCAGACCGCAGGACTTATTTATCTATTGTACGAAAGGGGAGAGAAAGCTAAACTTATCCAGCAACAGGAACAGAGGATCAAGGAATTAGAGGACCGGGTCAAAATCTTAAAGATAATCGAGGATTTCAAGGTAGGGTTAAGCAAAGAAGAGGCTGTAAAGCTCAGCGGTGTCATATATTCCGAAAGCAAGAAATATGGCTACGATCCGCTTCTGATTATGGCCTTGATTTTGACTGAAAGCTCTTTCAAAAAGGATGAGGAATCGATGTTAGGAGCTCAGGGTCTTATGCAGGTGAAGCCCTCGGTAGGGCAAGACTTAGCCAGAAGAAGCGGCCTGGAGTTAAAAGACTCTCTCTCCTTGTTCGACCCGGCTTTGAATATCCAGTTAGGAGCTCTGCATCTTTTTGAGCTGATTCTGAAATTCAAAGACGTTAAGAAAGCGCTAATCGCCTATAACGTGGGTGAGGATGCCCTGAGAACAAAGATTAAATCCGGGGATAAACTCCCCACCTATTTCTTAGCCAAGGTGCTTAAAAAATATAAGGAGCTTAAGGCCAAGTATGGCTGATCGGGTTTTGAAGTACAAATCGAAAAGAACTTCTCTCTGGATTAAAGTCTTGTTTTTAGTCTCCATTCTTTTTTCCTCAAAGAGCTTTGCTCAAGAAAAGATTATACCTCCTACGAATGAGGCTTTTTTGAGGCAGACTATAAAAGACGTATTAGAGGACTGTCTAAAAGATGCCCCTATCGATTCTCAGATGGTCTGGGTAAAAGAGGAAGGGGAAAATCCGTCTGTCTGGATAGTGAGGGAGGAGATAGTCTCGTTCCTTCCCAAAACGGGACCGGTCGGCGTAGGAAAAAAAGAGGGACAGGAGAGCTCCTCGCCGGTGCTGTCTTACAGGATTATAAAACTGAACCTTGAATATCCGGAGATCAAAAGGAAAAAACTCTTTGGAAAAAGCTGGGTAAAAAGGGAATCCCAAGTAGCAATATCCTTTAGCTTGAGCGATCCGGATGGGAAAATCTTATGGAGTAAAAGAGGGGAGAGAAAGAATTCTGATCTTTTAAGGAAAGAAGAGCTTTTGTCCCTGAATAACAGACAATATCCATTCTTATGCCCTGAGATACCACAGAGCACTTGGGGCAGATATGTAGAACCAGCAGTGGTTACTGTGGTAGTAGGAGGTTTAATCTACCTTTTTTTTGCCAACCGTTAAAAGGAGAAATATGCTCAAGAAATGGCTATGTCTCTGTCTATTACCTTTGATCTTAAGCTGTGCTGCTGCCAGAAAGGAAACTCCGGTTCTGGGAGCTGAGGATCAGTTCGCTTTAGCCAAAAGAGAGTATGAGAAGAAAAAATATTCCTCGGCAGTCCTGGAGTTTCAGAAGCTGATCTTCAACTATCCGGGTGCCGCCTCTCTGGATTCGGCCCAGTTTCTTTTGGGGATGTGTTACTTCAATGAAAAAGATTATTCTTCTTCAGTTGGCGAGTTCAAAAAGGTACTTTCCTCTTTCTCCGAGAGCCCCCTGGCGAACGATGCTTCATTTATGATAGCTTATGCTCATTATAAGGATTCGCCCAAGCCAGAGCTGGACCAGACCAACACCTTGAAGGCAATCCAGGAGCTGAAAGATTTTCTGGACGAATACCCGGACAGCAAGCATGCCCCGGAGGCGCAGAAGATTTTGTTTGAAGCACGTTCTAAATTGGCTCAGAAACTTTACAAGAACGGGCGTCTTTATTTTAAGCTGAAGCAATATGATGCCGCACTGCTCTATCTTCAGGACGTTCTGGACCAGTATTCCGACACCAGGTATGCTGCCCCAGCCAGCTTCCTTAAAGGAGAGAGCTACCGGGAGCAAAGAAAATATGATTTAGCTGAACTGGAATACCGCAAATTCTTAGAGAAATACCCGGGGGATAAATTAGCCGGTAAAGTAAAAGCGAGGCTTAATAGATTGGATAAAGAAATCCAGGCAAATAAATAGGGAATCCAAATTTAGAATGCAAAAGAAAAGAAAAAAAAGATTAGGAATTTTAGGCGGGACCTTTGATCCAATACATTCCGGACATCTGATCCTGGCTGAGCAATTAAAAGAGGAGCTTAAGCTGCAGAAGGTAATATTTATCCCCTCGGCTAATCCTCCACATAAGGAAAACCATCCCATCTCTTCGGCTAAAGATCGTCTGCAAATGGTCAAGATGGCAATTCGGGATAATCCGGATTTTTTGATCTCCGATATCGAGCTCAAAAGAAAAGGGAAATCCTATACCATAGATACTCTGACCCGGATTGTGAAGCTCTACAAAGATTCGGAGCTTTTTTTTCTTTTAGGCTCAGATGCAATAAACGAGCTTCAAGACTGGAAAGAGCCGGAAAAAATTTTTCAGAAGGTTAAAGTGGTGATCGCTTTAAGGCCCGGATTTAACAGGATAAACCCGGAGAATAGATTTGTCAAAAAAAGCCTTTTGATTCCAATAAACGGGTTGAATATCTCCTCCACCCAGGTAAGAGAGAGGGTCAGACAAGGAAAATCGATCAGATATCTGGTCCCTGCGGGAGTGGAAGAGTTCATACAGTCCAAAAATCTGTACAGGAGCTAATGGAAGAAAAATTCAAAAGATTTAGTCGCCAGAGGGAAGAGATCCTAGAAATATTGAAAGGAACCAAAATCCATCCGACCGCGGAGTGGCTCTACTTCCAGGCCAAGAAAAAAATCCCCAAGCTTTCCCTGGGTACAGTCTACCGCAATTTGAATAATCTTCACCAGAAGGGAGCCATAAGGAAGCTCCAGGTTGGCACACCCTTTGACCATTTCGACGCGGATACCTCTTCTCACCAGCATTTCGTCTGCAAAAAATGCAGGAAGATCTACGATCTTTTTCTGGATCTGGAAAAAGACCTGAAGGCTGAAGCTCTGAAAAAAGAAAAGTTCAGAATCGAAAAGGTGGAAGTTGCATTTCACGGCGTTTGCTTAAATTGTTTAAAGCTTAGCCAATAATTTTTTTTATCCGTATATGATAATGGTTATTGTTATTATTTTAAATGGGCTTTTTAATTTTGAGGGGTAAGGATGTCCAAATCCAAGAAGAAGGAGATCGAGCCGATCTCGCAGAAACTCTGCTGGCATCCTTACAAACTACAGAAACTGAACCTGCAGCAGTTCATCAAGGTGGTGAATAAGATACTTAACGAGGAGTTAGAGATCCTGGATATACGTGAGGAGAAGAGCAAAAGAGAGGAATAGATAAAAGGGATCGATGAGGTAGGGTGGAAGCCCGGGCTCTAAAAAAAGAGCCTGGGCTTTTGATTTTTTGTAGAGGCAGATCCCTATGTCTGCCCGAATAAATTGGAGCGAACACTTAGGTTCGCCCCTACCTTTAATTCGTAATTCGTCATCCGTCATTCGTAATTGAATTTTTACGGACAATTTTGACAGGGCTTGGGTCCTCCTGTAAAAATATATCTGATTAAATAGAGCACATCTTTAAAATTAACCTGACCATCACAATTGACATCTCCTGCTGCTAAAGGCTTTGGAGCAGGCCCGCCTGCGAAGATATACTTGACCAGATACAATACGTCCCGCATATTCACCTGTCCATCTCCATTCCCATCTCCGCACAGATAAACATAAAAACTCCAATCCTGTTGTTCAGACCATCTTATTGCTCCCCATTTGTCATAGGCTTTTACTTTCCAATACCAGAGCTTGAGATCGGTACTATCTTTAAAATCAGTGCTATCTCTAAAGGTTGTATCAAGAAGACCATGATAAACGATGGTATCTGAGTTAAAGTTGATAGAACGGCTGAGATATAAATCATATCGGACAGTGTCATTTGGGTCAATGTCGATAGATTTGTGCCAGGCGAAAGTAACTGGTGATTTGACAGAATCAACATCTGTGGGGGATACTAAGCTATAAGAACTTGGCATAGCGGAATTGCTCAAGTTAATTAAGATGGAAACATTGTCGCTGCCCACATTCGCTACAGCCATATCCAGATCACCATCTCTATCTAAATCTGCACAAAAAACGGTATTGGGGTACGTACCTGCAACATAGTTAATTAAATTCCCAAAGGTCCCATCTCCATTGTTCTGTAAAATTGAGACGTTTCCGCTATTGAAATTTGACACAGCTAAATCCAGATCCCCGTCTCCATCCAGATCTGCAGAGTAAACAGAAGAGGGAGCACTTCCTACTGTATAGTTAACCGGGTTTTGAAAAGTTCCATCTCCATTATTTTCTAAGATGGAAACATTCCCTCCAGACCAATTTGCAACTGCTATGTCTTTATCCAAATCCCCATCAAGATCTGCACAAAAAACTGCATGAGATTCTGGCCCTGCTGGATAATTGACAGGAGATTGAAAAGTCCCATTGCCATTGTTCATTAAGATGGAAACGTTGTTGCTATTCAAATTTGCAACTGCAAGGTCAAGATCAAGGTCACCATCTAAATCCGAACAACAAACAGAGCGAGGTCCAGAACCTGCTGGATAGTTAATTGCAGATTGAAAAGTTCCGTTACCATTGTTCATCAATATGGAGATGTTATTGCTAAATGAATTTGCTATAGCCAAGTCTTGGTCACCATCTCCATCCACATCTCCGCAGAAAACACACTCAGGATGGTCACCTACCTGATAAGCGACTCTGGCCTGGAAAGTCCCATCTCCATTATTCTTTAATACAGAAATGCTATCATTATAATTGTCTAACACTAAGTCTAAATCTGAGTCACCATCCAAATCCGCACAGTATACCGACCAAGGACAGTAACCAGCATCATAGTCAATTTTAGGCTGAAATGTTCCATCACCATTGTTTTTCAAAACGGAGACGCTATTATTTACTTGAGTTGCCACTGCTAAGTCGAGGTAGCCATCTCCATCTAAATCAGCACAAAAAACATGGTAGGGGAAATTTCCAACTCCATAGTTAACTGCTGGGGCGAAGGGGATGGAGTCGGAGTTGGGTTGAGAGGGTTGGGAATGAAGGTTGTTGAATGGGGTGAAGGATAAAAGGAAAAAGAGAAAAAGGATAAATAGGGGCTTGGTGTTGAAGTAAATGGATTGCTTCGTCGTCCAAATGGACTCCTCGCAATGACGATTAAATCTCAAAAGCATTTTGCCCTCCTGGGGGTTATAGGGTTGTGGTCTCTTTGTCATTCTGAGCCCGAAGGGCGAAGAATCTACCTCAAGGTCAAAATCGACAGATTCTTCGGTCGCTTCGCTCCCTCAGAATGACATATCAGGCTGATTATTGTGATTAAGCTGATGTTAGCATTTCCGTTTCTTAAATCTGCTTAATCCGTTCCATCTGCTGTGAATAATGTTTCGGTATCTTAGCTTCAAATAGAGTATAATTTATTCTTCTTTTTTGTCAAGAAAAACTTGAGGTTTTCTGTGAATTTTTTATGTAGGGACAGCCCTCGTGGCTGTCCGAATTAGGATTCGGACAGGGACCCCGCAGTAGCGGGATTTCGCAGAGCTCAACAAGCCCTGTCCCTACGAATATCCCCTCTCCTCATTGAGGAGAGTGAAGCCGATATGGGTTCGATGAATCGAACCCCTACATTCTCGTAGGGGCTTGATTTATCAAGCCCTTATGATTCTTATTGACCGGAAATAAAATAAATAGTATCATAATGCCCAGCAGGTTCGTTATGACCAAAAAGGAAAGGCTTTTTTTAATCGATGGGTCGGCTTTAGCTTATCGTTCGTATTTTGCATTCATCAGAAATCCCTTGATAAATTCTAAAGGGGAGAATACCTCAGCCGCTTTTGGATTTGCTAATTCCCTCTTTAAAATCCTGAAAGATGAGGAGCCAGATTATATCGGGGTGGTCTTTGATACCAAAGCTCCGACTTTCAGGCATGAAATATATAAAGAATATAAATCGACCCGAGCCAAGATGCCGGAGGAGATGGTCTCCCAGCTTCCAAGGATTATGGAGTTGGTTCAGGGGATGAATATACCCATCTTAGAGATGGATGGCTTTGAAGCAGATGATCTGATGGGCACTTTAGCGTGCAAAGCTAAGGAGAAAGGGTTAGAGGTTATCTTGGTAACCGGGGACAAAGATTTCCTGCAACTGGTGAACGACAGTATCAAGGTTTTGAATCCACGAAAAAGCGGAGAGGAGATAGAAGTCTACGACCAGGAAAAGGTAAAAGAAAAATATGGAATCCCTCCGGAAAGGGTCATAGACCTTCTGGGACTAATGGGGGATGCTTCGGATAACGTTCCAGGGATTCCGGGAGTGGGCGAAAAAACCGCGGTGGAGTTAATTCAGCAGTTTGGCGATCTGGAAAAGGTGCTGGCTAATGCAGGCAAAGTCAAAAGAAAGAATGTCTCCCAGAATCTGAAAGAGCATGCAGATTTGGCCAGACTCTCCAAGAAGTTAGTAACCATTGAAACCGACGTCCCTATTGAACTGAACTTAGATCTCCTTAGAAAGAGTGATTTCGATCTTCCAAAGCTAAAGGAGCTTTTCAAGGAATTGGAGTTCAGCAAATTCCTCCAGGAGATCACCTCTGGAGAAAAGCTGGAGAAGGTCAAATACAAGACTGTGGAGGATGAAGAGGAGTTCAAGAAGCTTCTTGCCAAAATTGAAGAGAATAGAGAATTCGCAGTGGACACCGAGACCTCCTCCCTAAACCCGATAGAGGCACAGTTGGTGGGAATATCCGTAGCTCTGAAAAAAGAGGAGGCATTTTATATCCCGGTCAGACATACAGAGGGTAAAAATCTCGAGATCGAGCTGGTGATCAAGGAATTCAAGCCTGTTTTAGAAAACGAATCCATAAAAAAAATAGGCCAGAACTTGAAGTTCGATTTAAAGGTTCTGAAAAATGAGGGGATCGAGCTTAAAGGGATAGGTTTCGATACTATGATTGCCTCCTATCTTCTGAATCCCTCCGGGAGACAGAACAGCCTCTCCAATTTAGCCTTGGAGTATTTAGATTACAAGATGATGCCGATCTCCGACTTGATCGGCTCAGGAAAAAAGCAGATAAGTTTTGCTCAAGTTCCGATTAACTCTGCATCCAGATATTCCTGCGAAGATGCAGATTTTACTCTGAGGCTGAAAGAAGTGCTGGAGCCTAAGCTAAAGCAGGCTCTTCTGGATAACCTTTTCTATGAGGTGGAGCTTCCCCTGATACAGGTTTTAGCTGAAATGGAGATGACAGGGATTTCAATCGACGTAGATTACCTGAAAGAGCTTTCCGAACAGATGGAACTCGAGTTATCAAAACTTGCCAGGCAGATTTATAAATTAGCTGGCAAAGAGTTCAACATCAATTCTCCTCAACAACTGAGTAAGGTCTTATTTGAGGATTTAAGACTGACCCCCCTTAGAAAAACAGCTAAAAAAACCCTCGATTCTACTGATTTCGGAGTTCTGGAAAAATTAGCCAGGGTTCACCCACTTCCTCAGAAGCTTTTAGAGTACCGCCAGCTTTTCAAATTGAAATCCACCTATATCGACGCTCTCCCGGCTCTGATCAACCAAAAGACCGGCAGAGTGCACACCTCATTCAACCAAACAGTGACCGCAACTGGAAGGCTTTCCTCCTCCGAGCCTAATCTGCAGAATATCCCGATCAAAACTGAGATCGGCAGCCGGATCAGGAAAGGGTTTATCCCCAGAAATGAGGATTATCTTTTGCTGTCCGCGGATTATTCTCAAATCGAGCTGAGGATTCTGGCTCACTTCTCAGAAGATGAAACCCTGATGGAATCCTTTTTCAAAGGGGAGGATATTCATACCCGAACCGCCAGCGAGGTATTTGGAGTACCCATAGACAAGGTTACCCCTGAGCAGAGAAGAGTTGCCAAGACTGCCAATTTTGCCATTATCTACGGGGTAAGCGCGTTCGGGCTCTCACAGCAGACTGATATGACCCCGAAAGAAGCCTCGATGTTCATAGATATCTATTTCAAAAGATACCCAAAGGTGCAGAAACATCTGGAGGGCTTAATTGAGAAAGCCAGAAAGGATGGGTACGTCACTACGCTCTTAGGAAGAAGAAGATATATCCCGGAAATTGAAAGTCCCAATCGGCAGAAAAGAGAGTTCGCGGAAAGGGTTGCCATAAATACCCCGCACCAGGGCTCAGCTGCAGATTTGATCAAGGTGGTTATGATCGAGATAGCTAAGATCCTCAAAAGTAAAAAATCGGAGATGATTTTGCAGGTGCATGATGAGTTGGTCTTCGAGGTGCACAAATCCGAGTTGGAGGGGATCAAGGAGATGGTAAGGAATAAGATGGAGAATACCGTCAAATTAAAAGTCCCGATCAAGGTGGATATAAAAATAGGGAAAAACTGGTTGGAGACGAGTTAATAAAAACAGAATAATGACGGATGACTGATGACGAATAACGGATAAAAGCTATAGGCGATCCGCCGCAGGCGGACTCGCCCAATATGTAGGGTAAGACTTTCAGCCTTGCGATGGTTTGAACTTGTAGGGGCAGACCTCTTGGCTGCCATAACAGTCATGTCATTGCGAGGAGTCCCCTGCTAGGGCGACGAAGCAATCCCTCCAGATAGACGGATTGCTTCGCCTGCCTGCGGCGAGGCTCGCAATGACAGAAGAGGAAAACAAATATGAAAATAATCGGCATAACCGGCGGGATCGGCTCAGGGAAAACTGAGGTAGCAAAGGTTTTTAAAAAATCAGGGGCAAAAATTATTTCCGGAGATGAAATAGGCAAAGAGGTGGTGGAGAGAAATCGGTTTGTTTTGAAAAAATTGGTGAAGATGTTTGGAGAAGGAATATTAAGTAGTAATAAGGAGCTTAATCGAAGAAAGCTTGGGGGAATTGCCTTTTCATCCATAGAAAACAGGGACAAATTGAATACAATCGTTCACCCGTATCTCCTTTCTAATCTAAAGAAACAAATCAAGGCACATAGAAAAAAAGGTCCGGGTATTGTAATTGTAGATGCGGCTTTGATTATCGAATGGGGGCTTCAGAAAGAATTAGATTATCTGATTCTGGTTGAGTCAAGCTTTCAAAACAGGATAAAAAGATTGAAAGAGTATTCAGGATACTCTCAAAAAGAGGCCATTAATAGAATAAAGGCTCAGATAAAAGATAGAACCAGACGAGAATATGCGGACTATGTCATTAGAAATGACAAGGACTTAAAAGAATTGAAGAGAAAGGTTCTCTTTTTGTGGGAGAGACTTATATCTAAAATGGTTTGACAGAAGGGGACAAGCGGGACAGGAATTAAACTCTTTCCCCAGTAGAGGCGATGTAGTTGCCCAATTTATTGGGCATTTTTGCTCGATAAATCGAGCAACTACAATTTGGACATAGCTAATCTGTAAAGTGAAAATTGGCCTAAAAAGATTTGACAAAGAGGTTTAATTTGATATATTTTACTATGTTACAAATTTCACAAGGTTATTCCTTTCTGTCTTGTGTGAAAAAACTATGAGGAGGAAAAATGCCGATCCTGGATTCTAAAACAGGAACTATAAGAAAAAACTACACTGTAGAAGAACTAATCGAAGCGGCTAATCTGATGAGGGGCTACAACATGGTCTCTCTATGTGCATCCGGGTCAGGTCATTCGGGCGGAACTATGTCCATTATGGATATCTGTGCGGCTTTGTACCTTTCAGTTGCCCGTCACGACCCTAAAAACCCGTCCTGGGAGGACCGGGACAGGATAATCTGGTCAACCGGCCACAAAGCACCATCACTGTATCTAAGTCTGGGGATCTCAGGATACTTCGATATCGAAGAGGTGGTGACCTTAAGAAAGCTTTACTCACCTTTTCAAGGGCACCCTCATTGGCTGAAACTCAAAGGGGTTGAGGCTTCGACTGGCTCTTTGGGCCAGGGATTAAGCATCGCCAACGGAATAGCCTTAGCTGCAAAGTTAGATAAAAAAGATTACCGTGTCTACGCTCTTACCGGAGATGGGGAGCACCAGGAAGGGCAGATTTGGGAGGCAGTAATGGAAGCGGGCCATTATAAATTAGACAACCTCATCAATATCATAGATAAGAACCGCCTGCAGATAGATGGCTGGGTGGAAGAGGTAATGAACATTGACCCGATCGTGGATAAGTATAAGGCTTTTAACTGGAACGTCATAGAAATAGATGGGCATAATATGAAGGAGATTTTGGAAGCTTTTGAGAAGGCCAGAAACTTCAAAGGGAAACCCACTGTCATAGTAGCGCATACGGTCAAGGGCAAAGGGGTAAGCTTTATGGAAAATGTAGCAGGCTGGCACGGAAAATCGCCAGTTTGCGAACAGATGGACAAGGCTTTAGAGGAGTTAGGACTTCAAAAGAAACTGGACCGGGACAGGCTTTTCAAAAAAGCGGACGATTACCAGGCTAAAGTCTCTGTGGAATTGGAAGCGAAAATGCCCAAATTCAAAAAGGA
>JAUYBY010000084.1 GCA_030692925.1 Candidatus Zixiibacteriota bacterium | reverse complement strand
AGAAAAAAGGAAAAAGAAAAAAGGAAAAAAAGAAAAAGAAAGAAGCTTCTTGTGGATGTTATCATCCGCAAGAAAAGCAAGCGAGGATGATAACATTCTCGCCAAGTGAAGAGCAGGGCAAGGCCGTCAAGGTCTTGAGACTTCAGCCTTGCATTGGCGACTTGTAGGGGCAACCTCCAGCGGTTGCCCGTGGATGCCCAGCATAATATCTTATAGGGCAGGCACGGGGACCTGCCCCTACAGCTGCAGTGATGAACAGACAGGAATGTCTGTTCTACCATTTTTAAGCCTTAACCTCACCTCTGACTCCTCTCCTTTCCTACGGATCCGCTTCTCGGAAAAAAGGAGAGGAGAACACCGGGGTAGCCGCAGACTTTAGTCTGCGTTGTGTTTCAGAACCGACAGGCGCAAGCTGAAGTCCTGAGTAACGGAGACTACGTCTGGCGTAACCACCGTAGGACTTGCGGCTACCTTGTCTTAAACTGACCTCACCCTTACCCTCTCCTGAAAAAGAGGCTGGTAAGTCAGACATTCCTGTGGCTACGAGCCAGCCCGCTTTGCTCTCTGACCATGATGAACAGACAAGAATGTCTGTTCTACCGTTATGTTGTCTTTTTTTTTCTTGGAAATATTTCAAAACTGATTATATTTACGGTTCATAAGTCAACCCTCCCTTGATCAGGGAGTATTCAGTTAAATAATGGGATTTGCAGGAAAAAAATCAGGAGGTCAAAGTGGATTACAGAATCAAGAAACATGCGGAAGTGCTTATGAGGTATTCTCTGGATATCAAAAGGGGAGAGAAACTGTTGATTCAGGGGGATACGTCATCTATTCCGCTGATAAAAGAGTGTTACCGCCAGGCGCTGGAGTTAGGGGTTTTTCCCCAGGTGAGGATGACCAATGATGAGCTAAGGGAGGTCTTGCTGAAAAACGGAAGTAACGAGCAGATACAATATGTGCCGGATAATATGTACAAACTCATCGAGACCATAGACGCTTACCTCTCTTTCTGGAGCGAGACGAATACAAGAATGCTCACCAATGTTTCTCCCGAGAAATTAAAAATAGAAGCCCAGGGCACCAGCCGTTTCAAGAATATATTATTCGAGAGGGAAGCCAAAGGTGAATTGAGATGGTGCGGGACTTTGTTCCCGACCAGTGCCAGCGCTCAAGAGGCGAACATGTCTCTTTCCGAATATGAGGATTTCGTTTACGGGGCCGGCTACCTGGATACGGATGACCCGATTGCCAGATGGAGGCAGATAGAGCAGGAACAGGAAAAAATCTGCAAAATCCTCAATACAAAAAAAGATCTGAGGATCGTTTCCAGAGATACCGATCTGAGAATGTCTGTGGAAGGCAGAAGGTGGGTCAACTGTTGCGGACACGTAAACTTTCCGGACGGCGAGGTATTTACCGGACCAGTAGAGGACAGCGTGGAAGGGCACGTCAGGTTCAGTTTCCCGGGAATATTCGGAGGGAGGGAAATAGAGGGAATCCATTTGAGCTTTGAAAGAGGGAAGGTGGCAAAAGCGACTGCTGTCAAAGGCGGAGAACTTCTCGAGCAGCTTCTGGAAACAGATCCCGGGGCAAGGCACGTCGGAGAAATCGCAGTCGGGACCAACCACACCATCCAGAGATTCACCCGGAACATGTTATTTGACGAAAAAATCGGGGGAACAGTGCATCTGGCCATCGGAAGGTCTTTTGCCGAGACTTTAGGGAAAAACCTGTCAGCCATACACTGGGATATGCTCTGTGATATGAAGAACGGCGGCGAGATTTATGCAGACGGCGGGCTGATCTATAAAGCGGGGAGATTCTTAATATAAGCTTTTCGCTGATTCTGGCCCGTGTTGAAGGTAACCCGGGTCTACAGATTAGTCTCGCCTGGCGACCCTAAAAGAGTCGCACTACGAAAACCAGGTTCTTGGAATCCGGGTTTGCCGTGAACCTTTTTTACCAAAATTATTGACAACTCAAGAAAGCATAGTTATATATCAGGTTGACTGAAACGTATTTTCTGTCACTTGGCAGTACCTGGAGGGCTCGCCTAACGGTATGGCAGTGGACTTGAAATCCACCGTCCGCAAGGACTTGCGGGTTCGAATCCTGCGCCCTCCGCGTGAAATACAGTTTAGGAGTTTGTTAGTTTGTGAGTTTGGAGACCCTTTTCCCAGCCCAAAAGAACAGTTTGGGGTTTGGAGAAAAAATTAGTGGAGTGTAAAGCTTTAGCTTTACCTTTTAAACTAATAAGCAGATCAACTGTCAGGAATCGAATCGCAAACGGCGAATAGCAAGCCGCGAACAGCGAGTTTAGGAGTTTGTTAGTTTGGAGTTTGGAGAAAAAACTGGAGTGTAAAACTTTAGTTTTACCTTTATTTATTTGATGCTTCGGGAATAGCGACCGCATCGGAAAATTGCCACGGACTACCTCTTCTTATTATTCACAATTTTCACCAAGCCCCATCTGACTCCCTCTGGCAAGTTTGAGAAGGATACCATCATAGCACCTGGATAACCGTTAGAGATTATTTCAAATGCTCTTTCCGGCAAAAGATTATAGACTGTGAAATCCGGAGGAGGAGGCTGAAATTTTTTAGCTTCAGAAGTTCCTCTACCGTCTTTTCCGTGGCAGGCAGCGCAATTTTCTGAGAAGATTTGATTTGCTTTTTCCTGGTCTGCTGAAGAAATATCAAATTGGACGGGGGGGAGCTTGCCCAACAAATCGAATCTGTTATTTAAAAAGTCTATCAAGCGATTTAGTTTCCCTTTTTCATAATAGCCAAAATAAGGCATGGCGGTTCCATTAACTCCTTTTCATTCTTCATGTCGAACATAAGAGTAAGGTAAATGAAGACGTCCTAAGCGAACAGGTCTGAGATTAAATCCACAGGAACAGGTAGACTTTTTCCCTTGATTTTCTGGAGCCGAAAGCATAATATAGGGCTTAAGAAAATTTCGGACTGATGAAAAGTCCCTGGCAACTAATCTAAAAAGGAGGTAAGACTTAATGGCTTTAGCGGACAAGAAGGCTGACCTGGCAGGTCCAGGTATTGGCAGCTACGAGGAGCTGGAGAAGATTCTGCCAAGCGATTACCGGGCACTCCTTCCGCCGATGGAGAGGATGAAAGCATTATTTACCATCAAGGAGTATATCGAGAAGAACCTGTGCCAGGAGCTGAATCTGCAGATGGTGCAGGTTCCCCTGATCGTGGACGTGGAAAGCGGGGTGAACGATATGCTGGACCGGGACGGGTCCCGCACTCCGATCCAGTTCCATATCTCCAACGATTATGACAAGCATCCGATCGACGCCCAGGTAGTGCAGGCGGCTACCAAATGGAAACGGCCAGCCCTGAGACAGTTCGACTGTAAGGTGGGCGAAGGAATCTGCACTGATATGAAGGCAGTTCGCAAGGATTATTTTTTGGACCATGACCACAGCGCCTATGTTGACCAGTGGGACTGGGAGAAAGTGATGACTGCTGACCAGCGCAATCTGAATTACCTTAAGGATACGGTTCGCAGGATCTGGAAAGTTATCCGGGGAGCTGGCAAGCAGGCGCAGGAGCTTTTCCCGAAACTGAAATCCAGCCAGTATCCGGATTTTCCGGAGGAGCTGACCTTTCTGCATGCGGAGGAGATCCTGGAGATGTATCCGGATCTGCCGCGCAAGGCACGGGAGACTGCGGTTCTGCAGAAATATCCGGCCGTATTCATCATCGGCGTGGGCTGGACTTTAAAGGACGGTTACCCGCATGAGATGAGAGCGGCAGATTATGATGACTGGGTCACCGAGACAAAATCCGAGAAGGGTAAGCCGATGCACGGCTTAAATGGCGATATCCTGGTCTGGAACCCGGTTACCAAACGCAGGCATGAGCTAACCTCCATGGGTATCCGCGTGACAAAAGAGACTCTCAAAAAACAGTTGGAGATGACCGGACAGCTTGATTTCCTGAAATTGCCTTATCATCAGGCGATCCTGAACGACCAGATTCCCTTGAGCATCGGTGGTGGCATTGGCCAATCCCGCACCTATATGTATCTTTTGAGAACAGCGCATTTAGGAGAGGTATCAGTCACGGTTTGGCCCAAGATACTTAAGGAGATGTGCCGGAAGAAGAATATCTTTGTGTTAGAGTAGACAGGTCACTGTTACGAGGTAGGGGCGTATTGCAATACGCCCCTACAAGCTAAGAAAAGAAACTCACCCTGAATCCCTCTCTTAAGAAGAGAGGGACTTTTGTTCCCCTTCTCTTGTTAAGAGAAGGGGTGAGGGGATGAGTTCTGTATCAGAAAAGCATTACACAGAATTGTCCCTACAACTCGTAGGGCAAGACTTTTAGCCTTGTAAATAAAGACGCAAACTTGATCCTCCATGGGCGGATTGCTTCGCAATGACACGAGAATAAGGGCAAGTCCGCCTCTGGCGGATCACCCCTACAAAAGAATATATCTTTGGATAAAAATTCGTGATGAAAAAAATCAAATACCTGCACCTCCCGTGGGTAGTTCTATTTTTAGTTATACTTACGACCAATTGTGGTGAGAAAAAGCAGATCGAGTCCACTCGTTCTCTGAATATCACGGTAGACCCGAGAATTGAGCTTTTAGCAGTTGTGCAGTTTTTGAGCGGTTACGGCGAGCGAACCGGGCTTATCACCCGCTACGACTTTCCTTATAAAACTGATGTCTCAGAATATTTCTCCGCCTATAAAAATCATCCTGCGGTGAAGCTGTTTGAGGAGATGAGCCTTTCCGGTTTCAGCTTCGATGCACCGCCCCAGGCTATGCTTCATCTTTCTGACCCACCGGAACTGGCATTACAGGTGCCTTTTACCCGCTACCTGAAAAGGAGGGCAAGGGGTGAGGAAAAGCTTGAAAAGTTCATACAGGAGTTAAGAGATTTTGCCCAGAAAACCAATTTCACATCTTTTTTTGAGGCGCATAAAGGCACTTACTCAAAGCTTGTTTCAGATACTTACGGAAAAATGGAGGGAGTGGATTTCATCCGCACCCTGGAAAATTACTATGGTATGAAACAGAAAAACTATACAATTATCCTTGTTCCTTTGTTTCATCCGGGAGGATTTGGGCCCAGGATTGATCGGGAAGGAAAATCCAATCCGGTGGTCAGCTTTCTGAAATCTCTCCAGTATCTGATTTTCAATAAATGGTCAGGTAAAAGTTATGAGATTTATAATATCTGCGGGCCAAACGGTGTGGAAAATGGTATTCCGAGCTTCGGCACTCAAGAGGGTTTCCGGCAGCTTGCCTGGCATGAGTTCGGACATTCTTTCGTCAACCCGCTATCAGAATCCTTGAAAAACAGGATAAAGATCTCTGAATATTCATCCCTTTTTATGCCCATCAGGGAGAAGATGGAAAAAAAAGGTTACTCAAACTGGGAAATCTGCGTGAACGAGCATATCGTCAGGGCAGTTACAGCTCGCCTAACTTTCATCCATTTTGGAGAGCAGGCAGGAGAAGAGGAGTTGCGTGGCCAGAAGAGCTGGGGATTTATTTATATTGAGCCTCTGTGCAAAAAACTTGAGGAATATGAAATCCGGAGAGATAAATATCCAGCCTTTGCAGATTTTTTTCAGGAGTTACTTAAGGTCTTTGAGGAGATAACAAAAAAGGGTGCGGATAAGGGGCTTTACTCCTTTGATTTTGTTGGACCGATTAATGCGGTGGTCTCGGATAAGGAATCTATCGTCCTGATTCTGCCTACTCAGGAAAGCGGTAAAGCAGTGCAGGATGAAATCCACAAATACGTGATGAAAATCTATGAAAAGTTTTTCCAGGGATGCTTAGTGTTGACAGATGCTGAGGCTTTAACAAAGGACCTTTCAAAAAATTCACTGATTGTCTACGGCACTGCCAGAGGTAATCTTTGGTTGGCACAGCATTTGAATGAATTTCCTTTAAGAATCGAGCCGGATAAAATCGTAACGGATTCAGTCTATTACGGGACGGACTTGAGATTCATCACTGCCTGGACCAATCCCCAGAATCCTCAAAAGGGGGTAGTGATTTACACGGCTCAAAGACCCGAGGATATAGTTGGAATCAACGGAGTTTTCCATGGGGGAACCGATTACGTTATCGCCAAGGGGACGGAGATTTTGAAGGAAGGGAATTACGTAAAGGCAAAAGAGGGGTGGAGATTCAGGTAAGGATTTTATGTCAGTAGGGGAGGGGCTCGTCCCCTCCCGCAGGCGACCACGCGGTTCGACGAACTCACCATCCTGAGCATAGTCGAAGGAAGGGTCGCCCCTACATCTTGCTAAGAAAAGAAACTCACCCTGAATCCCTCTCTTAAAAAGAGAGGGACTTTTGTTCCCCTTCTCTTGTTAAGTCGAAGATCCCGCCAAAGGCGGGGAGAAGGGATCAGGGGATGAGTTCGGTATCAAGAGAGCAGTACAGAGAATTGCCCCTACAAATCCCAGAAAAAACAGGGCACGGCATCGCCGTGCCCCGCAGGTATTTAAACAACTATTTAGCTGATTTGGGTCGACTCTTCTGAGTAAATTTTAGAAGTGGAAGAGTAAGAGGGGGGATATTCATCCTTGCGGTCATACTATTGACAAATTCCCTGACAAAAGGCCAAACGTTAATAGGAAGATTTGTCTTCTCATATATATCAAAGAAATCCTTTGTGAATTCATTCCTGCTGTACAGGACAAGGCAGTAGGTTACCGACATACTTAGGAATTTTGATTCACCGCTTTTGTCTTTTGCAACTATGTTCCATTTTTGACAAATCTGCACACGATTTTCATTCTTTGTAGTAAAATCTGCCTTACTCGAAATATTAACGATTGGAGATTTTGGGAATATGTCTAAATTGATTTCACCATCAAAACTCTTTAGATAGATGTTTTGAAGTTCAATACCCTCCAATATCTTTCTGTAAAGTTCCGGTTTAATCTTTGGCACTTTTCTCTCCTTTATGCTGCTAAGGCTTCGGGGAAGATTGCTTTCATTGGGAAGTAATCTTGCTCGATTTCCGAAGCGTATTTAAACTGAATCCATTTCAACGTAGGCTCCAATTTATTAAAGCACTCTTCTACTTTATGTTCTAATATTTCAATACCAGTATTATATGCGAGTAGATAGACGACATATGAGTTTAAACTGATATTTTGTTTACGTGCTCGTTCAACTAACTGACGATGGAGTTCAGTTGGTATTCTAACTACAAATTTCCCGCTGAAGATTGATTCCGGTTCCGCTTCCGGTTCAGGAATCTGGACCCCGTTCTCTAGATAATCCTGGAACAGACTCTTTTTCACTTTTCCTAAATTCGCTAGTGCCTCATCAATAGTCTCCCCGTCTGCACAAAAAGCTTTTGCTCCAAGTTGGGGGATACTGGCTAAATAGCCACCCCCATCCTCTTTGGAAAGCTTTCTTATCTCAACTGGGTAGTCTAAGCTGAGATAATAATCAAGTTTTTTCCTCATCTCTCGTCACCTCCTTACTGATGACCCCTTTTTCACCAAGATACTCAACTACTTTTAGTATTTCCTTTAAATAGATATGCTTGACTTTTCTTCCACCTGTAATTGCTATAGAGAATTCACCCGCAACACCATATTCCGGAAGACCACTCAGTAAAGGATGCCGAACAACAACATGTGAACCACTTTTACATTCCCAATTACCTGGGAAAAACTTATTCAGGATTGTAAATACTTCTTCCTTTTGTGCTGGCTGATTACCTTGTTTCCATTTCTCTATTATTTTTAGTATTTTCGACATTTATTCCACAATCTTTAATTACGATACTATATATAGTATCATTTGTCAAGAAAAATTTTGAAAATTTTATGTTCCTTTCTAAATTCTCTCCACTCTCGGCTCCAAAACCAGGGCAAGTTGTTCTGTAGTTCTCACATTCCACAGAGCTAAGGCTACAGCCATTACAGCATCGCTGCCTTCTTTTGTGTCCCAGGTGAAGTTTCTTAGCTCATCCTGTAAAGACCATATAGAACCATCCTCTTCAGGAAGCTCGATGTAAGGGTAGGCTATATTTCCAAGGGCGTGTTCTTTTTGCAGGTTGGCTATCAGCTCGGATTTTGCTTTTCCCCCTTTCTCACCGAAATTAAAACCTTTGGCATTTATGTCTCTAAGCTCCTCTAAGATCACATCCCCCAAGCCGGTTGAATCGAGCAGAACTTCACCGCCATATTCTTTTTTTCTTCTCCTGATTGCCTCAAGGGTGTCTTTCCAGTCTCTCTGGAATCTTTCGAGGCAGACTAACTGATATGGTTTACTGGTGACGTCTAAGGTTATGCCAACTGTAAAGTTTCTTTTTCTCGCCAGGTCCCAGCCAGTGGAATAGCGGTGTTCTTCTTTCGGAGCAGATAACCCTGTAGAGTTTGAGGTTGCCTGGCTGATATACTTTTCCTCAATTACCTGGTCCGGATCGTCTATGAAATTCCCCATTATATTCTGCTCGACTTTGGAAGGGGAAAGGCTCGTCAACTTCCTCTGGATATATTCTGAGGAGATGTAAGGGTTGTCTCTGGAATCTCCGGTCTGCACGTAGCCGAAATCGGGATGGGATTTCAATTCCTGGCATTTGCGAAAGAACCAGTTTTTTCCCTTGGGGGTGGAAGTATAATCTATCATCCCGGCACGGTCTGCCAGGCGCATCATAATCACGCAGTTGACCACATACTCAGGATGAAGCTCAAAAGCGACTTCATCGAAGTTGCAGTAATCATAATCGTGACCTAAGAGGTATTCCCCTTTTCTCTGGGTAGAGCGAGCCCAGAAGACCGCTGAGTTGGAGAAGATGATATGAGGAAAAGGGGTTGATTTTATGTCCTGAACTAAAGATTCTAAAATCCTTTTTCCTTTTAGCAAAGTAACAGCTTTCTCAAAAATTATTTTTGCCTGGTCCAGAGTAATGCTTACGTTGACCGCGGTATACTTACCGGCAGAGTTAAATCTGGTTTTGCGGATTTTGAAAATGGAGCGGTGCAGGATTTTCACTGCCTGGATCAGGCTTTTACCCCAGCGGTTGCCAGTGTGCAAGGCATTTTCCGGCTTAGTAGAGTTTCTTAGCCAGAGTTGCTGTCCGGGATGAAGCTCAATTTCTAAGAATTCGCGGGCAAAATATACCGGATCTTTGAGAGCTTTTCTCCATAAATATTGTCTATCCAATACTCACCTCTGAATGGAAAATAACGGATGGAAGATGACAGATAAAAAAAGGATTTGAGGGTTCAAGGGTTTGAGGAAGAAAAAGACGTGACCGTTGTTCGTTTTTCGTGGGCGTTAAGAAATGCTGAATGTGACCGTCGTCCCGCCCTCGGCGGGACTGACCCGATTCGCCAGAGGCGAACCAGGTCAGGGGACCTGGCAAGCACCGAAGGGAATTCAATGCTGTCATTGCGAGGAGGTCATTTGACCGACGAAGCAATCCCCTTCTATCAAGATGTAAACGGATTGCTTCGTCCCCTTTGGGGACTCGCAATGACAGCATTATTTGTCATCTGTCATCTTTAATTCTCTTTTTGCCTCTTCCTCAGTTATCAGTCCAGAATTTTTCTTGAGAATTATATTCTCCAGGGCGAGTTTTTCTGCCTGTCTTTGTTCCAGAAGACCAAAGGCTTTGCGGTTGTCAAAAAGATGCTCATATTCTAAATTTATTCCGTTCAATGCCAGCTCTAAATTATGAATCCACTCCATAAACCTTTTAGCAGATGCTTGGATGGAGATTACATTTCTCAGGATAAGCTCATATTTTATCTGTGCCCAGCTATAAGGTGCTCCATAAGAATATCCCAATATAAACGGGTCTAAATGAACTCCGGTGCAGATCTCCTCGATCAAAGCTTTGTGGTTTATATACCAGGAAGTAGTGGCAGCGTAACTTCCTTGCGGTCCTATGTAATCTACCTGCACGTCGTTCCAGGTGACCGGGTTATCCTCTACTGAAAGCTTCTTCATCATCTGCAGGGTGTCCTCAAAATACTGGTTAGCTCTTTTAGTGTAAGCCTCATTCGATTCTGCAGAGATTCTTTCCGGAGGTTTTAGTTTCACGTGCAGCCGGTGATAGCCGGCATTATGCATGCTTTTCTGCATATCGGAAAGCAAGGTCTGCTCGATGCGGGATACAAAGGGGATAGAAGATAAAATGCTTTTTCCCCGCGGGTCTTGCGAGTCCGGGTCCAAGCCATAATAATAGGTCGAATCTTTGTTCAGCCGGATTAGCTCTCCTTCGACCTCTTGATAAAGCTCCAGGTCGATCCCGTTAGATTTGAATTTTATGGTGGAGGGATCGATGAAATGAAATTTGCCAATTCGTTTTCTATAAGGTTCTAAAACCAGCTCTCCACAAACTGCACCATCTGTGAAAAGGGAATAAAAGAACTGGGAAAGGAGAGATTCGATTCCGCCGAATTTGTAAAAGGAGTGCTGGTAAATTCTCCTGTCTAAAGCAGAAACGATCCTGCTTCCCTGCTCCAGGAGAGCCTGGTCATCACTACCTTTCAATTTGAAAGAAGAAGGAGCGCAGGAAAGCCTGGTCCAGGTCCAGATGGCAGAATTTAATGCGGGGATATTGTCTGTTAAGAATCGATAGAGTTTTATCCTAAAAGAATGGTCATACTGGCTTGCCAGAGGGATAATAAAATCTTCACCCTCGGACATAAGTGAATTTTTTGAAAGAGGTTTATCCGGCAGATTTTTAACTCCACCAAAAGCAGGTACTCTGGTAGAAGCGGAAAGATTTTCCTTTCTGTTTTTCAGTTTCCTTAGAAAATTTTTGATTTTCATATTCTAAATTCTGTCAGGTTTTCTTCTTTCCCATTTTAAAAGTAGTCTTTTTGAATTTTTTAGAGGAGTTTTGAAAAAACAAAAGTAGAAAGACCAGACGATTTTACTCTTAAATGTTTTTAGTGTTAATATAATTGACAAAAAAAATCCATTTTAAGTTCAAGATAAAATTGAAGATAAGTTTGATAGCGACTTTGAGCTGTCTAAAATCTGAACACTCTTTGTACTGGCTTGGGAAGTCCAAGAAAATGGATTTCGTAAGTTTTTTATTATCATTGAGTTAATGATGAGAGCCTGAATTAAGGACTGGCATAAAATTTGCTTATATAATTTAAGGTAAATTCTAAGCACGGGAGCGCTGCTCTCTTGAGGACTAAGCACGAGTTTCCCCTAAAGGGAAATAGACATAACTTGTGCCCCCGCCAGATGGTCTTCAAAGGCAGGCTCCCTTTTTTTATCTTAAAATATAGGTTTGAATCATTCGTTATTGGCCATCCCAAAGGGCGGCTGACAATCTATTTTGATCTGTCAAGGAGGCTTCACCATGCTTGGCCTACTGGCTCTTTTTACTGATCAGAGAAATTCGCTTTTGCCTTTCCATTTTCTTGAGTTATAAAATTATGTTGGTTGAACGTAAAATAATATAGAATAAGAAGGTATTTAAGAAATTAGGTAGCTTCTGGAAAGATAATTTGACCTGAGACAATTAAATTTAACTGAAAGGAGAACCGAGATGAGAAAAGGATTATTTTTATTGGCGGCGATTCTTCTGAGTTCAGCTTTTATTAAAGATGCTTCAGCTCATTTTCATCATTTAGGAAAAAGGCAGATGGAACTATCTTTTGGAGCGGCTTTCAGGGGGGTACAGGAAAGTGGTGAGGATGTGAGTAGCACCTTTAATCTGTCAACCCGTTTTGGATATTTTCTAACCAAACAATTCGAAATTGAACCGGAGATAATTTTATCCACATATAAGGGAGGCGATCCCGCAATTATCCTGAGTGCCAATTTTCTCTTCAACTTGCCGCTATCCAAAGATTCCAAAGTTTTCCCATTCTTTCTTGGGGGAATCGGATGGGCAAACTCTTCTCCTTACTTCAACCATCATCTCTATTCTGGTTATCTTAACAGACATTATACTATTTTCAACCTCGGTCTGGGATCGAAGTTTTTCTTAAGTAGGTCAACTGCCTTGAGGCTTGAGTATAGATTTCAGAGATTCTTCGCTGGGAATTATAATATGCATAGTCGGTGGTATTATAATTATACTTATTATCCCAGCCGGAGTTATCATAATATATTTTTCGGATTGTCGTTTTTTCTGAAGTAACCTTTTGCTGATTCAGAAAAGACATCAGAGAAGTCCACATACCGATCCATAAAACCTCGCCCTAACCCTCTCCTACAAGGAGAGGGGATTGTAGAGACGCATTGAATGCGTCTTTCACCTCAATCATCGGGCTCGCCCCTACAATAAGACGAAATGGCGTATGGCAAAACGCCCCTACAAATACAAATTTACTGCAAAATCTATTTCTTTAAAAACAAAAATTTTTTTAAATATTTTTATTTATATATTTTATATATAATATATTATATATATTTTATAAATATGTATTTAAGTGTTAAATATATTAAATAAATATATATAAATACATTAAAGGAGGAAAAAATGAAAAAGATTAGTATTTTGATGGTTGCTTTGCTTTTCCTGAGCTGTGCGACAACTGGTCCGGGTGGAAGAAAAAGCTTGATTCTGATCTCCACCAATGAGGAGATTTCAATCGGGCAGAAAATGTCGACGCAGGTGGAATCTCAGGAAAAGGTTTTGCCTGATACTGAGGTGCAGGATTACGTGAATGGCGTGGGCCAGAAAATCGCTCACGTCTCTGACCGAAAAGATCTTTCTTTCCATTTCAAGGTCTTAGATTCCAAGGAAATCAACGCTTTTGCCACTCCAGGCGGATATATCTATGTTTATTCCGGTATCCTGAAAATCTTAGATGACGAAGCAGAGTTAGCCGGGGTTTTATCGCACGAGATAAGCCACGTGGTGGGACGGCACGGGGTCAAAAGGCTGCAACAGGTCCTGGGAGTGCAAGTTGTCTTGTCGATCGCCTTAGGCTCAAGCAGCCAGCTTAGCCAGGATTTGGTTTCCACCTCCATCGGAATCATCCTCCAGGGTTACAGCCGGGACAACGAGTTTGAGGCTGACCAGTTCGGGACTTTTTATATGGAAAAAGCAGGTTACAATCCAGAAGGGATGGCAGAGCTTTTGGGAAAATTAGATAAGCTCAGCGATAAACAGCCCACCTTCTTTGAAAAGTTATCCGCATCCCACCCTGCTACCAAGGAGAGGATTGCCAGAGTTGCCAAAGAGATTACAGGGTTCGGGGAAAAAACAAAGGAGCTGCCTTTTTATAAGGATGAGTATGAGGCGATGAAGAAAAGGATAAAATGAGAGAGGAAAAAGATTCGAGGATTCAAGGAGTCGAGTGGTCAAGGAAAAGAAACAAAGGAAGATGGAAGATGGGGAAAAAAAGACGTGACCGGGATTCGTTGTTCGTGAGCGTTTTATAAAACCTCTCTCCTTAAGAAGGAGATGGGACAAAAGAAACAGGCAGGAATGCCTGTTTTACCAATACAGATGCTCTTTCTGAATAACAAGAAAGGGGGGAGACCCCGCCTCTACATCTAACAAAAAGGCGAAGACTCGGGTTCGCCCCTACAAATCTTAAAATCCCAACTTCTCCTTGACCAGAATCGCAAAAAGCCTCCCTGTGTAGCTTCCTGGTTTATTTTACTTGTTTCCCTCTGAAAAGTAAAGTTCTCTTTGTCAGTAATCCTGCTCTCCTGCTCACTGACTTTACTACATTGCTCTCAAAAAAAAATATAGGGGGCGGGGTAACCCCGCCCCTACAAAAAGGTGTAGCGGAAACCTTCAGGTTTCCAGTTTTTAAAAAAAATGGAAGGCTGAAGTCTTCGCCGGGATCCTGTGGACAAGACCCTGGAGGCCTTCCGCTACAACTTCGACATCACCTGAGCAATGGTATTTTTAACCTGCTCTAAGTGAAAAGGCTTGGGCAAAACTTGGTCCACGAAATTTCTTTCTATCTGGTCTTTTTCCAGAGTTGCTCCCCAGCCGGAGATAACTATGACCTTTATGGATGGTCGCATAGATTTGACTTTCTGTGAGACCTCCCAGCCGGAGATGCCGGGCATTCCCAGGTCAGTAATGATCAAATCCGGCTCCTCCTGCTCAAAAATTAAAAGAGCTTTCTCGCCATCCTCAGCTAAAAGGACCTCATGCCCCTCCAGAAGCAAAAGGTCAGCTAAAACCTCTCTGACATTTTCATCATCGTCCACCACCAATATTCTAAACCTATTTTCAGTTTTATCTTGCTCGTTTATAAAATTTTCCTGATTTAGCTCTTCGGGGTATTGAGCCACCTCACCTCCAGTTTTTTATTCCCACCCAGAAAAAAACCTGGCACCTCTGATTTTTCCCATTACATATCTTTTCGGAAAATCTTCTTATTTTCTTTATTTTTTAAGGATAAAAGAGAAGGATAAAGAAAGATTCTTACAATTTATAAAGACTGCATTCTTACTAAAGTTGAAAACCAATCTAAATTTACACGAAACTATCTTTATCTATCCTCTAAATCCGAGTTTTATAGTCAACTGATTCTGTGTTTTTATTTCTCAACAATCACAGAATCCGGTTGATTAAAAAACCTCTCCATATTCTCTTTTATCCGCAAGGCTCCTTTTTCTATGATCTGAAGATACCTTTCCTTTTTCTCCTCGGTTAAATCTCTCCTCAGATTCAAAAGTTCCAGTGAACCGATTATCGAGGTCAGCGAATTGTTGACCTGCAATCCTAAATCAGACAATTCCCTGTCTGCATAAGGCGCCCTTGGGGCCGGAAAAACTTCTCCAGGCAAATTATGCTTGCGAGCAAGGCTGATCTCAGTTGCGATTTTCTCCATGAAATCTATCTCTTTTCTTCTGATGGGCCTGCGCTCCCAGCTTCTCATCTCTCCCAAAGAGATCATCCCCACTATCTGCTCCTTATCCAAGAGCGGCAGAAGCAGTGCGGATTTCACATCCGGGGCTAAGGAAAGTTTTGCCTCCTCTTTTGAGATAGTGCTTTCCGGGTCGTCCTGATTGATGAGCATCGGTTTTTTAGTCTCTAAAGCTAACCGGTGCCAGGGCAAGGCCTCTAAAGGTTGGGAGTTATAAGGTGAAAGGGAGATCTCCTCCCGCCTTTTGTAGCTGGAAAAGGTTTTTAGAGCCTTTTTCTCCGGGTCTAAAAAAGAGACCCGGCAGAAGCTGGTCGGAAGGATATGAGTTAAATCCTCAGTTAATCCATTTAAATATCCTCTGAAATCTTTATGATTCAGAAATTCCAGAAAATGTCTGGAAAAAGTCTGGAAATATTTTTGCTCCTGCATCAGTGAATCCCTCAAACTCCTTTGCTGCAGATGAAGCGAGAAAAGGGAGGAAAAAAGGCTCAGCTTTTTTGCATATTTCGGATTATAGAGATTTGGTTTCTTGCTCCCCAGGGTTAAGGTGCCAGCCACATTCCCTTTGACCTTTAAAGGGACTACGATTTTGGAGCGGATACTTAAAAGCTTCGAAAGATCATCCTCGTACAGACCCTTTTTCTCCAGGTCTGATTCAACCAGAGGCTCACCTGAGTCGATCACCCAGCCGACCGAGGTTCCGTATACCGGCAGATTAGGTTTTACATCTAAGAGCAGGTTTTCTCCAGTCCCTAAGCTGATCTTTTTCACATTCTTGCCCGAGCCTTCGATTAAAGATAAGGAGAGGTAGTCGAATTCAAAAACCTTTTTGAAGATCTGGGATAATGCGGGGAGGTTATCTTCGATATTCCTTGTTTCCAAAAATAACCTGGCTGCCTCGTCCGCAGTCTGTAAACCTCTTTTGCGCTCTCTGGCTTTTTCTAAAAGCAAAGACTGTTCGACCATCAAGCCGAGCTCGTCCCTTAAACTGGTGAGGAATTGAACTTCTTCAAAGGCAAACCTTTCCGGATCAGAATCATAAATGCAGATAAGCCCAAAGACCTTTGAATTATGTTTTATCGGAACGCAGGCAAAGGAACAGATTTTCTCCTTATTCTGAAAAAGTCTATCCCACTGGTCTGAACCCTGGAGCTGGTTCTGGGTTAAAATCTCCCTGGTCTTGAGAGCTTCGCTATAAAAACCTTCATTCAGGTTCAGTTTATAAAAGCGAGAAAGCTCCTCCGGCGAAAGATTAAAGTAGGAAAGAAGAAGCATCTCCGGAGAATTGAAAGATGACCGGAAAAGAACCCCTTTCTGATACCCCATAAATTGCATCACCTTATTAAAGGCATCTTTCAGATTCTGTTCCAGGTCCTGGTTTTTCTGGGAAAGCGATTGGACCTGTTTTAAACAGGATAATCTTTTCAGACGCTGGAGAGAGTTTTCCTTTACTCGGGCCAGGTACCAAAACCATCTCCTCAATCCTGAGAATATAAATATGCTGCCCGCGATATATAAACCTGCTTCTGCAGAAGTCTTTATATCAGAATCAGCCGCCATAAGAGGTCCGCTCAAGGGCAGGAAAAAAGTGAAGAAGGCTCCACAGAATAAAAGAAAAATCCCCAGAGCTAAACTCCATTTCACTCCAGGATAGAATTTGAAGTACCTTTGTTCGAACTTTAGCACCAGGATCAAAGAGGTGCCGAAGATCAGAAGCTGAAGGTACCCGTTGATTAGATCAGACATCTCCCCCTCCTTTCAAAAAGGAAAAAGGGAAATGGAAAAAGGAAGATAAAAGAACAAAAGCGTTCCATTTTCCCTGTTCCTTTTAACTGGGTTCTAAATTTTAAAAAAAGACTGTTTAATTTTCGAACAGTTAAAAAAATTTTTCACTCCCCCAGAGATTGCTTCATTTTAAGTTATTGTAGACTATTATACTTATCGTCAAAAAAGAAAGGAGCTTTAACCTTTCCAAACTGTAGGGGCGGGGTAACCCCGCCCCTACACCCACATTTAACGCAACCTGCAGTTCAGATTAAGCATTATTTTCTGGCTGTCGAAAGAGCAGTAGAGCTGATACTTGCTCTGGTTCATCGCGGCAAAGATTCCCAAAAAATCCATCAACAAATCCCGGTTGCTCCAGCCTTCCCGGTAGGCATCATCATATTCTTTAGCTATTCCTAAAAGGGCGATCAGTCCAGCAGTGAAATAACGATTCAGATATTGGGACAAAAGCTTCTGCCCCAGATAGCAGCCGGAGAAATGCTGCCACTTGTCCGGTGCAGCAAGATACCAATTTTGTTCGTCCATAAAATACCACCGATCTCTTCCAGGCGAAAGCTGTTTGAATCTCCCATCCCGCGGATAGCTCTGCAATCTGAATGCCAGGCTTTTTGCTGGGAGAAGAAATAGATTCAGGAAAAAACTAAAACTGATAATGCTGAGAAAGAAATAAATTTTGGTTTTCATTTTTCCACCTCTTGTTTTAGATAGGGGTTAGAGGTGGGAGATGAAAAACCTTAGATGGGGCACGGCATGCCGTGCCCCTACAATTAAATTCTATTTGAAGAGTGATTTCATCCCTATCCCTCCAGGTTGGATTTTTCACTTTGTAAAAGAGCAAATCTTTTGCCTGTTCGAAAAGTATAGCTCATCGATTGATAAGCTCCAATAACTCAAGGTCTAAGGAAAAAGAAATAACTGTTCAATTTTTGAACAGGATAGAATTTATTGCAGGAGTTTGCAGGAATTAAGAAAAAAAATGGAAGAAGGAAGATGGAAAAAGGAAAATGGAAATGAGAACCTCACCCTGTCACTCTCCTGAGAAGAGAGGGGATCCGCATGTAGAGATGCATGGCGTTGCATCTCTTCGGTTTTCCTAACAAAATTTCTATCTTTCTGATGGGAAAAAGGAATCTGAAGATGTTGTTAGAACAAGACCTAAACTCCACCTTCAGGGTTAGTTCTAAAAGAAAGGGTTCAAAGGGAAAGAGAAGGAACACGGAAGACGTGAGACGTGAGATGAGAACCTCGTCTTTCCCTTCCCCTAAAAAGTAGAGGGGAAGAGAACAGGCAGGATGCCTGTTCCACCGATCTAAACTCTGTTGGTCTGGAGACCAACAGAGAACAAAAACTGAGTGGGCTGGAGACAAACAGAAAGAAAGAGATTCTTCGCCCCCCTGCGGGGATTCAGAATGACGTGGAAATAATATCGGGGAGAAATAAGTGGAAAACCTATTAGGGAAAGTCGAAGCCTGCCTGGCGGAAAAAGAGATAGAGGTATCAGATGATCTGGTTTTTCTGATCAATACCCGGATAAAGCCACCTCTCCCGGTTAAAAAGGAAGATGTCTACATCCGGGCAATGTATCTGGTCTCAGACCAGGTCAACTCTTTTGGAGGGTGTTTTCTTTTAGATGAACATCCAAAATTGGCAGAGCTTTTGGTGGACTCTCCGGTATTAGTGGGCCATTCTAAGGAGAGACTTCCGATAGCCAGAAACTTCAAGGCAGATCTACTTGAGAAAGATGGCGCCAACTGGATCAAGGTTTACTTTTACTGGCTGAAAAATTCACCAGAGGCAGAGTCCTTAAAGGAAAATATCGATCATGGAATTTATAAGGAATGCTCCATCGGATTTTCGTTCGAATTTCCAGAATGCTCTATCTGCAAACAGGATATGAGGAGATGTCAGCATATACCTTTCCGTGCCTATCAGGATGAGAATGGGGAGCAGGCCCAAGCCCATTTCAATTACCGGAACATCGTCAGAGTCCATGAGACCTCGCTGGTTTACCGGGGAGCAGTTTTCGGAACCTCGATGACCAACGAGCTTTACCTTTTTCAGAAGCACGACTGTGCGGATGGGGTCTGTAAATTCAAGAGAGTTTATAAAGAATCTGTGCTGGAGTCTTTGAACAAAGCAGGCTTGCAAGGTCAGGTGGAATTGTCCGGAAAGATCGCTGAGCAGGGCTACTCAGATGGAAAAATTGAACTTCAATGTGATAAAAGTCTGGAGGAGAAAGTTTTGAATGCTCTTCCACCTGCTTTAAGGGAAAGGGTATGGTTTACGAATACGGCAAGTCAAGAGAAGATGGGATTCAAACCCACTAAGTTCGTTCTGAGAGTTCATTCTCAGAAAAATCAGGGAGCTGGGGAGCTATTATTCAGAGATGAGGAGAGAATATCTCAGCTTCTCATCCACCGGTTTGACCCGGAAAAGCTGCAGCAGGGGAGACGTTTTCTCTGTGATTTTACAGAAGGCGACTGGGATGAAGAATTAGAATCGGAAAAGAAAGTTCTGGATACCGGAGGATGTGAACTGATTGATAAAGGGGATGAGTTCTTCAGTTTCAGGTTAACCGGGAAACTTCTGCAGGGAGTCTACCTCTTAAGAAGAGCAAAGAGCAGAACTCAGGAAAGGTGGATATTTTACGAACGAAATGACAGATGAAAACTAATATTTGAGTCAAACGGATTGCTTTGTTCCCTACGGGGACTCGCAATGACATTTAGGCTGTCTTTGCGAGGAGCGAAGTGACGAAGCAATCTGTCCACCGTTAACGGATTGCTTCGCTCTTCCGCAAATAGCGGGATCGCTCGCAATGACAATCGCAGGTGATGGAAAAAATGAGTGAGAACAATAATAAGATATTTTCAAAAGTTCAGGTTTTTCAGTTTCTGATTACCTTCTTCATCACTGCCTTCGGGATTTTGACTGCATATTACGCTACCATTGCCGGGATCAGGCTGGATCTGGCTCGAAAGGCTGAGTCTCAATTCGTAAACGAGCTGGATAAAAGGCTCTCCAATCTGGAGCTGTTATTGAACCAGAATTTCATGAGCAAAAAGGAGTTCTTTGAACTGAAGGAGCAGATAAATCAAAGACTGCTTAAGATAGAGATTAAGCTGGAGGATAAAAAATAAAACAAGGATTCAAGGATTCGAGGAGTCAAGGGCTTAAGATAAAGGACGTGAGCGGGATCCGTTTGCCGTGACCGTGGAAAAAGAAGAGGAAGATGCCCTCACAGCTGATTAATTGGATTAAACTGATGAAAGCATAAGGCAAAAGGCTATAGTCTAAAGTCAAAAGAAATCAAAAAGCAAACAGCGAATAGCTAATCGCGAATAGCGAAAAACAAGGAAGGTCAAAATGGAAATAGAGGAACTGGTGGAAAATCTGAAAAGAGATGCTCAGAGGTTAAAAGAGGAGAAAGTCGAGCTGATCGATTTTGACAGGCTGGAAGGAAACCTAATAGCCGCCTCTGAAAAGCTTAAAAAGATGAAGGAAAAAGAACAGGTCGCAGAAAAAATCCTGAAGGATTTCAAGGGAGAGATAAAAAGGATGGCGGGTTCTTTATCCCGGCTCAAAGGAGAAGATAGCAGTTCTGAGCTGATAGGGAAATATCTCTCAAATCAGAATACCGGTTATGAGGAGCTGTGTCTTTTGAAAAGAAGACTTGAGTCTGAGTTCAACGAGAGTTTTCCAAATGCCCCGCTTTCCAAGGCCGGCTACATTTTTTCTAAGGAGAGGAGGGTGAAGGATAGATTAGAGGAATACCGGGTTTAAAAAAGGCTTAAGTCTAAAGAAAGAAATAAATGACGGATGTCGGATGACGAATGATGGATAAAAGAAAAAAGGTAAAGTCAAAAAGAAGTTCGAGGGTAAAAAAAACGTGAGTGTTTCTCGTTTATCGTGACCGTGAAAAAAAAAGAGAAAAGGAGGATGACCTCACCCTAACTTTCTCCTGTGAGGAGAGGGGACAGAAGCAATAGACAGGATGCCCGTTGTACCGATTAGACGCATTCAATATGTCTTTACAGTCTAAGAGCAGCCTTGAATTTTGTAAGTGTATCCCTCTTTTATTTGCTCTTTCGTCTTCAAATGTTTTATTAAATACTGGCCGCAATTTGAGCCGATCTGGTTTTCTTCGATTTCCCCGATGCTGATGAGAACTTCATACCCTGCGGAACGAAGCTCACTTACGACCTGGTAGTCTTTTCCTTCGTAGAGTGGGTCAATGTAGGAACAAAGCTTGTGTCTGATTCCCTGATAAGTGGGGTTTATCGGCGTCATCTTAATCAAAAATTTATCCGGGTCAAAATGTTGTAAAAGGACCTCTGGTTCCACAGGCATCTCTTTTGCCAGGGCAAAGTTTAAGGTAAGTTTTCTGTCCCACTCTTTATAAAACTTTTCTCCAAAGGAAGAGATTGTTTTTAGGTCCCACTTCCTCACCGGCATCAACTCGTCTCTCAGTTTTTCATCTGAGGTATGGATAGAGAACTGGAGTTGGAATTTGCCACCGGAATATAATTTATTCTTTAGGATAAGTAGTTTCTGGAAAAATCCGTCCGTGCCGGTTGGAGCGATTGTAGAGATAGTGGGAATTAAGCCGGGGGCGTTATAACGGGACGGAAGCTCTTCCAGGACCTGCAGCACATTCGGATTAAAAGCAGGCTCACCCATCCTGGCGAACTGGATTTTGAATTTTTCAACCGGGATATTGCCATCCGGAAATCTTTTCTTGACGAGAAAGTCTATCTGTGAAAAAATATCTTCTTTAGATAATTTCCCCTGATAAAGGCTTCCGGCATCGCAGATTAAGCATTTAACCGGACAGCCGAACAGGGTTGAGACTATCAAAACCCACTTTTTCTCCCTGGACAAAGGTGGTTGTACAGACTCAACCAATTCGACCAGCTTTCCGTCTCTCAGCTCAGCAATATAAACGATGGCGATATCCTCTTTTCCGGCTGAGGCGAGAATTTTCATTTTCGGATCTCCTTTAATCTTCCATGTATGCGCTATGAAAAACTCGTTCTGCAGGGCTGGTCCGCCTCTGGCGGACTGCCTACGAATGCAGAAGAGAGGATCTTCACGAGCATACCCCCTTTAATCTTCTGCATATTTTCATTGCCGCCATAATTCCATCTCCCACGGCAATGGCAGTCTGTCGGTAATTTCTATTATTTACATCCCCGATAAGATAGAGAACTCCTTTTTTCACTAAAGCCTTGAAATTTTGCTTTACTTTTTCTGACAAAAAGTCGAGCTGCGGCTCTCTTCCGATGGCAAATATCAAATAATCAGCACGACTTTTCCAGGTATTTCCAAGAGTCCTGCATTCAAGTAGTATTCCATTTTGAGAGTTGTTGGACACTCTTGTGATTCGTGTATTCTTATGATAGGAGATTGAGGAAACTGCTTGTGCTCTTTCCAAGAGGAGGGGAAGAGACCGGATGTGTTGTCCGCTATTCAAAATGGTAACCTGGTTGTTCTGGCTGAGATTTAAGGCATAGTCAAAAGCTGCATCGCCAGCTCCGATGATCACTATTTCCTTTTTCCTGGCTCTAAGAATGGGATAAACCTCATAAAAAATCTTGTCTTTCACTTCTTCAGGTATTACAAAATCCGCAAACCCCCTGGGTTTTGTCCCGCTCGCAATCACTACTATCCGGAAAGGATAGGTTTTTTTCCGTGTTTCTACAAGGAAAATCTTTTTTTTAAAATAGAGTTTTTTAACCTCTTCAAATGCGGGCAGGATTGACACTCTCTGGAGTTGCACCCTAAAAAGATTTACAAGACGCGAACCAGTGATCCCTGAAGGGAAGCCGGGATAATTTTCCACCAGGTTGGCGTTTCTCAAAAGGCCTCCTATTTCTTCTTTTTCAAGAAGGAGAGGAGTTATTCCGTAGCGTTTAAGCTGGATGGCTGCGGCAATTCCTGCAGGTCCCGCTCCGATGATGGTAACATCTTCGCTTTTCATAGTATTCCTCAACAGAAAAAGCTGGTTTAAGATAATACATTCTATCTGAAAGGTGGTAATAAAAAAACCGGTTGGGAAATACACAAACAGGCAAGATGCCTGTTCCACCTGCTTCGGTGGATTTTCCTACAGATCAAAAATGATATTTGCTCGATGGTGAAAAATAAAGGGAGATGGAAGATAAAAGGCTAAGGTCTAAAGGCTATAGGCTAAAGAAAGAAATAAATGACGGATGTCGGATGACGAATGACGAATAAGAAAGGAAGAAAGAAAAAGGAAAACTGTCATTGCGAGGAGGTCATTTGACCGACGAAGCAATCTGCACAAATTGAAGGGATTACTTCGCAATGGCAATCGAGTCGCGTAGCTCAGCGGTGGTCTAAAACTTCCGTTACGCTATAGGCTCAAGTCAAAAAAAAATCTAACAGCGAATAGCTAATAACTAATCGCGAAAAAAAGGAGGAAGAAATGGGAATAAGGGATCAGGATTTGCAGGAGATAGGTGGGGTTTTTGCCACCTTTTCTATCAAGCAGACTGCTGGAGTGGATGACCTTAAAGACCAGGATATCGGCAAGGTAGTCCAGATAACCTCCAGCAATATAGTTGGTCCGGCAACGGACGGGTCAAAGGTTCTGGGAAAGTTGGTTGATCTTTCCCTGACAGATGCAGACAACGGTAAAAGAGTAGCGACCGTGCAGATTACTGGAGTTATGACCCTTCCTATCACCACAACTTATCCAGTGGTAGGTAATCGGGTCGTAGGAGGTGCAAACGGGACCGTGAAACAGGCACCTGTATTGACCGGCTATGACCCGGCTGGAGGGAATATTGCCAGAGGGATGGTGATTGCGGTGAACGGGACTACGGAATGCACGTTAATACTATAACGAATGACGGATAAAAGAAAAAAGTCTAAAGGCTATAGGCTAAAGAAAAAAAATTACGAATGACGGATAAAAAAGAAGATGGAAAATGGAAGAAGGAAAAAGGAAAAGGAAAAAAGTCATTGCGAAAAGGTCATTTAACTAACGGGGTAATCCATGCAACATAAACGGATTGCTTCGCCCCCTACGGGGACTCGCAATGACACTTCCCACTGTCTTTGCGAGGAGCGAAGCGACGAAGCAAACTCCCCAGATTGGACGGATTGCTTCGCCTGTGGCTCGCAATGACATAGAATTCACGACTAATCGCTAAAAGAAAAGGAGAAAAAGATGGAATTAGAAAAACTATTAGGGGAGATGGAGAAATCTCCTCAACTGACCAGACTTTTAGAGCTGGCTTCCAGGGAGAAGTCTGTTCCGGTCAATCTGGACCTGTCCAGAGCTAAAAACATAAAGGTGGACCGGGAGACCTATCTAGAAGCCCAGAGCAGAGGGGTTTCCTTAACTGAGTTTTTAGAGAGTGAGGAGTATGACCCCTCGCCCATAGATTCACCTCTGGACGCTTTTGAAAGACAGCTTCTGGTTAACGAGCTGAGAATCGGGGGGAGACATCCGATCACGGTGGAGATGTTCTATCAGGGCGCACCTGCGCTTCTACCGGAGTTTATGCTGAGAGAGATAAAAGCAGGGCAGAAGATGAGACCAGAGCTATCCAGGCTCTTGGCCTCTTCTGCTCAGGTCTCCAGCTCGCGCTACACGCCCTTTCATGTGAACGTGACACCTGCGGAGAAAAAGCTCTCTTTGCGTCCGATAGGAGATCAGGCTGAGATCCCCACGATTCAAATAGCCGAGCAGGAACATACAATCACTGTTCCGGATTATGGTGTTACCCTGAAAACCTCCTACAGGGCATTGAGGTCTAGGACCACTGCCCAGTTCAAAGTCCTGCTCTGGTACATAGGTTTCAGATTACAGGTGGACAAGATGGGTTTAATCACCAACACTATCATCAATGGAGACGGGAATAACAATCCAGCTACAGTTTTCAACACTGCCACTTCAGGCTCTTTAGTCTACTCTGACCTGGTAAACCTGTGGAACAAGTTTTTCCCCTTTGAGATGAATACTATACTCTGCAACGAGACTCTTTTGCGCACCATCTTGACTATGAGCGAATTCAAAGACCCGATGGCAGGCTTCAACTTTCAAAAATCCGGGGAGCTGGTTTCTCCGCTGGGCTCGACTTTGATCCGATGTGACGATATACCTACCGATCTGGTCATCGGATTAGATAACCGGTTTGCCATTGAAGAGGTGGTGACCCAGCCTTTGATGGTGGAGTATGACAAGATCATCGAACAGAAATTGGAGGAGGCGGTCATTTCCGAATCTGTTGCCTATGCCAAGGTGATCAAGGAAGCAGCGCTGGTTCTGGATACGGTATGGACCTAAAAAAAGTTCAAAGGTTTAAGGGTTCAAGAGTTCAAGGGAAAAAGAAAATAAATGACGGATGACAGATTACGAATGACGAATGGAAATCGTAGGGGCAGGCCTGTGTGCCTGCCCTTTTTTATTTGGTAGGCGCAACCTTAGAGAAAGTTACAGGTGTGGGGCTTGTTGAGCTCTGCGAAACCCAGTTCTTCGGGTCCCCTCCCGTTTTTTTTATGGTAGGTCAGACATTCTTGTCTGACCAGATTGAACAGGCAGGGATGCCTGTTCCACCGAGAATGGGCGGACACGCCCTTCGGCTTTGCTCAGGGCAGTGAGCTTGTCGAACTGCAGGTTCGTCCCTGCGGAAAACATAATCGCTACTGGTTTTGAGGTATAAAGGAAAGGGAGAAGGGAGTTAAAAGGCACTAGTCCAAAGTCTAAAGGCTAAAGTCAAAAAAACCAAAAGAGAAAAAACCTCACAGTCGAATTTGACCTTGAGGCTGATTAGAGGGATTAAGCAGATGAAAGTCTAAAGGCTGTAGTCTAAAGTCGAAAAGCCAATAGCTAACAGCAAATACCGAAATTATGCAAAAATTAATTGATACAGTAAGTTCTTATTATGCAAGCGGGATTCAGACCCAGGGGAAGCTGTTTAAAGTTCCGTCCGGGCAGTATAAAGGGAGAGCGATCTTAATTTATCCTCTGAATGCAAATACTCTGGTATACAGATGGGCTGACCCTCCATATATTTCCTGGTCTGATCCGGTGAATATAGTTACCAACTCAGCAGATTTTCCTGCTTCAGGATTTATGGATTCCTCCGGGAACGTCTATTTGACATATACATTGCAAACCAGTTTAACTCTGGCTATGGTCAAGCTGTCATTTGTCAATGGCGCCTGGTCAATCGGAACGGTCAGGAACGTCTGCACAGTGGGGAATAACTATTATCCTTCGATCTTGAAGGACTCGATTAATCGATTATGGGTCTCCTGGAGCTATTATGACCCCGGTACTGCAAGATATTCAGTGCATATCAAATCCTCCACTGACGATGGGATTACCTGGGGAACAGGTGAGACTGATCCAGGCGTGGCTTTGACCTCTGGCTCTACAGGCTGCTATTCTCAACTGGTGTTTCAGTCCCCTTATACCCACTGTTTTTACTCTGACGGAGGGGACAAATTAGCTTATCGTTCATTTGAGCTTTACGGTTCAGTCTGGTCCTCTGAAATCACAGTTTATTCCGGCTCGAATATCCAGGATGATTTTCAGATTTCGGTTTCTCCAGATAATAAAGTCGGAATAGTTTTTCCAGGAATTTCTTCTCTCCTCTATCGGGAGTATGATGGTCTTTCCTGGAGTGGTGTGATGACAGTTGATACAGCAGTTCCGGTTAGCCCAGGGATAAAGTTCTCCGGGAATGTTCCTTACGTTTTCTATAGTAGGAATATAGGAAGTAGCCAGAATCAGTTTTTTTACTCTTATAAGACAGGAAGTACATTTGTTGCTTCAGTTCCTCTGCTTGCCGGTGCAAAAATTTTAGATAAAGTCTTCTGTTATGACCACTCTGCAACCAACAAATATTCTGACCGGACATCCGAGGCGCAGAATACCACTTCTGCAGATATTTTTCATCCAACCTCCAACAGTTTAATCAGAGATATAGAGGATGCTCTCTATTTGGGGATGAACGAAAAGTTCAATCAGGCGAGAATAATTTTGTCTACTGCTGGAATAGGCGGGCAGGTGGTCTGGGAATACTGGGATGGTTCTCAATGGAAAAGCTCTACTCCTTATTCAGGTGTATACCATCTGGATTCACTTTCTAAACTGGTTATACTCTGGCAGGATTTATCTTCTGTTCCCTCGGATTGGCAGATGTGCGGAGTTAATAACTCGACTTTTTTCTGGATCAGGATCAGGGTTACAACCGGATATGCCACTGCACCAGTAGGGACGCAAGTTACTGCAATTCCAGAGAGCAAATACATAAATGCGGTTTAAAAGTTCAAAGGTTCAATGGTTCAAGGGAAGAAGAAAATAACGTGAGCGTTAATGTAACGCGTAGGGGAGGAGCTTGTCTCCTCCCTCTTTTTTTCTTCCTTCGGACTGAGTCCTTCAGGACGAATGTCAGGTTACGAAAGAATAACGCAGACTAAAAGTCTGTGGCTACCAACTATAGAGGGGGATGTAAGAAGTAAAACGTAAAATGACCTCACCCTACTCTCTCCTGGAAGGAAAGGGAAAGAAAAAAAAGGGCGAGTCCGCCTGCGGCGGATCGCCCCTACAAAATGCAGAATCTCTACAGGTTTTAAGGTAAAAAAGAAAGAAAGTAAGATGGTAGACGTAAGAAAGTCTAAAGTCTATAGGCTAAAGGCAAAAGTCAAAAAAAAGTTCAAGGGTTTAAGGGTTAAAGAGTTTAAGGGATAAAAAAAGAAAGGCAAATTTAGCCTCACAGCAGATTAAAAGGATTAAGCAGATGAAAGATAGCAAATAAAAACCTGAAGTCGTCTAATCGCGTAGCCGAGCCTTCAGGGCTTGGCGGAGGTCTAAAACCTCCGCTACGCGTCGAGTAGCCAATAGCCAACAGCGAGACGCCAAATTATGAGTTTCACCAATATCTCCTTAGTCAAAAAGCATATCTCCGAGCATCATTTAGGGGTTTCTGAGATGGAGAATCATCCGGTTCATCTTGTCGGGGGTTCTCCAGTCAAACTGCCGGATTCCAATATCCAGGTTGGAACTGAGAAAGTGAAGGGGAAGGAGATTTTTTCTCCAGTGCAGGAGAATATTAGTTTTTCATCCGGGGATACGATTCAGCTTTTGCATCCGGAGCTGATTTTCGATACGGTGGTGGTCGCCTCAGATAGTTCCCTGGGAAGGATTTTCGTGGAGAATATCGATTATTCTATTGACTACGATAATGGAAGAATTATACGTCTTCCCGGAGGCTCGATTCCGGCTCTTTCTTCTGTGGTCATCTTTTACCTTTATTACCGGGTTTATCAAAAAGATGCAGATTATAAAATCGATTACCTTAAGGGTGAGCTTACCCGGCTTTCCGGGGCGATTGAGGATGGTCAGTGGGTGCTGGTTGATTATAAGGTCGAATATGGGTTTCTGAATGATGATACCATCTCCCAGGCGATTGCAGAAGCAAACGAGAGGGTTTTGAAATTCATCGATCCGTCATTCTACGAGTCTGAGGATCAGGGGCTGATAACTGCCGAAACCTATCTTTCAGTTTCAATCCTGTGCAACATCAAAGCAGTAGAGGTACTTAATCTCAATCTCTCTGGTTCTAATGCCAATCTTCTGTCCAGATCCTGGAACATGATGGCTGAGGCTTATGCTAAGCAGGCTTATGTTATTTTGAGTGATTTTGCGAAGGTGCTTTCTTCGCTTCCGAGTCCTAAAGCCATAAAAAGCGAGAGGTAAGAAGGAAGACGTGAGACGAAAATGATGTGACCGTGAAAAAGAAAAAGGAAGATAGAAAAGAGTAACGAGAGACGGGCTCTCCATTGGTGTCCTCACCAACGGAGCCTTGTTGGTCAGGAGACCAACAAGGAGCAGAAAAGTTCAAAAGCTCAATAGTTCAAGGGAAAAGACGTGACCGGGATCCGGATTTCGTGAGTGTGAATGAAAAAAGTTGGGGAAAGATTACCCCGCCCCTACAAAAAAAATCGAAAACCTAAAAGTCAATAGCAAATAACGAATAGCGAATAAAAATGAACATCACATTAGATTATCTACGGGGCAGAAGGGTCTGGCTGGTTAAGAATTTTTGCATTTGGGGTGAGTACTCGGCAGTTGATCTTCTACTGGTTCATACGGAGATCGGAGAAACCTCCAAGCGGATTATTATGGATAGAGTATCTCTGGGTGGAAAAGAGCAGGAAGTAAACTTTGACTCACTTTATGATTTCAAAGGGAATAAACTTCCTCAGCAGATTAGTTCACCCAAGGTTTTAGCTCTGCCTTCAAATGAAGTCTCGTGTATGGTGATGGAGGAATTTAATTCCGGATTCAAGATCGCAAAAAGGAGTGATTCTGTTGAGAATGGACTGGTTGATTTATTGATCTTCGAGTTAGAATAAAGAAAAAAGTAAGACGTGAGACGGAAGAAGGAAGACGAAAAAAAATGACCGTAAAAAAAAGAAAAGAAAGATTACCTCAGCCCCGCCTTTGGCGGGATTTTCGACTTAACCTTCTTCTACAAGGAGATGGGATAAAAGCGTAGCGCGTAGGGGTGGAGCTTGACTCCACCCGGCACAACAGGGCGGAGATGAACTCCGCCCCTACGAGGCTAAAGTCCAAAAAATAAATGGAAAGTAAAAAAGAAAGAAAACAAAAAAAAGGAGCAGTAGTTTCCTCTGAGCTGGGGAATAATAATGAGGAGAAATTCTTAGAGGAACTCATCTCCTGTCTTCTGAAAAAGCTTAAGTCAGGAAAATATCAGGTGAAAGTCGCAGAAGCACTGAAGGCGATTGAGCTGAAGCAGAAGATCAGGTCAAAAGACCAAAAGAAAAGCAAGGAGAAAATCTTCTGGGAATTAATTGACCAGATAAGAAAAGAGGAACTACCGGAATGAAGGAAAGTAGACAGGGGAAAAAAGTAGAGAGTAAACAGCATACAGCTTACAGGGCAAAAATCTTATTTGCATTATCTTTTTTCCTGTTTGCTGTCTACTACCTACTGTCTACTGCTCTACAGGCTGAGATCAACAACACTCTTGCCTATTCGGTCTCTCATACTTCTTCCACTGCGGGTTGGAGCTTAGGACCACTTGGAACTAAAACTGTTGCTCAGACTATTTTAGCAACTGCAGATGAAACCTGGTATGGCGTGGTGGTCTATCTGGACAGGAAAGGCTTATCATCTTCTACTGATTCAGTCAAATTGAGATTTAGAGGAATTGTTAGCTTTGATGTATGTAGCACACCCGACACGAGTCTCCTACCCAAGAGAGATGTTTATGTTAAAGTTTCGGATATCCCTGATGGAGATGGGACTGGTAATACAATACCCCCTGATTCGATTGGTCGAGGTTATGCTATATGGTTTATCTTCAGTAGTCCAGTTACTGTTGCCGCAGGGGAATGTTATCAGATTTTCTTGAATGCTCCTTATACAGACGCAAGCAATTATATAAATCAGATAAATGGTTCAAACGGCTATGCTAATGGCTCTTCCTGGGAGCAGACAACGGGTAGCTGGGTAAACCAGTTCACTGATCTAAATTTCAGGGTAATTAAAGATAAATATGCTCTGATAGCAATCAGAAGATTCCCCTTCAATCTTAAAGGTGCATTGACCATCAACTCTGATATTGACCACTCCTCGATTACTTATATGGATTCACTACACTGCTGGCTCAATTCATCTGATAACTGTGGTGGACAATGGGGAACCGGGATAAATAGCAAGATAGCCAACAATGATTTATGGTTTGGCAGGGCTTCGACTGCTGAGTCAACTGGCACTTACACCAATGATCCTATTCCTTTTTATTTTCACGGGCTGGACACGACCTCAAATTACTACAAGGATACGATTGACAGTTACATAGACCGCAGATGGATAGACTGCAATCACGGCTACGTCTCCTGCGATGGCACTACTAACTGTGCAGATTCTACCAATGTTAATAAGTGGCTGAATTATATGCTTAACCGCTCAAGTATATTTGGCAAACTTTATAAAGGCGGAGTCTGGGTAAATCACGGAACGGCCGGGCAGAACACCATCAACTTTGGTCTGGCAGGGAACACCACTCGATTAGGAGATTCCACTGGCACTGCTTTTTACCACGCCAATAAAACTTTAGCCGCAGGCAGAACGAAATTTATCTGGATGGGAGGAGTGATAGACCCCTCTGATACGAATGGACGATACTTATCCTGGTATAAATTGGGAGATTTTACTGGACTGGATTCAGTGAATATGAAAGAGGCTTGTTTTGATTGGAAGGTTTTGAGAGATAACACTAAAAGTTATCTTTACAGTAGAAATGGACGAACCAATGCGGCTGTGCCTGACTCACTATATAAATTTTTCAATCAGGGCACGGGTAAAAGATGTGCAGGTTATAACCGAATAACTGTTATCTACACCCATCTGGGTAAAAATAATGGTCTAACCCAGATCAGCAGGGACTCAATTAAAACCGTGAGTGACTCTGCTTCTGCCTGGGGGTTGTGGTTGCCCTCTACTAAAGCCTTATTCAATCAACAAGCCGCAACCACCTTTGCTCAGATAA
>JAUYBY010000049.1 GCA_030692925.1 Candidatus Zixiibacteriota bacterium | reverse complement strand
CCATTCCCAGATAAAGGCTTTTAATCGTATCCGGACTCAAGTTGGATATCGAATATCTATAAATCATCAGCTCAGAAGAATCTGGGTGAGAGGGAGCCAAAACCTCACCTTTTACCTGAAGATTACAATCCAGATCAGCCGCTGTGTAATAACCTTTTTTTCTGTTCGGGTCTGAGGTATCGATATTAATATCTGAAGAAGCACCAAAGGAGTGAGTTTGAACAAAATCCCGGTAGACAAAAGTATCGGCTGGAGTTTTGAGGTAGGCTAAAAATAAGGAACCGTCATACAGGTAATTATGCCCTTCATCCGTATATCTCCAACCATAGTCATCCTGGCCGTGAATGTTGGTGAGGTTAGTGATGTCGCTTCTGACCTTGCTGGTGTTAATGGCCGCAACTTGTCTGGCAGGACCAGAAAGAAAGGTTACCGGAACTATTATACTGTCACTATATGTTCCATTGTTCACGTAGAAAACAATGGCACCATTAACCGATGAGCCAACACATTGGCTGGGAAGCAAAGTAGCATCTAAAACCACCTGATGGTCAAAATACCCACCCGGTGAAACTACTCCACTTTTTGGCTCTACCCTTAACCAGTTACCCACAGGATAAACATTTGAGATTGTTTGTAAGTTATCCCAATTACTCGCCTCTTTATCTAACTTACCCGCAGGCTGATTTTTCGAGTAACTGAGTAAAGATGAAATCTCAAAGCTATCCGGGTCAGAGACAGTCCAGCTCAAATTCCCTGAAGCTTGATGACCAATTACCCTCAGATTTAGAACCATGCTATCCCCTGAAACTAAAAAGGTATCGATGAAATTAGGCTGGGTCTCAAAAAAACGATAGGGATGATTATAAAGTTCACCTGCCTTTTTGGCAATATATATATTTGGACCTAAGTTCTCCTGACACAAAGGTAAAATTCGATAAGAAGGTGGCCAGAACCCATCTTCATTATTCCCCACTTCCGGTGTGAAGGAGACAATCTTATTTTTTCCTGACCAATCTCCATATTCCCAGTCATCTGAACCTCCATTAACTAGATACAAAGTTACCCAGCCTGGAGCTGAGATATATCCATTGTAAGCACTCATACTGTCCCCTACTTCTTTAAAAATCAAATAATCCTCTGGATATTTAGGCACATATCCCCAGGGATAAATATATAGATTGCTATAAGAATGGTAGTTCAGGGCAGTTACAAAATCATGGGAATTTATAAAATCCCTTAACGCCTGAGTCTCCGGCTCTGAAAAAGGACCTGTGCCGCGATAAGTTTGTGAGTTGGTGTAAGGTGAAGAGCCGATATTATCATAACCCCACATATATCCGAAATTCCGATTCAGATCCACCCCGTAAACGCCACCTCCGTTATTTCTTCTATTCTTCCTCCACATCCCACCACCATCAGGATTAGTCAGACGATTGCGTTCATATCCATCTGGATTGATTATCGGAACAAACCAGAGCTCTCGATTATTTACAATATCTGTTACCTCTGAATTGGTTCCGTAATTATTAGTCAGGTAATTCATAAAGTAGAGCAGAAGCTCAATGGTGATCGGCTCTCTGGCATGGATTAAACCATTATAGAAAACCTCCGGCTCATCTTCATCTGTTTCCGGATTATCTGATATTTTCATCGCCCAGATAGTCCTCCCCTCAATGGTAGTCCCGATATTTATCTTGGCGGTAGTGATGGCGGGATGGTCAGTATGAATTGAATCCAGAGCCGCAACCGTCTCACTATAAGTGTGATAACCTCCCATATCTTTGGTTTGATCTAATCGGCTTTCGTAAAATTCCTCTAAATCCGGATGAATCACCTCAGTTTTAAAACCCAGGAGCTGCAATTTATTCAATTCTTCTGGATTAGAAACTATATCTATATATTCACCCGGCTTAACATAGGCAATATCTAAGTTAAGCTTCTGAGCCTGGAGTAATTCAGACTGAGAAGCAAGATAAAGCCTGACCTGCATATGTTGCTCTTCAGTTGCCCCAGAGACGAATAAGAATAAAACTAACAGACTCCCCCATCCGAATTTGAGAAGTTTTGACATCTAGAACTCCTTTTTTGAAAATAGTTGTCGCATCTCGTGCCCTTACAAGGCAGGATTACCAGGCTCAAGACCAAGCTTCACAGCTTTCAAATACTCAAGGAACAAACTGCTTCCCTCCTGAACATAATAGTGTAAAAAACAATTTTGTCAATGATGAAATATGACATGAAAAGAAGTCAGATTCTGCTTAATACTAATATATCTTAATACTTCTGTTCACCTTATGTCCGAACAAAAAAATCCCTCCCCCTTTCAAGGGAGGGATTTAGACTTTCCTTTTTCAGACTTTAGCTACCGGCCGAGATTCCACCAGTAAGGATCTCCGAACAGTCCAGGATTCCTCACCGCTAACGACTTGTGAGGGGTATCCACAAAGGGGGAATTCACCAGGAAGCGGTTCTTGTCAATCGGAGCGGGGCCACCTTTAAAGGTGTAGGCAACTAAATATACCACGTCCGCCACATTCACTCTGCCATTATTATTGACATCCCCCTGGTCAGTAAACTCCTTTGGCATCGGCCCCCTTTTGAACACGTAGGCGACCAGATAGACTATATCTGCCAGGTCCAATTTCCGATCCTTATTGACATCACCCCGGTAATACCCTTGCTGGTGCAGTACGTTGTAAAGGAACTGTCTCCAGGCTAAATCTCCATTTGCTCCTATAGGTGTGCGGTACCCCCATTTGAGCCATTTTTCAATTCTCATCGTGCTTGTGGCTAAATTAAAGCTGCTGTCAGCCAGAAGTATTGACTTATCCTCAAAGACTGTGGGATTATCACTTCCCCATCCTAAATTTCCCATCCAGTATTTCAAGGAGTCCAGGTACTGCCCGTTATAGATCCTGGCTGGATTGCTGATTCCCCATCCGGTCACGGCTCTATCTCCAATTACAGCCGGTATCTTGGTCACCCCGAAGATCGTATCCGTACCAGATTGATCCCACATCCACATCGATCTGTGCACCTGGTCAAAGTCGACTTTACAGGCATTATTTACTCCTATATCATAATCCAGGAGTATTGCGGTCTGCAAGCCAGATACCTCTAAGGCATTAGTGTTGTCAAAAATAAAAGCATCCTCAACCACATATTCGCAGTCACCCACACCCCCAACCGGCACCCAGAACCCAAAGGCATACTCGGTAATATCCAGCCCGGGAATGAATTTCTGTTCGAAACGGTTGGTAAGCTGATAGATCTTGTAATCTCCTGCTGCTCCGGTTACGGTGAAGCTGTCCAGAGCTGGTGGACTGGATGGGTTAAAAGTCCGGGCCGGGGAATAGCTTCCGTAGTCGTTGTTTAGATCAGACTGGGAGGTCCCGGCTATAATGCTTCCCTTATACAGACCACTGACTATATTTGAACCAAAGGTGACTCCAAACGCATCCAGTCCGCCTGAATTGTTGTTGATCTCATAGGCTTTGGAGCTTTGCACCTCACCCTGCATCCCCTTGGCACCAGGAGAGATCGCTATTGCCTGCTCGATCTCTACTGTGACCGGCAGTGCTGGATTGTAAGTCGCTTTATAGGACTTATGCACAGTCCTGAAGTTCTGGTTCTGGAAATTAGCCCAGGTTACCGTGTAGTCAGGCAGATAAACATATCCGCCAGGGCTGGTGGAAGGCCAGGCAGCATTATAATAATCATGAGAAGCATTGGAGGTGTTGTCATGAACCAATGGCTGGCCTGGATGAGGATAAGGAATCAAAGAGTCGTGGCAAACCGTGCCTGGCATACCGTTCTCGGCATTATCCAGAGCCGGGTCGCTGAAGGCAAATTTGTAATTGTAGATATCAACTCCTGCTAAGGTGACGAAGTGCCCTCCAAATCTTGTCCAGGTGCTGCCGTCCAGCTGCCAGAATCCTAAGAGCAAAATCACATCTTCAGATGCCTTTAGCTCTTTCTGAAGATACCAGAAATCAGGTTTGTAAACCGTGGTCTCTGTAAACCACCAGCCGCCATTGGACTTGATAACAGCCAGGATCGCACTTCCTAAACTGTCGCATTCGGTGCCATTATTCGGGTTCGTTCCTGCTGCCACTGCTATCTGGTTGATTAGATTCTGAACGTGAGCCGAATCCAGGCCCCCCCAGGAGGGCTGGAAATCTCCCCTGGCTGAAAACCACCAGACCGAGTTAGCGCCTGCAGTTGGCCCGCAATAAGCAGGCCCGGGCATCTGATACTGGTCAAAATCAGGCACTCCGCAGGGCGCAGATGCCAAGCTATCCTTGAAATACCACGTGTCTGCTGGAGGTAGACAGGTGTTTTCTGGCTTGCTATAACCCCTGGTCCTGATCCTTATCGCTCCAGACTCTATAGCGTATAGAACCACATCATACCAGCTGCCACCTGGTCCAAAAGGATTCCAGTAACTCTGGCAAGTCCTGCCTGAATTATCGAATACCCAGCTAAATAAGGCCGAAGTATTAATAGGTGTGCAGTAGGTGGTATCCTGGAAGTCATCCGAATTCAGAAAATGCATCACGGCAAACCAGGGCTTATAAAGACAGACCGAGTCTACCAAGCTCAAATAGGTCTGGTCGATGCCGGGGAGGAGTAACCTACTGTAAACCGGACCGGTGAGCAGGACATTGCCAGGATAAGCACAGCCACTCGCATCAAAAAGTGCTTCCCTTATCTCCGGCTGAAAGACAACAGTGGCTGTATCATTAGTGTAGATCGCCATCGTCACCTGCTTAGCCAGAAAAGGATAGATCGGCTGAGGACACATGGCAACGGCGGTTGCGGAATCCTCAGGGTTCATCAATGTGGCAGTCACTATATCACCCCAGCAGTATAAGTAAGGGTTACCGCCGGGCGTGTAATAACCGCCAGTCTTCGCATTACCAATGGTGCAGAGGGTTGGCACTGCCTCCTTCTCTGCCACTTCCAGATTCCCTGCCGGAACAGGCTGGCCTTTTATGTTATCCACCCCATCCGGAGTCCAGCCCTTCCTGTCCAGAACCTCTCTTTTGAAATCCTCCTGAGTCGGGCGAACAGGCTGTGCCTGTGGCAGCACTACTTTAGGAAAAGTCTCAGGCCCAGGACCGGGTTCTGTCTTCTGAATGTGACTTGGGTTCTGAAGTTTTTGACTTTCCCTTTCCTTTGCCAAAGGGACTATGGTAAAAAACGTGAAGGCTAAAAGAATCAACAAAACTATAGGGGTAATTCTCTTCATCTGCTTTCCTCCTTTTTGGAAAAAAAGTTAAATCTAGACTGGTTTACCTTCTTTCTCCCTCAGGCATCACCTCCTGCAGTGACAAAACCTTATTGGTTAAAAGATAAAAAGAAAACTCAGAAATTCTTTTTTTAGCTCGTATTGAGAAGAAAAGTTTAAACCGATGAGAAACCTTAGAAGAGAATCTTAAAAACTCCCTTTTCTTCTTTAATCCATTAAAGTTCCCTTTCCCTCTTTTTTCCAAAAAATGAATCCTGAGTAAGATTGTCAAGGAAAAAATACAAGGATGGGTTTTAGAAAATTCATATATGGAGATTCCACCATCCAAAATTTGATTAACCTACGAGCTTCAGAGGAGGAGGAACAAAGCTTATACCCGCGTAGGGGCGGTCGATAAAAGCCTTACGACCCATAGGGAGTTTACCTCCGCCCTTATAATGGATACGGGTGGAGACAAGCTCCACCCCTACGCGAAGCAGGGGTTGTGAAATGTAGGGACAGAATGCTGTTCTGTCCCTATAGAATCCAAATTACTTTAAGGATTGTATTTGAGAATTATCTTGTAAAAAGTTCTTTTCCCTGCTTTAAAAAGGTGTTCTTTGCCATCGACTTCAATCTTCTTGTTAACATCTGTAACTCTTTCGTTATCGATATAAAGCCCACCCTGTTCAATAAGCCTTACTGCTTGGGAGGTTGATGTGGCAATACCGGAAGCGGTGCAAACATAAGGGGTCCAGACCTGTTTCTCGGAGTAAGATAATTCCTTTACCGGAATATTCTCCGGCAGCTCTTTTTTCGAAAAAACCTTTTCGAATTCAGCCTGAGCCTTCTCCGCATCTTTCTGGCTATGATACAGTTTCACTATCTCTGACCCCAGTCTTTTCTTCCATTCCATCGGATTGACTTCTTTTCCTTCTAATTCTTTTTTTATTTTCCTCAACTCCGCAGGTGGAATATCAGTCAAAAGCTCAAAATAGGGGTAAATCAACTCATCCGGGATAGACATAATTTTGCCGAAAATCTCCTCAGGTGACTCGTCAATTCCGATATAATTCCCGAGAGACTTGCTCATCCTCTGAACTCCATCTGTTCCTGGCAGAACTGGCATAGTCAAAATCACTTGAGGAGGAACCCTGTACTCCTCCTGAATCTGCCTGGCAGTCAAAAGGTTGAATTTCTGTTCAGTTGCCCCAATCTCTAAGTCTGCTTTTATTGCTACTGAATCGTACCCTTGCATTATGGGGTAAAAAAGCTCGTGTAAACTGATAGGACTTTGCTCTTTATATCTTTCAGCAAAATCGTCCCTTTCCAGGATCCGGGCTAAAGTGAATTTAGAGGCTAAATGCATAATCTCCTGAAAGCTCATTTTAGAAAACCATTCTCCATTAAAATGGACTTCAGTTTTCTTCTTGTCTAGTATCTTGAAAAACTGTTTTTGATAAGTCTCGGCGTTTTTCCTGACTTCCTCGTAGGAAAGCTGCGGCCTGGTCTCAGAGCGGCCTGAGGGATCGCCCACCATTCCAGTGTAGTCTCCGATGATCAGCACAACCAGGTGTCCTAATTCCTGGAACTGCTTCAACTTCCTTATTCCCACCGTATGTCCCAGATGAATATCCGGGGCAGTCGGGTCAAACCCCATTTTGATGCGGAGTGGCTTATTTTCCTTAATTGACACCTCAAGTTTTATTATCAGCTCCTCTTCAGGGATGATCTCGACAGTTCCCCTTCTGATCACCTCTAACTGTTCTTTCACACCTAACATTCAACCTCCTGAAACGTAAATTATTTAAAATTGCCCTTGAATCTAAAATCAGAAACTATTTGATTATATAACTATTTTCTAATGAAAATCAAGCCAAATTTTCATACAATACTCTGCATTCAATTTAACAGATATATATTTGACAACATATCGATTTACACTTGACACTTCGAGTGTGAATAATATAAATTGAAAAATATGTTTCAGATAAAAGATAAGAAGAAGTTTTACATCCTGATGGCAGTAGCTTTATTGATAGTAGTCCTGCTTACTATCTCTCTGGCCAAAACCTACCGGACCTACAGGAAAGACCTTCCCTCCCTTTCTCAACTGCATAATATCGAGCCCAATCTTTCCACCAAACTTTACGGCAGCGACGGAAAGATATTTAAAGAGTTCTATACTGAAAGAAGGACCTTAATCCCACTGCGCGAGATGCCCCCCTATTTATTGGATGCTCTTTTATCGGTTGAGGATAGAAAATTCTATCATCACTGGGGGATCGATCTTACTGGAACAGCCCGTGCCCTGGCAACTGCCCTTTTGCGCCTTAAGAAGATCGAGGGCGCCTCAACCATAACTCAACAGTTAGCCCGAACACTTTTCTTAACCCTGGAGAAAACTTTAACCCGTAAGATCAAGGAAGCCTTAACTGCTATAAAGATCGAGAGGACTTATTCCAAGGATGAGATCCTGGAGATGTATCTGAACCAGATCTATTTTGGAGAAGGAGCTTATGGCATCCAGGCCGCAGCTCAGGTTTTTTTCAACAAGGATGCCAGGGAATTAAGTTTACCCGAATGTGCCCTTTTAGTAGGGGTTTTGCCATCTCCCAATCGTTATTCCCCCCTTAAGAATCCAAATTTAGCCTTAAGTAGAAGGAATTTAGTCCTGAAGGCGATGAAAGATTATGGAAAGCTGACCGAAGCTGCTTACGACAGCTTAAAAGCACTTCCTCTCCTGCTTGAAGCCTCGTCTTCCAAAACAGGTTTGGGACCTTATTTTTCTGAAATGGTCAGACAATATCTTATCGAGGAATATGGCGAGAAAAGCCTGTATAATGGTGGGCTTTCGGTCTACACTACTCTTAATCCGGAGATGCAAAAAGCAGCAGAGGAGATCGTCAAGACCCGGTTAGCCCTGTTACAGAAAAACTTTGAGTCCAGCCACACCCTGAAAGAGGATAACTATATCACCATTGCAGTCGACACCCTTAACGGCAAGGTCAGAAGAAGAAGAGTATTTAAGGAACTCCAGGCTGCCCTGGTGGCAATTGATAACCGCACCGGCAATATCCTGGCAATGGTGGGTGGAAAGGACTTCACCAAGAGCGAATTTAACCGGGCAATTCAGGCTTTAAGACAACCGGGTTCTGCTTTTAAGCCATTTGTCTGGACTTCAGCCCTGGAGAACGGATTTAAGCCCACTGATATAATTTATGATACCCCGGTCGTGCTTCAGGCTGGTGATGGAACAGAGTGGAAACCACAGAATTTTGATAACACCTTCAGAGGTCCGATGACTTTGAGGGAAGGCTTGAGGATCTCCAGAAACATTGTCTCAGTCAAACTAATCCAGAAGATTACCCCGCAGGAAGCAGTGAAATATGCCCACCAGATGGGGATAAACTCTTATCTTGCTCCTTTTCCTTCTCTATCTCTGGGCTCCTCAGAAGTTAATCTTCTGGAGATGGTTGATGCTTACTCAGTGTTTCCTAACGGCGGGATAAGGGTCGAGCCTAAGTCTGTTCTTAAGATTACTGACCGGTATGGAAAAATTCTGGAAAAGAACAGCTCTGTGGAAAAACATGAGGTCTTGGATCCGCAGACCACTTATATAATGACTACCTTGCTACAAACAGTCATTGACCAGGGCACTGGCGCGCCTGCACGCGCCTGGGGATTTGACCGGCCGGCAGGAGGGAAGACCGGAACCACAGATGAGAATATGGATACCTGGTTTATCGGCTTTACCCCGCAGATAACTGCCGGAGTCTGGGTAGGTATGGATGATAAAACTGCCTTAGGCAAACACGGAACCGGAGCTGAGATGGCTTTGCCTATCTGGACGGAGTTTATGAAAGTTGCTACCGCAGGCATGCCGGTTTTGAATTTCATAAGACCAGAGGGGCTTTACTTAAGAACGGTATGCCTGAAAAGCGGCCTTTTAGCCACCAGCAGATGTCTGGAAACTGCCACTGATTACTTCACGGACAAGACTGAGCCAAAGGAATACTGCAATCTCCATCCATCCAAAGACCTTCCACCCCCTGAGGACAAAATTAGATTTCCCAAAACCGATTAAGCTTGGTAGAGACGCATCGCATGCGTCTCTTTTTTTCGTTTCAAGGTGGCATCCTCAAATTTGTTTGAGGGTGATGCGTGAGACCTCTATGGGTCTTCTCTTATGTTGCAGTTCAAGTGCCAGCCAGGTCCCCTGACCTGGCTGGCCAGTCCGTGGAGACTCATCGCTATTCTTCTCGTCGGGTCAGGGGACCCGACGAGCACACTAAAGCTATTAAAAATTTACACACAATAATTTACATGAACTGTCAACCCTAAAAGGGACACACTACGATTTCAGCTCGGCTGATCTGGATTGTAATCTTCAGGTAAAAGGTGAGGTTTTGGCTCCCTCTCACCCAGATTCTTCTGAGCTGATGATTTATAGATATTCGATATCCAACTTGAGTCCGGATACGATTAAAAGCCTTTATCTGGGAATGG
>JAUYBY010000039.1 GCA_030692925.1 Candidatus Zixiibacteriota bacterium | reverse complement strand
TTTTAAGAGAGGGATTCAGGATGAGTTCAGTTTTTTTCCTGCTGGATGTTATCATCCAGCAGAAAGACAGGCGGATGATAACATCCGTCTGTGAGCAGGAACTCATCCCCTGGCCCCTTCTTCCCGCCTTTGGCGGGATCTTCGACTTACCAAGAGAAGGGGGCAAAAGTCCCTCTCTTTGTAAGAGAGAGATATAGGGTGAGTTCGGTTTTTGTTCCTTGCTGGGAACCTCTTCCTTAAATTCTGGCTGGCTGGGTTTTTTTCCTGCTCCTCTTTTCTTTTCTGGCTAAGTCAAACCCTAACTCTGCTGCTCTCAGGTTCAAATCCAGCATGGCTTTGGGCGATTTGCTTTTTATAGCCTCAATTAGAGATTCCTTTGACACGATTTTGGTGAGGGAAACGATAACTCCTAAGGCGATTATATTCGCTACCACGGGCGTGCCAAGATTCTCTCTTGCAGTCCGGGTAAACGGCAGACCGATCACCTCTCTGGCAGGAGGCTGGTCCACCAGGTCTGAATCGATTAAGAGTAAACCGTCATCCTTTAAATTGAGATAATAAGTGTCGCAGGCTTCCTGGGTTAATGCCAGAAGCAGGTCTAATTTCAGAGCCTTGGGATAATATATGTCTCCTGAGCTGAAAACGATGTCTGAGCGGCTGGCACCGCCCCTTGCCTCTGGTCCGTAACTCTGGGTCTGGGAGACATTTTTGCCTTCGTAAATTCCCAGAGCCTCAGTTAAAATCGTGCCGGCAAAAACCAATCCCTGACCTCCGGATCCGGAGAGCCTCATATCATAACGATCCTCGTGCTCAGCATCCATTTTTCTGGTTTTCATTTCTTACCCTCAGAATCCTCTGGAGGGACTTGAAATTGGGCTATCACTTTGTCATACTCCTCGCAGTATTCCGGGAAATCCACATCCCACAAAGTCCCGATCAAAAACTTGTCTTTAAGTTTTTCCGGAGGGAGCTTTGCTGCTGCTTGAATCGGAATAGCATGCTCTTTCTGCCATTCCATCATCTTGACTGCGGTCCCTTCTTTATTTAACCTTCCGTAGAAGGTGTGGCAGTGGCTGATAACCTCGACTAAGGAGAATCCTTTTTTCAGAATCGCCTGCTGGACAATCTTCTCCAGTAAGGTCACATGATAAACCGTTCCTCTTGCCACGAAAGTAGCACCAGCAGATTTGGCTAAATTGCAGATATCAAAATCCCTTTCACGATTACCATAAGGAGCAGTTGTCCCTATCTTCATAAAAGGAGTAGTGGGAGAGTATTGCCCTCCGGTCATCCCGTAAGTGCTATTATTTATAAGAATGGTGGTAATGTCTATATTCCTTCTGCAGGTGTGGATGAAATGGTTTCCGCCTATAGCCAGCCCGTCCCCATCTCCGGTTATCACTATGACCTTCAACTTCGGGTTAGCCAATTTCACTCCGGTGGCAAAAGCCAAAGCCCTTCCATGGGTAGTATGCAGGGTATTGAAGTCAACATAGACCGGCATACGGCTGGAACAGCCGATCCCTGACACCATGGCTACGTCATTCCGGTCTAATTTAAGATTATCTATTGCCCGGATGATGGCACCCAGGGCTATGCCTATTCCGCATCCGGCACACCAGACATTGGGGAACTTCTTTTTGGAGCGTAAATAAGTATAAGTAACTGCAGGTATTATCTCCATTTTTTTATCTTACCTCCCTGATCTTGGCAAAAATCTGCTCCGGGGTCAAAATGTCCCCGTCAAACCTGTTCAAACCGTAGACTTTGGTCTTTCCGCAATTTGTGCGCATAACCTCGCCAAGCAACTGGCCCTGGTTCAGCTCAGCCACGATTATCGCCTCTAACTGCTCTGACATCTGCTCCATATAAATATCCGGGAAGGGCCAGATGGTCAATGGCTGGATCAAGCCGACCCTTATCCTTTTGTGCTGAGCCATCCTGATCGCCTGCCTAGCTGCCCGGGCAACTATCCCGTAAGCGAAAACCGCAATGGTGGCATCCTCCATGAACTCCTCTTCCACCCTCACGATATCATTCACGTTGCTGGTAATCTTTTTCTCTAATTTGTTCAGCTTAGCCTCTATCTCCTCTGGTCTGGAAGTGGGGAATCCCAGTGGGTCATGGGTCAATCCAGTGATATTATACCTGTAACCTTCGCCGAAACTTGCCATCGGGGAGACGAAATGAGGATTTATCTCGAAATGCTGGTACCATTCAGGCGGAACAGTAGGTTTCATCCGGTTGAAAACTTTTATCTCGTCTGGCTCCGGCAGGATAACCTTTTCCCGCATATGGCCCAAGACCTCATCCATAAGCAGGATTACCGGAGTTCTGTATTTCTCAGCTAAGTTAAAAGCCCTTATGGTCAAGCCAAAACACTCCCTGACTGAAGACGGGGCTAAGGCGATAGCATGATAATCCCCGTGCGTGCCCCATCTTGCCTGCATAGTATCCGACTGGGAGACCTTGGTCGGCAGCCCGGTAGAGGGACCTCCTCTTTGCACGTCCACGATCACGCAGGGGACCTCTGCCATATAGGCATAACCGATATTCTCCTGCATAAGGGAAAATCCCGGACCAGACGTGGCAGTCATCGCTTTTGCCCCGGCAATTGAGGCTCCAATCACTGCCGCAATACTGGCTATCTCATCCTCCATCTGAATGAACTTGCCACCCCTGCGGGGGAGGTTTCTGGCTAAATATTCAGCTATCTCAGTAGAAGGAGTTATTGGATACCCGGCGAAGAAATTAGCTCCAGCAACTAAAGCCCCTTCAGCACAGGCTTCGTTCCCCTGGAGAATTCTTGCCTTTTTATTCTGTTCCATTCTAAAATCCTCAAGATTTTCAAGACTTTTCTTCCTTAGCCTCTTTTGGCCTTACAGTTATGGCAAAATCCGGGCATCTTAATTCGCATAGACGGCACTGGGTGCATTTATCCGGTATCAAAACAGGAAGCCCGTCTTTATCTGCCACTAAAGCTCCGGTTGGGCAAAAGGCAATACAGATATTACACCTTTTACACCAGGCTTCAAAAATATGGACTTTTTCAAAGTCCTCTTTTGGCTCTTTTTTGGCTTCTTTCACAGCCTCAGTCTTCTTCATCTCTTCAGCCAAGTTTCTCATTTCCTCCTTATTTGAATACGCAAAACCCAAAAAAATCTTGACTTTTTCAGGTATATATGATAAACTGTAATAAAAGTCAAGGTCATTTTTGATGAAGCTGGTTAACTTCAAATTCAGACATAAGCTCAATACCATTATCGGTGGGGAGGCCCATAACTTTTGTTACCAGTGTGGCGCCTGCGTGGGAGATTGCCCTGCGGCTCTATACTCTCCTGCTTTTAACCCCAGAAACATTCTGCTGGAAGCACTTTTAGGAGATGAGGAATCTTTGGTTGGCCCGGATTCGGTTATCTGGGATTGCACCAACTGCAACACCTGTTACGAGCGGTGTCCTCAAGCAGTCCGGCCAGTTGAGGTGATAATCGCGCTCAAAAATATCTCCTTTGAAAAGGGAACCAATCCGCCCGGGGTAAAATCTATCTTGGATAGTGTTAAGGAATCAGGCAGAACTGTTAAAACCAGCTCACTTTCTGATAGAAGAAGAAAGGAGCTGGGCCTGAAGGAGATCAGTATAGTTCCACTGGAAGAGCTGAAGAAATTGCTTGAATAAATCGGCGGTTCGCTATTGGCTGTTAGCTTTTAGCGAAAAGCGAAAACCAAAATGAAATACGCTCCTTTTTTCGGCTGTATGATCTCGGTGAAATATCCGCAGATGGAAGCCTCGGTCCGCAAGACGATGGCTAACTTAGGGGTTGAGTTAGTGGATTTAGAAGGATTCTCCTGCTGTCCTGATCCGATATATTTCAAAGCCGCAGATAAGTTGACCTGGATGACTCTGGCAGCAAGGAATATCTGCATAGCGGAGGAGGCAGGTCTGGACCTGGTAACCATGTGCTCCGGCTGCACTGCAACTTTGTCTGAGGCTAACTTTCACCTTAAACATGACCCGGAATTGAAAGAAAAAGTAAACCAGAGATTAAAAAAGATAGGAAAGGAATATAAGGGAAACGTTTCAGTCCGGCACATCGTCACGGTCCTAAGGGATGATTTGGGAATCGAAAAAGTTAAATCCTCAGTTAAGAAACCCTTGAATTTGAAAGTTGCGATTCATTATGGGTGTCATCTTCTGAAGCCCAGCGAGATAATGAGAGTGGATGACCCTGACCATCCGACCATTCTGGAGCGTTTGTTTGAAGTCGCTGGTGCAGAAACCATAAAACATGAAAAGCAGGTTCTGTGCTGCGGCAAAGCCTGCACCCATGAGGAGATTCCGGAGAAGATGACCTATGATGTTTTATCTTCGATTAAAAAATCCGGAGCTGACTTTATGGGACTTATCTGTCCCACCTGTTTTGACGAGTTCGATTTAGGGCAGATAAACCTCTCCCGTAAATTCTCAGTCGATTTGAAAGTTCCCATAATCTACTATTTCCAGTTCTTAGGACTTTCCCAGGGGCTTTCACCCGAAGACGTGGGTTTGCATCTGCACAAAACCAAAGCAGATGAGATGCTGAAGAAGATAAGTTGATTTGTCGCGGGGGCATGTTGCTATTTAAACTTATCCCAAATCAAGATTGTTAAGTATCCTTACTATAAAAAGTATGAGGAAGTTGAGGTAATGTCAGAACTTAATGCAGATGAACATAGACTTCTCAAACTCTGGTTTTGCCAATATGCCAATCCATTTCAACGTCACCAAAAAGGATATATTATAGCTAAATTAGTTCCTAATATCATGACCAATGCGAGAATAGTAATGGAAGGATTGATTCAGAAGAAGGTATTATCTGAGTCGCCAGATAAAGCATATATATGTTTAACAGATTTTGGTTATGAACTTTATTTACATTTTGAGCAGAAACAACGAGATTGGAATGAACAAGAGATTGTTAAAGTGAGTGATGTTGAAAAAGATGAAATACTTATTAGAAAAGGTGATATTTTCAGAGGTTATTGGATTATCAGGAATATCTTCCTATCTGCGCAGAAAAGCATTGTCATTCAAGACAACTATTTAAGTCCAGAACTATTCAAACTTCTTTCAGAGATACAAACAGGTATAGACATCAAGATTCTCACCTCAGATAAACAGTATAAAGAAAAAGATCCCTCAGAACTTGCTTACACTAAGCTTAAACAACAAAATAATCAAATAGAAATGAGAAAATCTAATAATTTTCATGGACGTTATATTTTTATAGATAGACAGTTCTGTTGGGAAATCGGACACTCTATAAAAGATTTGGGAACGAAAGATGCCACTATCAAAAAACTGCGTAATTGTGAAGAACTTTACACTGAATTTGAAAAACTTTGGTTAGATTAGTAGCGTGTTTTTGTTTACTGTAGTGTGCCAGTTGTAGGTAACATACTTTAACATAGGTTAAAGCGCGTAGGGGCGGAGTTCATCTCCGCCCGATTGGAGAAGTAGAGGAATTCCGTAGGGGAGCCCCTCCCTTACAAAAAGGAGAAAAGGAGGTCGACTTGGAGAAGTTAAAGCCATCGTTCAGTAAACTGACTGACCCGGACAGGGAGATAGTCCTGCAAGGGATCAAGGAGATAGAAAGTTATCTCCCTAAACTTGAAGGCAGGAAATTTAAGGAGGCGTTATCCTCCTTATCCAGTCTTTTCTACATAGATACCTTCGAAAGGCCGGACCTGCAGCCGGTGATTGATCGAGCTTTTGAAACCTTTAGGAAATTCAGGGCTAAGACCATTCCTTTTCTTCTATCCTCTACCCGCGAATCAGATTTTAAGTTTCAATTGAATCTTGCCCGGGCGCTGGGGAAAATCGGAAAGCCCGCCATAAAGCCTATCCTTTCGAGACTCAGCAGGTCCAGAGACCCGAAAGAGAAATCATTTCTGCTTTATGCACTGGGTAAGATTAAGGATCCGGCAGTAGTGATGGCAATTCCTGCTTTTATCAAAGGTCTTAAAGATAAGGACCAGGAGGTCAGAGATAGTGCAGCTCGAACCTTAGGAAAATTGTTTGAAGTCGCTGTTCCTGCAAAAATATCTTTCAGAAACAGAAATCTCATCTTCGATAACCTGATGAAAAAGATTTCTGATGAATCCTCTGGTGTGAGGAGTAAAGCAGTAAGGAGCCTGGGCAAAATGGTAAAATATGGCTTTGCGGATGAGGAGCAGAAAAAGAGATTGAACAAAGTAGTACAACGGCTTTTAGGTCAAGACGAAAGTTACAACTGGGATATTGCTTATATAGTCAGGAGGGAAGCCCAGGAGGTTTATGATTACCTTTCAGGCAAAGGGAAAATATAGGTGCGTCATTGCGAGTCCCAGCCAAAGGCGGGACTTCGTCGTCCCCGTAGGAACGCCGAGCTAAAGAAAGTTGGAGTATAAACCTTCAGGTTTATCAAACGGTAAAGCTAAAGCCACTAGGATCTGGAGACTTTACACTCCAACGGAAATCGATGAACAAAAAAACCAAAATGGTTTTAATCGGAAACCAGCTCATTGGAATGGTGGGTCTGGAGGAGATTTTTGAAAAGCTTTATAAATCGGACCTGAAACCTGACGAAAAAATTAAAGCAAGGTTGGTCGACTCTGTGAGAAAGGAAAACTACATCCCGCCCAAGCAGGAAGTTATTTATGCCGAGGCTTTGCTCAGAGAATACTCCTTTTATTACCAAAAGAAGATAAACGGTTCTACGGACCAAACCGAACTTTGCTGCGATACCTATCAAGGAATCCCCAGAGAGAATATTCCCTGGTATCCCACAGTGTATGAAGAAAAATGCGATGGCTGTAGGAAATGTTTTGAGATGTGCCCGCAGAAGGTTTATCTCTGGGATGAAAAGATAAACAAACCCAAAGTCATCAACCCTTTTGCCTGTGTGGTGGGATGTTCCGGCTGCGCAGAGGTCTGCAAGCTTAAAGCTATTAGTTTCCCGCCTTTGAGTATATTGGATAATCTTAAATCTGGTTGAAAACGTAGGGGCGAGGTTGCCTCGCCCTTTTTCTTTGTTAAAGATGGAAGGCTGAAGTGTATTATCAAGCTACATCGGTAACATAAGTATCAACTGACATGGGTAACACCTCAAGGCATGTTATATTACTGGTCACAAGCCAGGAGGTGAACATGCCGTGGGATCAAAGGGGCATAGTTGAACAGAGGTGGCTCATGTTACAGAGATTTTTCAGAGAGAGAGCTCCGGTGAGTAAGGTATCCAGGGAGTTTGGAGTTTCTCGCAAGACCTTTTACAAGTTTAAGCAACGTCTTGAGGCTGAGGGGTTTAAAGGTTTAGAGGATAGAAGTCGTGCACCTCATAACAGGCCTAAGAGGATATCGGAGTTAGTGGAGGAGGTGATTGTGGAGCTTCGGTTGGAGCATCCGGATTTTGGACCAGTTCGCCTGCAGGCGGAGTTAATGGAGATAGGTATAGAGCCTCCTTCCCATCAGGGGATTCAGAATGTTTTAGAGCGTCATCATCTTAATGGTTGGAACGCTCCTGAGAAGAGGGAATACCGGAGATTTGAACGCTCTTCTCCTAACGAGCTCTGGCAGTTAGATACCAAGGGGTTATTCATAATAAAGGATTGGGGTAAGGTTTTTCCTCTTAGCGCGGTGGATGATTATTCTCGTTTCTGCACCATTTGCCAGCCTCTTCCTCTGGAGAGAAGTGATTACATTTTAGAGAGTTTAGAGAAATCGTTTGCTCTTTACGGCAAGCCTCAGTATCTTTTGACCGACAATGGTTCCTGGTTTGTAAACAAGGATGGAGCAGTGACCCGGGTGCAGATGTTTCTTAAAGAGCGGGGGATTGGTCATATCTCCACCGGGGTGCGTCGTCCAACCACCATCGGCAAAGTGGAGAGATTCCACCGTACCTTAAATCAGGAGTTGATCAAGAAGTTTCGTTTCAAAAACTTAGAAGACGCTAAAGAGGCCTTTGAGGCTTATCGTTATTATTATAATTATCGCAGGCCGCATCAGGCTGTGGGTAATCTTCCTCCGATCTCTCGATATAAGTTTGTGCAAAGGGAGTTTCCGGAACCACCTGTAACTATCTTCTATCCTGAAGGAAGCTTGTTAAGGAAAGTCCGCGGTAATGGTTGCATTGCTTTCCAGGGGAATGAAATCTACATATCCCAAATCCTGGTTGGCAAACTAGTGAAAGTAGAGCAAAAAAGAAACCTTTTGGAGGTCTATCACGATTCAAAACTAATCAAAACTGTTACCTGTGTCAGTTGATTGATCTGTAACCTATGCTACTTGATAATACACT
>JAUYBY010000017.1 GCA_030692925.1 Candidatus Zixiibacteriota bacterium | reverse complement strand
TAAAAAATAAGGGGTATACTCAGCTAAACTTTTTCTGTGCTCAATAGCTTTGTCCTCCAAAAAGACCAACTCATACCTTCTTTTACCGAACCCCAGAAACAAAGCTAAAAGAGTGGTGCAAACAATCAGCCAGGAGGAGATTTCCACATCGATAATTACTGCTCCAGCCACTGCTCTTAAGACAAACCCCAGGGATATAGCCATCACGTCCAAAATCACTATATGCTTTAAGTATCTTGAATAAATTAGATTCAAAACCAGATAGGAAAGCGCTACCAGTCCAAAAATCCAGTCGAGATAAAATGAAAAAGCCAGGGCTATGACAATAAAAAGTAGGGAAGAAGACAGGGCAGTAGAAGGCTTGAGTATGCCTGAGGCGATAGGTCTCTTGCTTTTCAGGGGATGAGCTTTATCGCTATTTAAGTCCAGGAGGTCATTTAAAAGGTAAACTCCGCTGGTCAGAAAACAGAACAGAAAAAATGCAATTAAAACCTGCAGGAACAAGTCGAGCTGGAAAAGATTAAAAGAGAAAACCAGCCCGGCAAAAAGGACCAGATTTTTCACCCATTGCTGGGGCCGCATCGAGATGAAAAGCGCCTTAAGCATCCAGAGCTCCTGATAGTGAAAATGAAGTGAAATCAAACTCCTCCAGCAGTTTCTTTATCTTCAGCTTCATCAGATCCAGGTTGGTGTAATGCCTGAAGCTTTTGAAAAAGCCGATCTCTTCCCTGGGCTGGTCCGGATCGATCTCCCAGGGGTGAAAATAGACTATGGCAGACCGGCCTTCGGAGTTGAGTTTTTTTATGCCCCAGCGGTTATACCAGTAGGGAAATATCCTCAGATAAGCTCCGCCTGCCACCGGGAGATTTAAGCCTAAAAAACGCACTGTGGACAAAGGAAACTCTTTCAATTCCTTCCCGTTTTTGAGCTTTAAAATATGCGGGAAACGGGGAGCTGAAGGCATCCCGTATTCTGGATGTCTTATGGGAAAAATGCTGGAGTCGTACCTTATCCCTAACTCGGACAGAACTTCAAAAGCCCAGAGACATTGAGAATTAATCGAGAAGGAAGGGGCCCTGTAACCCAGGACCGGCTGGTCAGTAAGTTTTACGATGATCTCCAAAGATTTCTTCACATCCTCCCTGAATTCTTTTTCGGTCTGGGTGAAGACCAAGGAATGGGAATAGCCATGCGAGCCGATCTCATGCCCCTTCTGTTGAATGGTTTTTATTGGCTCCGGGAAATGTTCTGCAATCCAGCCTAAAACGAAAAAAGTAGCCTTAACGCCTTTTTCTTCCAGAAGTCTCAGAATCTCAGAGAGGTTGAAAGATAGCCTCTTCTCACAATAGGACCATCCTTGCGGGGTTATGGCCTGTTTGAGATTCTGCACCTGAAACCATTCCTCCACGTCTATGCTCAGGATATTTTTTATCTTCATTGGAAAAATAAAGTTTACTTTCTTTTTTTGGAGTACCCATATTCGTACCCGTAATATTTATAGCTGTAATAATAGGGCAAAATCTCATCCATATTGTTCATTATCACGCCGAGCAGTTTCACCTGGGCATTTCTCAGGATCTCTACTGCTCTTTTTGCAACTTCCACCTGGGTAAATCCAGCTTTCAGCACCAGTATCGCCCCGTCCATCAGCGATCCTATGATCAGAGGGTCTGATACCGGAATAACCGGAGCACAATCTGCGATCACCAGATTAGAATAGAGCTTGGCTTCTGCTATCACTTCCTGCAAATAAGGGGTATCTATGAGCTCAGCCGGAGTATTAGTTTCCTGGCCGCTGGTCATAACCTTTAAATTCTCTAAGGGGGTCGGCTTCAGGCAGTCCTGCAAGTTGAGCTTCCCCTGTAAAAGCTCGGAAAGTCCTTTTTCCTGGTTTAAGGCGAAAAAACGGTGAAGATTGGGTCTTCTTAAGTCACAGTCGATCAGGATTACTTTCTTATTATGCCGGTGAGCGATCTCAATCGAAAGTAAACTTGCCAGGGTGCTTTTACCTTCACCCAGGGCCGGGCTGGTGATCAGCACCGACTTTATCTCCTGCCCGGGCAGGTAATTCCTTAAATTCGAATAGACCCTTCTGAATTCCGTGGCAACTGGAGACTCGCTCTCATAGAAGCTCAGGATATTACCGCTCGGTTTTCTTTTATCTTCCATAAAGGTTGAGTGAACCTCGATCTTAAAACTTCCTTTTATTCAATTTCTCCAGGTATTCTATCCGGGGGATAGTCCCTAAAACTTTCAAACCTAAATATTCCTCCACCTCTTCGACTTTCCTGAAGGAATGGTCAAAAAATTCCATCAGAACCACACCACCGCCTCCGATGACCAGGCCCAGAAGACAACCTAACAGGGTGATTTTTATCCGGTCAGGTTTTACCGGGGAAAGAGGAATGCTGGCGGGCTCTATCACCCTGAACCTATTCTGAGCCTCTGCCTGCTGAACCTGCTGGGAGATCTGGGAGCCCTGGGACTGGGACACGAACATCTCGTAGAGGTTTCTATAGGTCTCAACGTCCTGCTGGAGATTTGTTAAGGTCTGCTCCAGATAAGGGGTTCGGGCGAGCCTGTTTTTTATCCCCTCCACTGCCTGATTCAAGACCCGCAGCTTTTCTTTCAAAAAATTCAGGTTAATATCGTTTAAGGTGTAACTTTCCAGAATGGGTAAAGCCTCGGGGTTTAACTTACCCTTCTGAGTTTGAGAGATGACTTTGATTTCCGACTCGATCTGCTCCAGAAGGTTTTTGGTATTTTCGGTTAAGGTAAGGACCTTTGCATCCCTCCAGGAATATTTTGTCAAAAGGGGGATATACTCTGCCACGGAGGAGAAGAGCTGATTTTTCAGATTCTTCAGTTTATCGCTGACCGGCAATGACAGGTTCGAAACCTTTAATCCGGTCAGTCTCTCTTTCAGGAAATTGTTCTGGTCCTCAAGTTCTTTGATCTCTAATTTCGTGGCATCGATCACTGATACGATAGCTCTGCTATTCGTATCCGAGGCGATGCTCTCGTCGACAAAGCTCTTCAGGGTTTTCTCCTTGTATTCCCTCAGACGGTCCTCCGCCTCTTCCAGTCTCTTCTTGTAGATGGCAAGCTGCTCATCTGAGAAATCTAATGCGCCCCTGACCCCTAAAAGCTCGTATCTCAAGCTCTCATCTATGAAGATCTGGGCTAAATTTTTAGCCATTTCTGCACCCAACTTGGGCTTATCCGAATAAACGGTAATCTCAACCAGGTTTTCCCCTCTGAACCCCACGCTGATATTTTTTCTCAGCTCATTTATCAGGATCTTCTCCACCAGCTCCTCTTGGCTTATCTCCGGGAATTTGGACTTGATGCTTTTGGCTTTACTTATCACCCCGGGATTCTGGTTTAAGTTCAGATTGTAGATCAACCTTCTCAAAAAACCAGAGGAGGTTATCTGGTTGGATATCGTGGCTAAGCGCTGCCCTCTTTCTTCCTGCGGGCTCCGGCCCGGGGTCGTCCCGGGGATCAAATTCTCCAGAGGTCTGGATAAAAGCCGGCTCTCGCTGATCAGAACCATGGTGGAGGATTTATATTGCCTGGGAAGAAGAAAACTTCCGGCAAAACTGACCAGGGTAACAGTGAGGAAGGGAAGAATCAAAACCAGTCTCCTCCTCTGTAAAACCTTCCAGTATTCTCTTAGGTCAACCCTTTTTCCCGCACTCGAGCTCATCTAGTACGATCTCCCTGGTTAAGCCGGTCCACCAAAAGATATAAACTGATGATAGCAGTAGAAAGAGGAATAAGGTCCCGGCTGAGATTCCAGACCCTGGAAAGAAAACCTCCTCCTTTGCCCGGGATGACTATAGTGTCCTCCGGATGGATTAGCAAGCGAGAGGGCCTTCCTTTGGAACTGAAATCTTCAAGATTTATTTCTACCACGCTGGAATAGGTTGCCCCTTTGATCAAGACCTTAACCTTTTTCATATTAGCATTCGGGGTGGGACCTCCAGCCAGGACAATTGCATCTAAAAGGTCTATCTCTGCCTCTAATGGAAAGACCCCGGGCCTGGCGACCTGGCCATAGATGTAATATACATTTCTGCCGGCAAAGCTCGGAGTAGGAGCTCCCCTTTCAGTCCCAAAGCTTAAAATCGAACGGGGTATCTCGACTGTATCCCCGATTTTGAGTTTAGGCAGTTTAGTGAAATCCCCTTTCTCCAGCGCCTGGGCTAAATTCACCCTCAAGGTCTTGCCAGCTTCATCCCCTCCCCTTATGATTTTGACAGCGCTTAAATCCGCCCCCTCTGCCGGACCTCCGGCTTCTGTTATCACTTCCCACAGGTTCGGGATCGACTCAAAACTGTATTTGCCCGGACGATTCACCTGTCCTTGAACGAAGACTTTTTGGCTGTTATATTCCAGGATGACCACAGTTGCCTGGGAGATACTTTTGTTATAGAAAGAAATCTTCTCCACGATCTTCTTGGAAAGCTCAGCTGTGGTTAACCCCGCAACCATTATCTCCCCGATCACCGGGAGGGAGATCTTGCCATCCTGCCTGACCTTGAGAGCACTGTTCAAATCCGGCTGCTGCCAGAAGCTTATGCTCAGTAGATCCTCAGGACCTATCCGGTATTCCTGAGAAAAAGAGAAAACCGGAAAGCTCAGCAAAAGCCCCAGGGTCAGAATTATCCAGATTACACGTTTCTTTTCCCTTAACATAACTTTCTCCTTTTTTTAGTCTAAAATGTTCGCAAATTAATATATAGAAAATTAAAGTGATGTAAAGGGAAAATTGCAGGTCACCTTCTCTTCCTGATCTGAAAAATTTAGAATTTAATAAAACTCTCCGAAAAAGCGGAGGATAATAGTCAGGCAGGGGTGCCCGACCCACGGTAAATCATTGCCTTGCGGACCCGTGGGCGGGGCTCCCAGCCCCGCAATAAGAGATTTTTCGGAGATCTCATACAATAAATTCGGATAAAACTCTTTAATTCCTCCGCTCTAAAGCTGAACGGTATTCTTTAGAGGTATCTCTTCTCCGCTGTAAACCAGGGTTTTATTCTTACCTGAGTTTTTAGCATTAAGCAGTGCCATATCCGCACCATAGATCAGCTTTTCAACGGTGCGGGCATGCTGGGGATAAATGGCTGCTCCTGCTGAGACGGTCAGGTGGTGCTCCATTTGCAAGAATTCATCCACAAAGGGGTGGTGCTGGATGCTCTTCCTCAATCTCTCGATGAACTTCAGACATTCCTCCTGGTCTGTTTCCGGCATGATGATGCAAAACTCATCCCCTCCGTAGCGGCAGACGATATCGATCGACCGGACCACCTTCAGGATTAACTCTCCTAACTGTCTGATGATCTGGTCCCCGGATTGATGGCCAAAAGAATCATTGTAGATTTTAAACTCGTCAATATCGAAGATAACAAAAGCCAGCTTCCTCTGATAGCGTTTGGCTCTGAAGATCTCCTCGCTCAGTCGCTTGACAAAATACCGATGGTTATATAGGCCGCTCAGGCTGTCAGTATAGGAAAGCTCTTCTAACTTTTTATACTGGGTGATATTCTTTAAACTTACATTTAGCACATTGCTCAAGAAGTTTAAAATCAAGAAAACCTCCTGGCTGTATCTGATACCCTCGGTACTGCCCCCGATAAGAACCAAGCCCAACTTGTCGTCTGGCAGAGAAAGAGGGAAACAGATCTGGAACCCCTGGCTTATCAGACGAGCCAGGAATTCATTCCCCTGATATTCCTCCAGTAACTGGTAAAGCTGGTACACAGACTCTTTCTCTTTGAATTTCTCATACAGGGGGTCAGCCTCCTCCAGGCTCAACTCTGAGAACTGAAGGAAATCGATCCCTTTAGAATACTTGGCTTTCAATTGTTTTCCACCAGGTTCAGGCAGGAGAATCAGAACTGACTTGGTATTCAACTGTTTTTGCAGGTTCTGGGCGAAGTTGAAAAAAAGCCGATTCTGATCTGAGGACAAATAGATCTGGTTAGCCGCCTGAAAAAGAGAGTACAAGTCGAAAATTCTCCTCTTTTCCTCTGCCTGGTCTAAAGAGACAGGAGTTCTCTCCTGGCCTGATTTATCAACAGATTCCGTTTTTTTCTCCTGGAATTTTATTTTTAATTCCCGGATCTCGTCTATTCGGAAAATTCTCTGGCTCACCAGGGACAGGAGTTTCTTCTCCTCCTCTGAAATTTCAAACTTTTCCGAGGAGAATAAGACAAACGCTACCAGATCCTCTTCTGATATTATGGGGAAAGCCGATTCAAACGCCTTCTCCTTTAACCAGGCGTGAGACTGAGTCAACTTTTCTTTCTCCACCTGCAGGTCGATGACTTCAGTCTCCGACTGTTTTTTGAGGAACAGGATCAAGGGAGCATCTGTTTTCAATACTCGTTTTTTAAATCCCTTCTTTTTATCAGGAAAATCGAATAACCTGTAGCTCTCTCCATCTTTTAAGAAAAGAAGGAGATTCTTGGTTTGAAAAAGTTGACTGAAGAAATCTAGAAGAAAAAAAGCCAGATTACCTTTAGCTTTTCCACTATCGGAGTAAAATCTTTCCTCCTCCAGACCCTCCAGCAGGGTGTACCATTTGAGGTTTTCCTTCTTTAGCTTTTTTAAATTATTCTCTAAAAGCAAGGCTCTGAAGAAAACCAGATAGAGGGATACAGCTAATAACCCCCCTAAACCTGAAAACTTAAGATACGGATCTGAGGAGAAAAAAGCTAAGAGGAGCAAAATAACATAGATCAACCCCCAAAATCCCCAGAAAAGGGTTTTCCGAACAGAATTAGACTCACCCTTCTGACTAATTGTAAAAAGGTTATTCCCCCGGAGCTTTTCACTCAAATCCAACCCTCCTTAGAACCTGAGAGAATCTATCAAGGGAAGCATCTCGCTTTTCATTTTTTCTAAAAACCTCAGGGCTTCCTTTGCCCCCTCAAATTCCGGATCTAAAACCAGGGCTTTTTCCAATTGCTCCCCTGAGGATTTGACCAGGTTTATAAAAAAGAGGATATAGCAACACCCTAGATAGTTCAGCTCTTTTTCAGAGGACAAAGAGAGGCTCAATTTCTTTCCCAATTCCTGGATGTATTTTTTCAACTCCTCCAAATCAAACTTCTCAGGCTCCAGATAGAAGGAGAAAAAAAGCTGGTGAAACCTGGTGAAATCCATCTTCTTATTCAGATAACTGTTCAGGCTTTTTTCTAAATATTTAAAAGCCTCAGCATAGTTGTTTTGGGCCAGAAGCTCTTTACCCTTGAGAAAATCATCAGTGACCACCTCCGGGTTTAGCTCTTTTAGCTTCTGAAGATCTTTTTCTATCTGCTGAACCTCTGGAAGTTCGGATAAGTTTATCCCTTTATCTTCACGCTGGATAGCAAGACTGCTCAAGGCAGAGAAAAGGAGGTTGATCCCATCTCCCGGATTAAGCTGGATACTTTTGCCCAGCAGTTCCCGGGCTGAAATGAATTCCTTCTTCAGAAAGTAAAGCTTCCCCAAACTGCTGTAGACAAAAGGGGCTTCAGGTAAAAGGACTTGAGCTTCCAAGAGATTTTTTTCTGCTTCAGCCGTTTTCCCGGATTTGATGGCGAAAAATACCAATTCCTCATACAATTCTGGCTCCTCGGGCCACTTTTCCAGAGCCGAGATCAATAAATCGACTCCCTTCTCCGGTTTTCCTGCAGAGTTAAAATAGAGGGCAAGAGTTGAAATCATACTGAGCTTATATTTCTCCAGCAGCAACTGGAGATCTTCTTTCTCCTGCTTTAACTCCTTATCGATTTTTGTCTGTTCCACAGTTGGCATACTAAACTTCCTGGTGAGATTCCTCCAGATATAACTCTATTTTTTTCTCCAGTTCCCGGCTCATCTCCAGGTTAGTTTCTCCTGATTTTTTCTCACTGGATAGTTGAATGAAATTTTGAAACTGCTTCTCGGCCAGCTTAAGAATATACCGGGAGTAAAAGATAAAGGCTAAAGCTAAGCTGTGCCTAAGGTCCGGATAGTTTTTTCCCTCAACTATCTCCTGGGAGAGCTGGAGCAGGTAATCTTCCACCTCCTTTTTCTCCACGACTTTGGGGTCATACTTAAAACGCAATCTGAAATAGTCGCAGAGAGACTTTATCTCCAGACTTGATTCTTCAGTCAGAAGGCTTTTCAAGAGCATATAGATCCGGGATAGATCCTCCCAGGTGAAAGCCTTCTGCAGAAGCTCCTCCATGCGCAGGTCTTTTTTGAAGCCGAACTGATAAGCTTTTTTGAAATTATCTAAAGCTTCTTTCAGAATCGTCTCTGTGCTTGTGTCGCCCTCAATCCCTCCCCGTTCCAGACAACTAAAACCTAAATTGAGATAGACCTCCTGGTACCTGGGATTTAGTTTCAGGGCTTCCTGAAACTCCTTTTCTGCCTCCAGGTAACTTTTCTTCTCTAAGAAAGCGGTTCCCAGGTTATGGTGGTAGTCTGCAAAGTCAGGATTGATCTTCAAAGCGGTCTGAAAATTCTTGATGCTCTCCTCGATCATCCCCAATTTCAGATAGACTATCCCCAGGTGATTATAGACCGGTGAATAGGTCGGCGTTTTGACTAAGGCCAGTAAAAACTCCTCTTTTGCCTCCTCTAAAAGCTCCCGACCAAGAAAAACCAGTCCCAAACTGTGATGGGCCGGCCCGTCCCCGTTGAGCTTTAATTTTTGAGAAAGCTCAAAAAAGGAGATGAGCAGGGCATATTCTTCTCTATGATAATAGGCGATCTTCTCTTTTATCTTCTCTATCTCTTCCCGGTCAGTCGATTTTTCAATTTGACCATCTCTTATGCGGATCGACCTGGAGGAGACCAATCTGCGGTTTTTGAAAAGCCTTACTGATACCCGGTTGAGCAGGGAATCATACTCAGTCTCAACTGCATAGGAATTCCCCCGGTATCCTATTTTCTCCTTATGCTTGGGAAGTCTCGGCTCGTCCATGGAAAAATAGATGCTTATTGAAAAATTGACTTTTAAGCTCCTTTCACTCAAAAAGGGGCTTGGTCACTATTTTAATTATCGGCTAAGGTGATGAAAATATGAAGGTTTAAAGCAAAATCCGGAAAAGATATGTGCCTATCTGGGATTAAGGTTTATCGTATCTGAAGGAGTCTGAGGGAGTACCAGGTTCTCCGGCTTATATTTTAGAAAAAGCTCGTATTCCTTCTGAGATTTATCCTTTTCCCCTTTTTTTGCATAGATCTGGCTTAGATAGTAGTGGGGAACGTAATTATCCTCTTTCAACTGGATTGCTTTCAAAAGCTCTTTTTCCGCTTCCTCTAAATTTCGATGGAAACTTTGAGAATCTGGCTTTAGGGCTCGAATGCGGAGGTTTGAAACCTCCGCTACGTGTTCTTTTCAGTCTGTCAGGACCTCAATCCAGACACGACATTTTCTGTAGGGACAGAATCCGCCAAAGGTGGATTCTGTCCTATTTACTCAAGGCTTCTGTGACTGAAGCTGTTGGATCAGCCCTCTGACTGTTTGATTCTGTGTCTCGTCCTTGCTTAATTTCAAAAACAACTCAAACTGTTCAACTGCCTTGTCTTTCATCCCTTTGTAGGAATATGTCACACCCAGATAGTAATAAACCGGTAGATGACTGGGTTTGAGTTTGAGAACCTGCTCAAATTCGACTTGAGCTTCGTCCACTGAGTTTAACCGCAGATAAAGCTGACCCAGATTCAGATGAGCAACCCAAAATGTAGGGTCTAACTTGATTGCTTTTTTATAGGCTTTAATGGCTTTTTCCATATCACCTAATTGTGCGTTCGCGTTGCCTATATCGGTATAAACACTTGCATCCTTTGCACCGAGTTTAACTGCTTTTTCTAATGCCTCCAATCCATCCTGCAAATTCCCCTTCTGAATAAAAGCAAGCCCCAGGTTCTGATAGAATACTTTATTAAATGGGTCTTGCTGTAGGCCGCCTCTAAAAAGGCTAATGGCTTCGTCCAATTTACCTTGTTCAAAGTAAATCCTTCCAAGATCATTATAAGCTCCCGGAAACCTTGGGTTTATGGCAAGTGCCCTTTTTAATATAACCTCAGCAGTATCAAGGCTGCCTTGATTCATATATCCTTGTGCCACTCGAACTAAGTAAGCCTCCGGAAACAAACTAAGGACCCGGGTTTCTGTTTCCTTGGCTTTTTCAGGCTCATTATGTTCCTTATAATAAGTAAATAAAACATATCTGCCGGAAAAGCTGCGTTGCGGGTCTATATCCAGCAGGTTGCTCAAATGAGCAATCGCCTTCTCAGTGCTTTTATTTACAAAAAACCAAGGAGTGACTGAGAGAAGAGCCGTAAATATCAAGACTACTGCTGAGTACTTCTCAGATCGGGCTAATGTTATAAACAGATAAACGCCTATTAGAGTGAAGCCTACTGAGACACCGGAGAACAAATCCCAGTCTCTAACAGCTCCAAACTTAGGGTCGGCTACGGCGTGATAGAGAATTTGAGCGAGAGAAACTATTATCATGAAAATCAGAAACTGGGCTCGCAGTTTTATCTTCTGCTTATATACTGTCACCAGACACAAGAGCAGGGCTAAGCCAACAGGGGTAAGCAATAGATTCTGATTGAGCATGTCAAGCAGATGAATTGGCGAGAAAATCGTATATCCTGGGGCATCTGCTCTGCTGTGCAAAAGCGGTACAAAAATGTCCAGCAGAAATCTGTTCATACTCCACAAATAATAGGCACAAAGTACTGCTGCCAAAACAAGAATTGCGAGGAAGGTATAAGTTTTTTTGGGACCAAGAACCCAATTCCCCTTTTTTCTTTTCAAAGCAAAAAGAAAGAAGAGCGAAGGGAAAAGATAAGCTGCTGAAAAGTGCAACCCTATTGAAAGTGCACAGAAAAAGATTGGCAGTATGAGCTTTGATCTCCCCTGAAGATATCTGAAGGAAAAAAACAAATAGGCTAAGATGCTGACATAGACCAAAGTATAGTGCTCGGCATATCCCAGGAAAAGTTCGGTGGCACCGGAAAAGAGAAAGAGTGAGAAGATGAACAATCTTTCAAACCTGTCTTGGGAGAGGACTTTCGTTATGAAGAATAAGATGAAAATAAACACTCCACCAGCAAAAATACTTAAGCCCGCATATATCGATTCAGACGAAGGTGTAAAGAAGAGTTTCAGAAATTTATAAAGATAAAGATGGGAGAATATATCCAGGGGTTCAAGGCCAATTCGTATGTATTGTTCAGATTTTAGTTCGTATATAACTAGATACCCATCCCCCAAGAAATGTGTCCTTGTTCTCAGAAACCAGAAGAAGAACATAGCAATCACAGCTAAAAGCGAAGCGGTGAGAACCTCTCTTTTGGGGAGAATCCTCTGAAAAAAAGAGAGGATTTGTTCGAGGAGTTTATAGACTCTTGAGTTCACCAAGGGCACAAGGATTAAAAGCCCCGGTATGGTGAAAAGAAGCCTGACCCACAAGGGGAAATAAGCTAAATGGTTTATTCCCCAGAGCCGGCTCTTGGGGAAAAAGGATGAGACGAAATGCGCTAAGATCAAAAGCCCGCAGAGCAGGGCGATGAGCAGGTTAAATTTCGAGGTAGAGTCAGGAGTTGAGCTTGTTTCGACTGGCTTTTTATCCATATATCGATTCTCATTAAAATCTACGCAATAAGGCAGGTTATGTAAAGAGGTTTTTAATCGCGTAGTCGAGCCTTTAGGGCTCGGATGCGGAGGTTTGAAACCTCCGCTACGCGTTCTTTTCAGTCTGTCAGGACCTCAATCCAGATACGACATTTTCTGTAGGAACAGAATCCGCCTTTGGCGGATTCTATCCTATTTACTCAAGGTTTTTGTAAGCGAAGCTGCTGAATCCAGTCTCTTACTTGCTGGTTTTGAGTCTGGTCCTTGCTCAAGCTTAAGAATAACTCAAACTCCTCAATCGCTTTTTCTTTTAACCTCTTTCTGGAGTAAATCAAGCCAAGATGATAATAAACTGGAGCAAAATCAGGTTTCAGCCTGACGACTTCATTGAACTCAACCAGAGCTTCATCCAAGGCATTTCTTCCCAGATAAATCTGTCCCAACCCAAAATGGGCGTGATAAAAGTTAGGGTCCATCTTGATTGATTTCTTAAATTCTTTTATCGCTTTATCAATTTCGCCTGATTTCCAGTAGATGTAGGCGATATAATATAAAACCAGTGCATTTTCACCTCCAAGCTTTATAGCCTTTCTGAATTCTTCTGAAGCTTCCTGGAATCTCCCTGTCCGGAGTAAGGCGAATCCTAAGCTTTCGTGGCCAACTGGATTAAACGGATTAAAACGTACAAACTTTTGGTACTCATCTATAGCTTTGTTAAACAAGCCCAGCCCCATATAAACATTGCCTAATTCACCATAAGCCACGATTGCGTAAGGGTTCATCTCTATTACCCTATTCAGCAATGACTCTGCTCTGAAGTGTTCTCCCCGTAATTCATATACTTGGGCTACACGAAGTAGTGAGTCCTCTGGAAATAACTTGAAGATTTCGGCCCTAATCTCCCTGGCTGTAGTAAATATGTTCTGATTCTCGTAGTGCTTGGCTAAAATGTATCTTCCGCTGAGGCTTTTTTTCAGGTCTATATCAAGAAGATTTTTAAATCGGTCACTTGTTTGATTAGTGCTTTTATTTAATATAAACCAAGGAGTTATACAAAAAAAGGTCGACAAAATCAAAACTAAAGCCGAATATCTTCTAGATTGAACAAAGGTTATGAATGCATAGGCTCCCAACAAGATATAACCTAAAGCTAAATTGGACATTAAGTCCCAATCTCTGCCCGCTCCTAATTTGGGGTCTATTATAAAATGATATGAGATCTGGGCTAAAAAGACGATAGTGAGAAAAGAAATTATAGGGTTTTTGCATCTCAGTCTATCTTTAAAAGCTATTACCAAGCTGACAAGGAGTATAATCCCTACTGGAGATAAAAGCAGATGCTGATTTATAATATCTAAGAGGTGAGGAACAGAGAAAAGAGTATAATCAGGTGCGTACACCCTTCCCTTTAATAGAGGTATGAAAATCTCTGATAAAACTGGATTTATGCTCCAGATGTAAAAAACTGAAAGAACTAATAGAAAAACTAGAACCAGAAGATACGGGAGTGCCTTTTTCTTACTGAAAACGAATTCCTCCTTTTTTCTCTTCAGGGCTAAAAGAAAGAGGAGGGAAGGAAAAAGATAACCTGAGGAGAAGTGGAACCCCGTGGAAAGCGCACATAAAACGATTGGAAGTATGAGGTTGGATTTCCCTTGAAGATACTTGATCGAGAAATAGAGGTAGGCAAAAATAGAGATGTATACTAAGGTATAGTTCTCTGCATAGCCGAGGAAAAGTTCAGTTGCTCCGGAAAAAAGAAAAATTGAAAAGATAAATAACCTATCCAACCTATTTTCAGAAAGAATTCTGGTCAAAAAAACCAGGACGAAGATAAACGCTCCTCCGGCTAAGATGCTCAAGCCAGCATATATTAATTCTGGCGAGGGTGTGGAGAAGAGTTTCAAGAACTTGTAGAGATAAAGATGAACGAATATTTCTAAAGGCTCAAAACCTATTTTCGCATATCGCTCTCCTCTCAACTCGCTTATCAGGGTATACCCGTCCCCCAAAAAATATGTCCTGGTCCTCAGCATCCAGAAGATGAACATAAAGAATAGGCTGCAAAAAGCATAACCTATAATTTCTTTCTTTAAAAAAATCCTCTGGAAAAAGGAAAGGATTTGGTCGACGAGCTTATATGCTCTTGAATTGACCCAGGGGACAAGGATTAGAAGCCCCGGTATGGTGAAAACAAGTCTCACCCACAAGGGGAAATATGCCAAATGGTTTATTCCCCAGAGCCGGGTTTTGGGAAAAAAGGATGAGACGAAATGCGCTGAGATCAAAAGCCCACAGAGCAGGGCGATGAGGAGATTAAATTTTGAGGTTGAGTCAGGAGTTGAGCTTGTTTCGACTGGCTTTTTATCCATATATCGATTCTCTCAGAAATCTACGAAACAAGGAAGGTTATGTAAAGAGGTTTTTAGTCGCGTAGTCGAGCCTTTAGGGCTCGGATGCGAAGGTTTGAAACCTCCGCTACGCGTTCTTTTTAGTTTATATGTGCCCGTTTCAGGTCCCCTGACCTGACGGGAAAAAACTTTTGACCCTCCCTACGAGGGAGGGAAACTGTGTCCGCAGAGGGAGTCTTCTCTACAAATTAACTCACCCTCAAACAAGTTTGAGGGTGCCACCCTGGCGTAGTTTGGAAAGATTAAGGCGCGCCTGTCGTTACGGCTTGACGGGACGAGAATCAGGTATGGATTTGCCTGATTGAGTATTTTGAATGTACACCGCAAGTATCTTATCCGATTTGTCTATGTGCTTTGCCAGCCATTCGAGCATAAGGACTACGGATTCAGTTGTCAGCTCAGGGCTGGCACCGTATGCGGCTAATTTGTGCTTCAACTCCCCCAGCTCTTCGCGGAATCTTTGGTGCATTTCTTTGTGAGCCTCATACCCCGGATACCCGTGTTTTTTTTGAAGCTCCTCTTCAGTTGTGAAATGTCTATTATAATAACCCTCAAGATACTCGATGATTTTACCTGCCTCTGATTCGATTTTGCCGGTTTTTCCGGATTCGATCATCCGGGCAGCTTGTTCGAAAATCTCTTTATGTTGCTTATCTATGATTTCATTACCAGTAAGCAACTGTTCTGACCATTTGGTGTACATATATTCCCCCTTGATATCTACTGTTTGTTCTTTTATTTAATTATCGACCGCTTTAGTTGTCCTCTTTAGTCAGGCACTGGTGTAACGTTACCACTCCTGTGGTAACGTTTAGCGTGCCCGTCAGGTCCCCTGACCTGACGGGAAAAACTTCTGACCCTCCCTTTATCCCTCCCTACAGGGAGGGAAATTTAATTCACACAGGGCATCTTCTCTCTGTATCGAATCACCCTCAAACAAGTTTGAGGGTGCCACCCTGTCCGTGCGTTTTGTAGGCAACAAAAAAGCGTCCTCACTGGAGTGAGGACGCTATGACAACATTTTAACAAAATTCACTATTCTTTACCGCATCAGCACCATTTTCCTGGTCTCTGAGATATTTCCACTGGTAAGCCGGTAGAAATAAACTCCGCTCGGGACTTTTTCTCCTGCATCATTTTTCCCGTCCCAGGTAGCTTCATATGTCCCAGGTTTCAGGCTCTCATTTACCAGAGTATTCACCTTCTGTCCGAGAACATTGTAGATCACCAGGGAGGTTGGGATGGGACTATGAACTATGAACTGTGAACCATTAACCCTGAAAGGTATTATGGTTGTGGGATTAAACGGATTCGGATAATTCTGTCCTAAATTAAAATCTTTTGGAAGATTCAGGTTTTCATTCTCATGAACTGAAGTCGGGGTAATTCTCAATACGCCATCTTTAGCAGATGCAAGAGGCTCGCCATCATTGAATATCATTTTCTTGAAACGAATGACCGAGCTGTCGCCAGGTAAGGCAGAGGAGAGGACTTTGAATCTTATGTAGACCAAAGTCCCGCTCCCGTTTATAGTTTGTGACCCCGCCAGGGCTATATTAATCGAATCGCCTACGATGTTATAGGCATTTGCCCAGCTACTTACTAAAGTTCCAGAGAAAGTAACGCTTTCAGCCTGCACGACCGCAGGATTAAAGCCCAGTGTGATGTCCGCAGACCAGACCGTATCAGGAGGAATATTCTGTACCAGGATTGGCAATCTAATTATATCTCCAGGTGCGGCAGAGGTATCAGGTATTGAAACCGGCACCGTGCTGGCAAAGGCTAATCCGGAGAAGAGCAGAAGGCTCAAAAAGTTCCACAAAATCACTTTTAAGAGTTTCTTTTTCATCATTTTTGTCTCTTCTCCTTTTTCCGTAGGGGCAGGTTTCAAACCTGCCCCTACAACAAAAAATTACTTCATCAAAACCATCTTCTTAACTTCAGAGAAGTTATCAGCTTTTATACGATAGAAATAGACTCCGCTGGTAACCGTATTGCCCTTATTATCCTTTCCGTTCCAGATCACCTGGTGTATTCCAGCTTCTTTTACCTCGTCCACCAGGGTCGTAACCCTCTGGCCCAAGAGATTGTAGACCTCCAAAACCACATGAGACCTGGTCGGAAGGGTATACTGGATGCTGGTTGCCGGGTTGAACGGGTTAGGATGGTTCTGGGATAAGGAGAACTCCTTAGGCACCTGGGCACCAACTGAGACCACGTAAGCTAAATTCGGCTCCATAAGGTCGCTTTCGTTCAATCTGAGATTCTGCAGCTTTATCTCAGCCCTGTCTCCGATTTTTGCTTTATCCGAGACCTTAAAGGTTATGCCAACAAAAGTTCCGCTTCCGGTCACGGGCTTGGCACTGGCCAAGGCTATCTTTATCTGGCTGTCTGAAATCTTCTGCTCTAACATAAATCCAGAAGTAAGCTCAGATGGAGTTACTGTCTTTGCCTCTAACCAGTCCGCATTGTAACTTAAGCTGAACTCCGCAGAATAGGTCTCGCCAAGGTCTGCAAGCTCCAAAGGCAGAGTGAACTCCTCACCCGGCTTTACCGTGAACTCTTTGGCAGTGATCTTGGGAAACACGCTGATCTGTTTTGGGGTGCCAGCTATGACCACCTTACCTGCCCAGTTGCCGGAAACGTCTCCATACATAATTCCCTTGTAATCCTGGTTGAATTTATTGTCCGCAAGCGCTGCATAGAAGATTGAATCCGGTATGCCTAAGCAGGGGTTCGCATCCAGAACGAAGCTCGCGGGGAAGAATTTCCAGTCCTTACCAATCGGGAACTGGGTTATCTGTCCGACCACGTGTCTTAAGATATAAGAGGCATCATATGCCGAGACCTCACAGTTGCCGGTCACGTCTGCAGAGAGCTTCTGGCAGGATGAAAAGTTTATCAGATGAACCACGTATCTCAAGATCAAAGAAGCATCATAGGCAGTGATTGAGCCAGAAGCATCATCGGTTTTATCAGGCCTGACCGTGTAGTCCAATCCTCCGGTGAGATTTAAGAAACCGTATCCACCACTGGCATCTGTCTTAACCGAATCGGCCTTGCCACCGGTTATTTTTACCAGAGCCTCATCCACCGGGTTATTGTTCAGGCAATATCTGATCACGCCTGAGATCTGGAACACCTCGCAGGGCTTGATAACCGCATCTTTAGTTGTAACCGGAGGAATCCCTTCATTGAATCTCATCCTGTCAAAGTGAATAATAGTTGAATCTTTAGGCAGGGATAAAACGTTGAAGCCCACGTAAACTAAGGGTCCACTTCCAGAAAGCGGGGAAGTCCCGGATATGGCTATTCTGATCGAGTCATCATACTTATTAAAGAACATCAGCCTGCCTTCGGCAATGGTTCCCAGAAGGGTGGCATCAGTTGCCTTGAGGATCGATTTATCGAAGGACAGCGTGATCTCAGCCGAATATACCCCTTTGTCGGTGACATCCGATACGTTCACCGGTATCAGGATGAACTCGCCTAATTTAACGCAGGTGTCCGGCATACTGACCACGACGGCGGCACCCGGCTTGGTAGTGCAGGACCAGTCAAACACGTTAAGAGCCAGTTGCTGGTTATCATAATAGTCTATGCCGATATTCTGCCCGGCGTAATCATCTGCCCAGATATTGAAATCGCCCACTGCCCAGACCTTTCCATTTCCATATTCTGAGGCGGCCATTACCACTATGCTGGGTGTAGTAGATACGTTTTCTCCGTATTCGCTAAAGCCCGGGGCAGGGATTTTCTCGAACTTTCCAGCATAAAGTGCGTTGGTTGGTGGTAGTGCTTTTACAGGCGGCATATTGTAAGCGTCAGTATCCGCATAAGCAATCGCATAAGCTGAGCCGGAAAGCTCTAAACTTGAGCCGGCGTAGATTACGGTCGTGTTTATGCCCGCAGTAGTGGGATGAGATACATAATTGGTGATAAGGGGCCAGTTATTGTTATCCTGGTCATTGTGGTTATCATCTAACACCACGTTGCTTTTGAAGTTTATTCCAAACAGGTTAGCTACGTGGTTAAGATAGGCGGTCCCAAAACCTCCGCTGTGCTCCGCACTTATCACCACTGCCCCGCCATTCAGCACAAAGGTCTGCAAAGCGGAAAGCTCACCGGCAGTATAATCTTTTCCTGGCACCGAGAGGAAAACCACGTTATACCCGCTCAAATTGAAATTGGCCTGGTCCGTGATTACGGTATGACCGGCAGCCCTGAGGGCTGAGATCAGATGCGACCAGTAAGTAGTGTCCACAGATTCAGGTACTTGGGTAAAACCATGGCTTATGTCGAAAAGTATCTTACACCCGGAGATAACCGCCTTTTTAATAGTAAACAAAGCATCGCTGATGTCAGATACTTCACTATTAGAAACATCTGAGATTTTCACCAGGGAGCTTTCTGACGGGGTATCCGGGATAGTCCAGGGGTAAGTTCCAGTATTGGCAGTGCTGGCAGTAATAAGGAACCAGCTTCCACCCGCATTAATGGAATACTCGATCTTCACGTTGGAGATTAACCCCTGAGAGGTCCAGGTGATGTTATGCGAACTCCCTACAAACCAGATTTCTCCTCCATTGGGTGAGGTGACATTCAACATAGCTTGGGGCGGTGGCGAGATGGTGAAGACTGCATTGCTTATATCATTGGGTGTTCCATCCGCCGCATCTGAAACCCTGACCAGACTATTGGTCGAGGGGGTATTTGGTACTGACCAGGGATAAGTACCGCTGTTTGAAGTGCTGGCGATGATGGTGATCCAGCTTGAGCCAGCATCTGTAGAATACTCCAGCTTTACGTTCCCGCTAAAGCAGGAAGAGGTCCAGGTGATATTATGGGAAGAGCCTGCCTGCCAGGTTTCTCCTCCATTAGGCGAGGTCACCGTAATGACCTGAGGAGCAATAGTGAAAGCGGCATTGCTCACATCAGAAGGCGTCCCGGTGTTTGCCTCAGAGATCCTGACCAGAGAAGTAGTGGAAGGTGTATTGGGAATAAGCCAGGACTCTGATCCGTCATTCGGAGTGGAGGCAAGAATGGTAATCCAGCTTGAACCGGCATTGGTAGAATATTCCAATTTTACATTGGCTATTGTCCCGGTGGAAGTCCAGGTAATGTTGTGGCTACTTCCCACGCACCAGCTCTCACCTCCATTGGGTGAGGTCACGGTGATAGTGGGAACTGCGCTTATGGTGAAATTAGCATTACTCATATCTGAAGGTGTTCCAGTGGCGGCATCTGAGACTTTAACCTTGGCTAGAGTTGTAGGGGTATTAGGTATGGTCCAGGGTTCGGTTCCGTCATTCGCCGTGCTGGCTACGATTGTATTCCAGGATGAACCTCCATTGGTGGAGTATTCTATCTTCACGTTATTGCTGAAGTTCTGAGAGGTCCAGGTGATGTTATGGGAACTCCCAACTATCCAGTTTTCCCCTCCATTAGGAGAGGTAACGGTGATGGTGGGTGTTGGCGCTGAGCCTAAACCCAGACAGCCTTTGATAAAAGCAGGTGTGAAGGCATTGGTTCCGGTCGGATCAATAAATTCAAAGACCGTAGTAGGTGGCCAGAAGGTTGTATCGACTGGAACATATTTGGTTGAATCCCAGCCAGCACCGGTACTGAAGTACAATTTAGCCACGATTCCATTTCCTGCTGTCAACCCTGTTCCAAACCAGATCCCGAATATCTGTAATCTGTGTTTATTATTTTGAATGCATTCAGGACAGTAAGATTTATCGCTCTTTAAGGTTGCCCCTGCAGCCCTTGTTCCTACAAAACTGATTGAATCGCAGACCACATCCAAGGTGCTGGCAGTGTCCGGAAATAACAGAGGGATGGTGAATGCACCCAACTCTTCATCATTAGTTATATAGACGTTCAAAACCACCTGGGAATTAGGCCTGACCTTGTCCAGACACTCTACTCTGGCTGTATCAGGGACGCCCGGATCCTGGGAAAAGGCAGAACCATACCAGAGCAAAGCCAGTATGGCTGAGAAGAATAGGACTAAATACTTTTTGTGCATAAATCTGTCCTCCTTTAAGGTAAAAGGTTAAAAGTCAAATCTGAAACTCTTTTAATCCCTAAGCAGGCTCACCCCCTTTCAATTTAAAAAATGTTAGCAATAAAAAAGGCATAAAATAATCTCTTATGTATGGATTTGCGTCTTCCCCCCTCAGAAATCAAAGAAGACGAAAATTCAAGTTAAGTGAAAACCAACTCTACTATTAAAAAATAACGCAATTTAAGGCTTTGTCAAGGAAAAAAGCTGATTTTTTTGCCTATCTAAATTTTAGAATAACCCCCTCAGTCTCCCATCTGGGGCGGAGGTTCAGGGTGTCCGGGTAGAAAATTTCTGGTTCTGCCGGCTCAAAGGGGAGGGGTTTACCCAAGTCCAGGACTCCGTTTCCATTTAAGTCCAAATAGGCTTTTAAGTTATATTTTCCGGGGAAAACGTTTTCAAATTTGAAATCTCCTGATTCTTTCAGCTTTTTTTCATAGCTCAACTCAGGTTTCTCTATCTTTTTTAGGTCAATTACTATTTCTCCTTTGTTCTGGCTTAGATTTTCAACTCTTCCAGAGATGGAACTTAACGTATCCGGGTCTACTGTGATGAAACCAAGTTTAAAACTGGTATCTGCCTCAAGGTCAAAAGCGACATAAGGATTTCCCCAGAGATCAACTAAATCTTTTAAGGTTAATTCGTATTTCATCTTGCCTTGAAGAACTTTATCTGGCTTAAACACTAATTCAGCAGGATTCTCCCACAAAAACTTACCTTCAACTCTCTCCTCTAAACTATCTTTCAAAATAAACCCTTTTTCAGCAGAATTTTTCTCAGGTGGTTTTTCGAAAAAAAGCTTGATTTCTGCATCTAAGGGTATGTTGACATCTCCAGCCCCAGGATAAGTGGAGTCTATTCTCAAAGGAGACTTGTCCACAGATTCAGACCCTTCAAAAACCCATTCATTAAATTTCTGGTCAAGCTTATTTCCGTATAAGTCGGTGAGATTCTGGACAATGACCCTGTATTTTCTTTTAGACATTTCATCTGTTACAAGATAAACTTTTTGATAATCTTCTCCTTTAATGTAAACCAGCTCCACGTTCAAACTTTTCTCAGACAAAGAGTCAGAATAAATTTTATAGTTTTCCTTCTCATAAAGTCCTCTGGGAGACAAAGACTCATCAAATTCCAGCCTGACGTCCCTTTTATCCAGGCTTTGGCAGCTGACTAATTGTGGAGCGGTGGTGTCTCTTAAGATCAGTTCAAAAACGATATTGGAAAATGACAAGGTGTCCAGGGTTAAGTTTAAATCTTTTGTAGTCACGCCAAGAGGCTCTTTATCCGGTTCCCACAAAAGATCATTGTTCAAGTCTTTGACAGCAAATAACCGATACACATCTTTTGCCAGATAGCTCAAAGTATATTCACCATTCTGGCCTGAAAGGGTTGCATATTCGGGTTTATCCACTTCAGGATTCGTGTCTTTATTTTTTGAAAGCGGGTAGGTCCAGATACTCACCCCTTTCTCTGCTTTATCTTGAAAAAAGACTTTACCGGAAATCGAGCCGGAATCTAACTTTTGCCCGGTGGAAAAGGCGAAACTGTAACTCTTCTCTAACTTATTGTTATGTGTATCCTGGGCATTAGTTCCTATGTTTATCACATAGGTTTTGTCTTTCTCTAAAGGTTTTGAGGGTTCCAGGATTAAACTATTTTTCTTCCATCTGAATTTGAAAGGCGATTCAGGCACCGGCGTGATAAAGATCGATTGCACGGTTTTCTCTTTAGCCATCGGTTTGCTAAAAGTGATGGTGATTTTGGCAGAAAGGTCGACATTCAGGGAGCTATTGGCAGGAAAGACCTCTAAGATTTGCGGTGGGGTTACGTCCACAGGCCCACCAGACGGGAATTCCCTTTTGGCACAGTTTATTGAAAGAAGGATTAAGCTAAAAGTGAGTATTTTTATCAAGAATTTAACTGACATTTTCGTCTGAAAGATATTTCTTCCGTAATTTGTAGCGTCCTCACTCCTGTGAGGACGTTCTTTTCTCCTGACACAACCCGTGAAGGTTTACCGAATAATAAAGTTTCGTAGGGCAGGCACCCTGCCCGCCAAACTATCTTCCCAGCTCCTCTTTTATCCTTTCGTTCTGAGGGAAAGGTGGCCCCTCTCCCTAACCCTCTCCCGCAAGGGGAGAGGGGAGGTGCTCTCAGGCGGATGTTATCATCCGCCGTTCCTTCTGTAATTGTTTTTAGATCTTGCTACCAGCTACCAGCTACAAGCTCCAGGCTTGGTTTACTTTCCCAATTTCTCTTTTATCTTCTCATTCTGCGGGTCAAGCTCTAAGGCTTTTTTCCATTCAGTTTTTGCCTCCTCTTTTTTCCCTGAGGCATCCAAGATGTCCCCTAAGTGCTCATATATTACCGCATCCTTAATTCTGGTCTTCAGAGCTTTTCTTATCTGTGTTTCCGCCTCTTTTAATTTTCCCAGACGGAACAGGGCCCAGGCATAGGAATCCAGATAGGCACCATTTTCAGGTTGTTTTTCCAGTGCTTTTTGGATCATCTTCAGAGCCTCATCTAACCTGACCCCTTTATCTGCCAGCATATATCCTAAGTAATTCAAAGCCTCGTCATTTTCCGGTTCTATAGATAAAACCTTTTCAAAAGTGGAGACCGCCTGGTCAAAGTTTCCGCTCTGCTCATAATCTGAAGCTAAGAGGAAAAGGATTTGAACATTGTTCGGACTTAGAGAGTCAGCCTCAAGCAGAACCTCGATCGCTTGGGAAAACTCTTTCTGCCGTGAATAGACTGTGCCTAAAAAATAATAGATTTCCTCTTTTCTCTGGGCTTTAGGTAGTGCCTGGGTGAAGACCTCTTTTGCAGGAGAGAGACTGTCTTCCTCTAAATAAGTCATTCCCAGGTTTACCCAGGCTTCCTGCAGTGAGTCGTTCAAGCTAATTGCTTTTTGAAGCATAATTTTTGCCTGAGGATAATTTTTATCTTCCAGAAAGGCTCTTCCCAGGAAAAGAAACCCGGAAGGGTCCGTTGAGTCCATCCGCACATATTCTGAAAAGAGGGTTTCCGCTTGCGGATATTTTTTCAGGGAAAGGTAAATCCCGCCTAAAAGCTTTTTGACATTTTTATCCTGAGGGCGTAGCTTGTAAAGGTTCAGACCTTCATCTAAAGCCTTCTCTTTTTCTCCTGTGTTAAAATAAAGCTGGACCAATTTAGAGCGGATTATTATATCAGTTGAATCCTGGGTCAGGACTTCCTGATAAAAATTTATTGCCTGGGGAAATTCTCTTTTTGCCTCATAGGTTCTACCCAGGGATAAAAGGGCTTGCCGGTCTTTTGGGTCCAGGTTTAAAACCTTTTTATACTCGGCAATCGCCTCATCCAGCTTACCCTGGAGTTCCAGAAGAAATCCCAGGTTCAAATAAATCCCAGGGTTTAAGGGAGAGGCTAAAGAGATTTTTCTCCAGGCATAGATGGCAGAATCTAATTTACCTTCCTGTTGCCAGACCTGGGCTAAATAGAAATAAGGTGCAACTAAAGTTGTATCAGATTGAACTGCTCTAAAATAAGCTTCAACCGCCTCATCTTTTTTATTCAGGCTCCTGTAACAATCGCCCAAAAAAGCCCAGACCCCGGCTGTCTGGGGCTGGATCCTGGAAGCTTCTTTTAAAGCAGATTCGTAATCTCCGGTCTGGAAATAATCCTTGGCCAGTGACATTCTCAAGGTATAGGAGTCCGGAGCAAATTTCAAACCTTCATTATATTCCCGGATAGCTGATTTTAAGTCCCCTTCAAGCTCAAACAAGGTGCCGTTTATATAATGATTAAAGGCAAGGTATTCATTCATACTTTTCTTACTTTTATCCTCAGCGTAGGTTAGATTAAAGAAAAGAAAAAAAGTCAAGATCAGAAAAAGAGAATGTTTGCAGGTTCTATTTAGCATAAACTGTTTCCTTCATCTGGACATCTTCAAAGAATTTATGTTTTCTCTTAAAGAAAGCAAGGAGAAAGTTGTGTTTGAATATTTGGAGTGTAAAGCCGTCAAGGTCTTGAGACTTTAGCTTTACCAATGGACATACAGGCGGATGATAACATCTGCCTGCGAGCGAAGAGATGAGGATTGTAGAAGGTAGTTGCCCAATTCATTGGGTCCATTTGGACTCGATAAATCGAGCAGCTACTTCGCGTACATCTACAATGAAAAACCAGTGCTTGCCAGGTCCCCTGACCTGGCAAGTTTTACGTCCATCTGGACGACCACATGAGAAAGTTCACAATTGGGCGGTAGGGGCGTATTGCAATACGCCCCTACTATCTATCTCAAAGAAAAAAACTTGACTCTTAAGTTTCATAATATTAGCTTTGGATAATTGTTGAAAACCGTTCTCTTAAATTTTAACTGATGGGAGGATTATGAAAGGTCCAGAACCGAAAAGGGCGGAATCGACCCAGCATGAGTTTGAGCCTTATATTAAGGCGCATGAAAATATTCCAGAGATAACCCTCCGCGCTGTGATCTTAGGTGCAATCATCGCGGTTGTGTTTGGGGTTGCCAATGCTTATTTAGGTTTAAAAGTGGGAATGACAGTTTCTGCGTCCATTCCTGCAGCAGTTATCTCAATGGCAGTTTTAAGGGGAATTTTCAAAACCGGAACTGTCTTAGAGAATAATATTGTCCAGACCATTGGTTCCTCTGGAGAATCCTTAGCCGCCGGTATCATCTTCACCATCCCGGCTTTCTTCATCTGGAACGAGACTTTGCCGGGTTTTTCGCATCCGATCAACAATCTGGATATAATCTTCTTATCGATATTGGGCGGCTCCCTGGGAATTTTATTTATGATCCCTTTGA